>DATCTM010000015.1:0-25079 GCA_036567945.1 Vicingaceae bacterium
AAAGTTTATAAAGTTTTTATTAATCCTGAAAGAACCTTGGATATTTCTTCAGCAAGTTGATATTTTTCATCAAAACTTTCTTTAGAAATGGTGTTTAATTCTTTAGCCAAATAAAGCATAGAACGTACTTCTCCACAAGAACCTTTAGCAATATATAAAAAGTATTTAAATTCATTATTGGATTTTCTTTCAAATCCTTCAGCAATATTATTCATAACAGAAACAGCAGCTCTTTGAATTTGGTCTTTAAAACCAAAGTCTCTACTATCCTTAAATTCTTTATAAATAATAAGAGTAAGCTGTTTCGATTTTTGCCATGCAATAATATCTTCAAATCTATCTATCTTCATTTTTTTACTTTCTAACTTTTTACTTTACAAACTCACAATAACATTTTCAGTGCTCTTTCCAAAGCAAGTATAAAAGTATCAATTTCCTCTTTGGTATTATAAAAAGCAAATGAGGCTCTTGCCGTTCCGGGAATATCAAAGCGGTTCATTAGTGGTTCGGTACAATGGTGTCCGGTTCTAATAGCTATTCCCAATTTGTCTATAATCATCCCAATGTCAGATGGATGTGTGCCATCTACTAAAAAAGATAATACACTTGCTTTGTTGGCAGCTTCTCCTATTATTCTAACCCCTTCTATTTTCTTTATTTTTTCGGTGGCGTAGTTTAATAACTCATGCTCGTAGGCTTCAATGTTGGTGAGACCAATCTTATTCATATAATCAATGGCAGCTGCTAAACCCAGTCCACCAACAATGTTGGGTGTTCCTGCTTCAAACTTATGAGGTAATTCGTTATAAGTGGTTTTTTCAAAAGTTACGGTTTTAATCATATCGCCACCACCTTGGTAGGGAGGTAATTCATTTAAAATGGCTTCCTTTCCATATAAAATTCCTACACCTGTGGGACCGAACATTTTATGTCCCGAAAAAGCATAAAAATCGCAATCCAGCGCTTGAACATCAACTTTGGTGTGCGGAACTGCTTGTGCTCCGTCAATTAGCACGAAAGCTCCAGCTTTTTTAGCCAATTTTATAATTTCTCTTACAGGGTTTATGGTTCCTAATGTGTTAGAAACATGTGTTACAGCTACTAATTTTGTTTTAGGCGAAAGCAGTTTTTTAAACTCATCTATCAGCAATTCACCTTTGTCGTTGATTGGAATTACTTTTAAAACAGCTCCTTTTTCTTCGCATAGCATTTGCCACGGAACAATATTGGAATGATGTTCCATGGTGGAAATAATAATTTCATCGCCTGCCTGAATGTGTTTTTTTCCAAAGCTAGAAGCTACTAAATTGACGCTTCCTGTGGTACCACTAGTAAAGATTACTTCGTGATTATGTTTTGCATTAATAAACTGCTGCACCGTTGTTCGGGCTTTTTCATAAGCATCGGTAGCTTCCTGACTAAGTGTATGAATTCCTCTATGTATGTTGCTGTTTTCGTGTTGGTAATAACGATTAATAACATCTATTACATATTGAGGTTTTTGCGAAGTAGCACCATTATCAAAATAGATTAATGGTTTCCCGTTCACTTGGCGGTGAAGGATGGGGAAGTCTTTTCTAATCTCTTCTACATTCAACTTATATGTTGTTGCTTCCACAGTTTTTGTTTTTAAAAATAATCAAATCTACACATTTACTCATCCCCACATTAAGCAATTACTCCAATTCTTGTTCAATTTTATTATCAATATACGCTTGTAATGCTTCAATAGAAATTCTTTCTAACGCATCTTTAGCAAAAGCATTAATCATTAATTTTAAGGCTCCTTTTTTCGAAATTCCTCTCGATTGTAAGTAAAAAATAGCTTCTTCATCAATTTGTCCTGTGGTAGAGCCATGACTACATTTTACATCATCGGCATAAATTTCTAACTCAGGTTTTGAATTTACCGTAGCATTATCGGTTAGCAAAATGTTATTGTTTTGCTGAAAAGCATTGGTAATTTGTGCATCTTGTCGTACAAACACTTTTCCGTTAAATACACCTGTTGATTCATCATCCAAAATACCTTTGTAAACTTCGTTGGAGTTGCAATGTGGTTTTTTATGGTCAACTACTGTATGGTTGTCAATATGGTCTTTATTTTTTCCTAAATATAATCCGTTGAGGTTAGTTTCGCAGTTGGATGCATCTACTTCAATGTTTAAGTTATTTCTTACTAATGCACCATTAAAGGTAGCGGTATTAATGGTAAAATTGCTGTTGGCTTCTTGGTAAACTTGTTCGGTAGCAACACTAAAATTAGTTTCTTTTTTATCTTGAATTTTATTGTACTCCAAGTGAGCATTCTCAGCTACAAATATCTCTGTAACATGGTTGTTAAAATTTTTTTCGCCACGAATATTGATAAAAGATTCGATGATTTTCACCTGACTACCAGCATTAGCAGTAAATAAATTTCTGCTTAGCGAAATCGTATTATTTCCAGTAGTGATGTTGATGATGTGCAATGGTTTTTCAACGATTTTGTTTTTAGCTACTTCCAAATAAATACCATCGGTATGGAAAGCATTATTTAAAGCTAAAAATATTTCTTTTTTATCTTGAGTAAACTGATTGAAATGTTTTTTTAATCTTTCAAATCCCTGTTTTTTAGCTGCTGAAAGTGAAGTTAGTGTAACACCATCTACCGAAGTAAAATCAGATAAATCGGTAGCTATATGCCCGTTAATAATTACCAACACTTGTGCTTCTAAGTTTGGAATTAAAAAATTAGTGATGTCAATTTTCTCAGGCTGGCCAAGTGTATAAGTATTGTTAACGATTTTTCCTAGCCTTGTGTATTTCCAATATTCCGTTTTAGAAGTAGGAAAATCCAATTCTTTAAGTTCATTTTGGGCATTATTTCGTAAGCCTTCAAAATAGCTATCTTCATTAAACTGAAGAGGTGATAATGTGGCTAAGAAAGCATCTTTTTTTGTTAGTTCTGCTGTTGTCATTTTTGGAATGTTAAATTTTAAGTTTTGAATTTTAAATAATAGATGTGTAACCTAACATTTATAATTCAACATTTTCAGATTTTATCCAATCATATCCTTTTTCTTCTAATTCTATCGCTAATTCTTTTCCTCCGGATTTAACAATTTTTCCGTTGTATAACACATGCACAAAATCAGGAACAATATAATCTAACAAGCGTTGATAATGCGTAATAACAATAGTAGCATTGTTTGGTGATTTTAATTTGTTTACCCCATTGGCAACAATTCTTAGCGCATCAATGTCTAATCCTGAATCAGTTTCATCCAAAATAGCCAATTTAGGAGTTAACATTGCCATCTGGAAAATTTCGTTTCTTTTTTTCTCACCACCAGAAAAACCTTCGTTTACCGAACGATTAGCCAATTTTGAGTCTAATTCTACTAATGCCGATTTTTCTTTTACCATCCCCAAAAATTCTTTGGCAGAAACAGGTTCTTGGTTAAGGTAAGCTCTTTTTTCGTTGATAGCTGTTTTTAGGAAGTTGATGTTGCTTACTCCCGGAATTTCTACCGGATATTGAAATGCTAGAAACAATCCTTCTCTAGCTCTATCTTCTGGAGATAAATCCAGCAAATCTTCACCATCAAACTCAACTGAACCTTCAGTAACTTCATATTCTTCTCTTCCAGCTAAAACAGAGGATAAGGTGCTTTTTCCTGAACCATTTGGTCCCATAATAGCATGTACTTCACCTGCTTTTACTTCAAGGTTAATTCCTTTTAAGATTTCTTTACCATCAATACTGGCATGTAAGTTATTTATTTTAATCATAATAAGCCCCTCCAACCTCCCCGAAAGGGAGGCTTTTGTTATTTGTTAATATTTATATTTAGTTATCAATTTTAAATTTCTAATTATTCTCATTTTCTATCTAGTAGTGTGTTCTCCCCCTTCGGGGGAGTTAGAGGGGGCTTATCCTACTGACCCCTCCAAACTAATTTCCAATAGTTTTTGTGCTTCAACAGCAAATTCCATAGGTAGTTTATTTAATACTTCTTTAGCGTAACCGTTAACAATTAAATTAATCGCTTTTTCGGTATCTATTCCTCTTTGGTTGCAATAGAATATTTGGTCTTCGCCAATTTTTGAAGTAGTGGCTTCATGTTCTATTTTAGCAGTACTGTTTTTTGCTTCAATGTACGGGAAAGTATGAGCTCCACATTGGTCGCCCATCAACAATGAATCACATTGTGTAAAATTCCTTGCATTGCTAGCATTTTTATGTATTTGCACTAATCCTCGGTAAGAGTTGTTGCTATGTCCGGCTGATATTCCTTTAGAGATAATGGTACTTTTAGTATTTTTTCCTAAATGAATCATTTTTGTTCCTGTATCAGCTTGTTGGTAGTGGTTGGTTACCGCTACTGAGTAAAATTCGCCAATAGAATTGTCGCCTTTTAAAATACAAGATGGATATTTCCAAGTAACGGCAGATCCTGTTTCTACTTGTGTCCACGAAATTTTAGCATTCTTGTGGCAAATACCTCTTTTGGTTACAAAATTATATACACCACCTTTACCTTCTTTATCGCCAGGAAACCAGTTTTGTACTGTTGAATATTTTATTTCGGCATTGTCTAAAGCAATTAGCTCAACAATAGCAGCATGTAATTGGTTTTCATCTCGAGATGGAGCAGTACAACCTTCTAGGTAGCTGACATAGCTTCCTTCATCAGCTACTACCAATGTTCTTTCAAACTGTCCGGTGTTGGCTTCGTTTATTCTAAAATAAGTAGAAAGTTCCATAGGGCATCGTACTCCTTTTGGAATGTAGCAAAAAGAACCATCAGAGAATACTGCAGAATTTAAAGCTGCGTAGAAATTATCAGAAGTTGGAACAACTGTTCCAATGTATTTTTTTACCAATTCAGGATGATTTTGAACAGCTTCGCTAAACGAGCAGAAAATTATCCCTAATTCTTTTAGTTTTTCTTGAAAAGAAGTTTTTACGGAAACTGAATCGAACACGAAATCAACGGCAACACCCGATAGTGCTTTTTGTTCATCCATAGAGATTCCCAATTTATCCATAGTAGCTTTCATTTCAGGGTCTATGTCTTCCCATTTCACATCTCCTTTCTTTTTAGGAGCTGAATAATAAGACAATGCTTGAAAATCAACCTTTGGATAATGCACATGAGCCCATTCTGGTTCAACCATTTTTTGCCATGCTCTGAAAGCATTTAAACGGTATTCCAACATCCATTCCGGCTCATTTTTCTTAGCAGAAATTAAGTGTATCACCTCTTCGTTTAATCCGGGAGGAAGTTTGTCAGCTTCAATATTGGAAGTAAAGCCGTATTTGTACTCTTTATCTTTTAATTCTTCTTTTAAATCGTCTTCTGTGTATGCCATTTTATTAGTTTATTAGTTTAGTTTGTAAAGTTTATTTGTCCATTTGGTTTTTACTTTACAAACTTTATCAACTTTCTACTTAAAGTGAGAAACTTTCCCCACAACCGCAAGTTCTGTTAGCGTTAGGGTTTTTAAAAATAAAGCCTTTACCATTAAGTCCACCTGAAAAATCAAGTTCTGTTCCGGCAAGGTATAGAATGCTTTTTTTGTCGCAAACGACTTTCATGCCGTTATCTTCAAAAATTTTATCATCTTCATTGATGATGTGGTCAAAAGATAAATCATAAGTTAAACCAGAGCATCCACCACCTTTAACACCAACTCTAACAAAGCTTCCTTCAGGAGCATTATCGTCCTGCATTAGCTTAATTGCTTGTCTTTTTGCGTTTTCTGAAACTGTTATCATAATTCAATTATTTAGATTAATTCTAAATTAGGGCAAAAGTACCTAAAATGTGGTATTGAAACAAAGAAAAAGTGAAAAAAGTAAATCTAAATTTAAATAGATTGTTCAATAAATGAAATTCTTACCTTTGCCTTATGTTTGAAGATAAAAATAACCCCAAAGAAATTGAGAATCTTGGTGAATTTGGATTAATCAATCACCTTACTTCTCAAATAAAATTAAAAAACCCAACTTCTGTTAAAGGTGTTGGTGATGATGCTGCTGTAATTGCACCGTCTAAAAATAAACAAATTGTGGTAACTACTGACATGTTGGTAGAGGGCATCCATTTTGATTTGATTTATACACCATTTAAGCATTTAGGATATAAGGCTGTTACAGTTAATCTTTCGGATGTTTATGCTATGAATGCAGTACCTACTCAAATTACTGTTTCTATTGCTGTTTCTAATAAAATTTCTATTGAAGCTTTAGAAGAATTGTATGAAGGAATGTTGTTGGCTTGCGAAATTTATGGAGTTGACTTGGTTGGTGGCGATACTACTTCATCAAATTCAGGGTTGATTATAAGTATAACTGCTGTTGGAGAAGCAGAAAAGAAAGAAATAGTTTACAGAAATGGAGCTAAAGAAAATGATTTAATTTGTGTGTCGGGCGATTTAGGTGGTGCTTTTATGGGCTTACAATTACTAGAAAGAGAAAAACAAATTTTTAATGAAAATCCATCTATTCAACCTGATTTTTCGGGATACGATTATGTGTTAGAAAGACAACTAAAGCCTGAACCACGACAAGATGTGATTGAAATGTTTAAAGAATTAGGCGTTCAACCTACTTCTATGATAGATATTTCTGATGGACTTTCTTCCGAAATTATTCATATTTGTACTCAATCGGAAGTAGGATGTACTATTTATGAAGACAAGATTCCTATTGACCCTTTAACGGTTTCTACAGCTGAAGAAATGAATTTAAACCCTTCTGTTTGTGCATTAAATGGTGGTGAAGATTATGAATTGCTTTTCACCATTTCTTTAGAAGATTATGAGAAGATAAAAGAACAAAAAAGAGTTGCTATTATCGGACATATAACTTCTGATAAAGGCAAGTACGAGTTTGTTTCTAATGGAGATACGGTTCATGAACTTACTGCCCAAGGGTGGAATGCCATCTTGAAAAAAGAGGATGAAAACTAAAGTGTAGAATGTGATGTGTGTTGCATCAATTTGTTTTCACTAACTTTACCAAATGGCACTTTTGAAACATGATAATATTAGTATTTTAAAGAAAATCACTTTTGTCAGAGGGATTAATATTATCGGATTATATTTCAGTTATCATCTTTCAAAACTTACCAAATCAGGAAAAATAGTAGGCTTGCCTATGAGTTTAACTATTGAACCTACCACAGCTTGTAATTTAGGTTGTCCTGAATGTCCGAGCGGACTAAAACAATTTTCTCGTCCCGAAGGAAATCTTAGAAATCCATTTTACCAACAGACCATCAACAAGGTAAAAAAACATGTTTTTTACTTGAATTTTTATTTTCAGGGAGAACCATTTATTAATCTTAACTTTTTGGATATGGTCACCTACGCTCACCAACAAAATATTTATACGGCTACATCAACCAATGCACATTTTTTTACAGATGAAACAGCTAAAAAAACTATAGAATCGGGATTGGATAGATTGATTATTTCTATTGATGGTATTACTCAAGAAGTGTATGAGAATTATCGTATTCATGGAAAGTTAGATAAGGTGCTGACTGGAACAAAAAATATCTTAAAATGGAAAAAAGAGCTTCAATCTAAAACGCCTTATGTTATTTTTCAGTTTTTGGTAGTACAACCTAACGAACATCAAATAGAGGAAGCAAAGTTATTGGCAAAAGAGTTGGGTGTTGATGAAATTCGTTTTAAAACGGCTCAGGTATATAACTACGAAAACGGAAATCCACTTATTCCGAAGAATGAGAAATATTCTCGTTATAAAAAACTGCCTAACGGAAAATTCACTTTAAAAAACAAAATGCTCAACGAATGTTGGCGCATGTGGAGTTCATGTGTAATTACTTGGGATGGAAAGGTGGTGCCTTGTTGTTTTGATAAAGATGCTCAACATCAGTTAGGAGATATATCAACATCCAATTTTAAAGAACTTTGGAAATCTGAGGCGTACCAATTGTTTAGAAAAAACATATTGACTAACAGACAAGCTATAGATATCTGTAAAAACTGCACCGAAGGAACTAAAGTTTTTGAAGATTAAATTAATTAATAATTATCACTTTTTTTACTTTCTTACTTCCTTTATCATTTAGTAATGTCACTAAATATACCGCTTCACTCCAGTTGGTTGTATTAATTTTTTCATAAGTTGAATTAGTTATGTTTTTGGAAAAAATTAATTTGCCGGATAAATCTCTAATTTCAACTTCAGTATATTTTTTAGTAGCTAAAAACTCCATTTGGATATAGTTATCTATTGTCCATATTTTAACTTCATTTGATGTTATTTCATCAACAGATACAACGGTATTACTAACGGTAATTAGCTTGTCAATTTCTTGATAACAATTGCTGTTTTGAGAAGCTCTTAGTTTTGCTAAATACGAACCGGGTTGCATGTAAGCGTGTGTTGGACTGGGTAACGTTGAAGTATTTCCATCACCAAAATTCCATAAATAATTAATTGCATTAGTTGATTGATTATTGAAGTTAATTTGCTCACTAATAGCAAAAGTATCTTTAGCAGTGGTGAATGTTGCCACTATTGGTAACGGATTGGTTAGTTCCACGGTATCTACTGTATTTCCACAAAGTGCATCTGTAGTTTCAATGGTATAGATTCCATTAGCAAGGTTGCTTAGTGTATCATACATTAGTACATTGTTTTTTGATGACACCACATTATTGTTAGCATCTCTCCAGGTAATGTCAAAAGGAGAAGTACTGTTTTTTGCAAAAGCTATTTCGCCATCTTGTTGGTTTACACAGCTAATTTCATTGATGTCGATATGTTTTGGAGCTCCAATGTGTAATAAAAACCTGGCAGAAATGGTAGTATCGTATAAGGTAACATTTATAGTGCTCATTTGATTCAAATCATACATGTTTCCTGTTTGTAAATCTTCCAAAATCAAACAAGAAATATTGCCTAAATCTGAGATGTTTTCTGCTTCGATGGTATGTGCTCCTGTAACACCTGTAAGAATTTTTATAGGGATATTAATTTCTTGCTCCGGCAGTTGATTAATAGAAAACATATTGTTACCCATAATACTTGCTATCATAGGTAGTAGGGTGTTGTCAGAAGGTAATTTATGAGCATCAAAACCACCATCATATTGGTTAGTAGTGCTATTATTAAAATGAATTATCATTTCGTCACTTCCATTAGTGTTAGTAGTAATAATTTTGAATGGTTGGTTATTTATTGTTTTCAAAAAACTACCAGTTGTACTTGTTTTGGAAGCCTCTCTAAATGTAATAGTTGCTGAACCATTAGCACTTTGCACCCAAAAGGCTTGAGAGGAAGCAATAATATTAGAGCCTCCGTTGGTGCCAAACCCAGCAACATAACTGGCAAATTGTTGGTTGTCTGGATTCCAAATATAAATTGCTGCATTAATTCCTACTTTTAATATGTTGGTATTATCCCAATCGATAGATGAAGGATAAGGGTTTGCCATCATGTTCCAACCATCTTCTGCTGGCAAACCTGAATTGGTATATGAAAGAGGTAAACTTATATCCCCCACATTTGGCGGACCGGTAACATCAACAGTAAATGGTTGAGTTCCTGTAATGGTGTCTCCACTCCAAACCCAAAGTCCTTCGCCAACTCCAATAATATCTGAAGCACTGCTAGGAGGTGTAAATCCGTTGCTTTGAGCTCCCGGTAAACTTTCATCATAAAAATAAATTGAAGGCCAAGGATTAGCAGCTGTTGGCCAATTTGGAAAATCTGATCCGGGGAAGCCACTAGTAATAAAGCTGCTACTTAAATCAGCAATACTAGCTCCTGTAACAGATGAGCCTAAAAATCTCCAATTGGTAGCTCCTGCATCTATATATCGTTGCATGGTAATATTTCCTGAAATAGGATTAAAGAAAGTACATGCAGCAACAGTGGTAAAAACATTTATTCCAACCGTAGGTGTTGCTCCATCACTAAAAATTACCGTATTGTTTAAGGAAAGGGTATAAGTATTTTCATTTTCATAATTTCCTGCGGTATATTCGAGACTCAACGTTGATCCCGTAGGAACATAAATATCACTTGAAGAATTTGAACGTTTAGCATAGAAATCACCTACAGGAACATTATCAATATAGGCAGTAATATAAGCTCCATTCCAGCTATCGCCATAACTGTCAAACATATCTAATGTATATTTACATTTTGTAGTTAGTTCATTAATTCTAGCTGTACCTGCCGAATCAGAAATGAGTGTTAATGCGTTATTGGTATTAAAATTTCCTGTGGCAATGCCGATGTTTAATGTTCCCGTAAGGTTAACATTTCCGCTATTTATAGTAGCTCCATTTACGTTATCAATAGTTAAGTCGTAAATATTTTGAGTTCCGATTAAATTCAAATTGTTTACTACATCTCCTTTAAATGTTAAGTTTCCTGTTGATGGGACAAAAGTACCATTATTGTTAAAGTCAGCATATATATCAATATTTGCTGCTGCACCTAAAGTTAGTGTGGCTCCATTATCTACTATTAAATTCTTACAGACAGCACTATTTCCAGTAACTATAGGGTAGTTTGGCATTCCTGCTGGAATTAATGCGTTCATAATGGTAGTAGGAACATCGGCATCCCAGTTATTAGGATTAAACCAATCAGTACTTACAGCACCATTCCAAGTAGAAGTTGATTTAAAAATAAATTGAATTTGAGGTTTGTAATTTGCTCTTGCATTTGGAGTTTGTCCACAAATACTCCCTCCATTATCATCTTGTCGGTAACTGTACCCATTGTTTGCATTATAAATTCTACATTGTCCTGAAGCATCCCAAGTAGGTTGAATTTGAGACCAACAAATTTCTATAGCAATGTTGCTTGTTCCATCCCAAGTAAACGGATTATCTAAAATAATCATATCAAAACCTCTTGGTTCCGGAGCATAAGTAAAAGCATTTTTTATTGTAGTCCAACCTGTAGCTCCTAAATTATTGGAATTTTGTCGGTTAGTATGCTTCATTTTTATAGTATATCCTGGAATATCAAATAATGGATTGGTAGTTATAAAAAATCCCATTTGAGTTAATGCGTTTACCCCTGTTATGCCAGCAGCATTTAATTCCTGACGAGTATAAACAAAATGAGCTACTTGTCTTCTAAAATAAGTATTAACAGGAGAGGCTTGGGTAATGGTGTTTTCGGTAGTTCCTGAGCCAATCTGTATGGCTTGGCTATTAGCTTCTGAATATAATACAATTGCTATTAGAATAAGTATAAATTGTTTCATGTGTAAGTATAATTACGTAGCCTAAATTATATGTAAATTAAGTAAAAATGTTTCATAAATACTAATAAATAAGTGTTTATACTTATGTTTTATAGGTTGAAAAGGTGTTAATTACTGATAAAAGTGTTTAATTTATCGATGAAAAATTTAGAAGAAGTAAGCAAAATGAGAAGTGTAGATTAGAAAATGAATAGTAAATTTGTGCTTAATGAATTCAAGCGATATAAAATCTATTTATCTTAACACCTCTCAGACTAAAAGAATAGTTCAGCAGCTTCAAGAGAATGAACTTTCTCATATTCATTTAAAAGGATTGTTGGGTTCTGCAGTTGCTTTTTATGCAAATGCCGTTTATGAAAATTTGCCGGTTAATTTTTTTATTATTCTTAATGATAAAGAAGAGGCAGCCTATTTCTTTAATGATTTAGAACGTGTTGCTGGAGAAGATAAAGTCCTTTTTTTCCCTAATTCATACAGAAATCCTTACCAATTAGAACAAACAGATAATGCCAATGTGTTAATGCGTGCTGAGGTGCTTGGTGCATTAAGCAAATCATCATCTACCAAACTTATAGTTACTTATCCGGCAGCCCTTTCTGAAAAAGTAATTACCAAAAAAATACTCAAAAAAAATACGTTTAAACTAAAAGTAGAAGAAGAAATTCTATTGGGTGATTTAATAGAAAAATTAAACGAATATCAGTTTGAACGGGTCGATTTTGTGGTGGAACCCGGACAGTTTTCTATAAGAGGAGGGATTGTAGATGTTTTTTCTTTCTCTAACGAAAATCCTTACAGAATTGAGTTTTTTGGTGATGAAATTGCATCTGTAAGAAGTTTTGATCCTGTCTCGCAATTGAGCATAAAAAATTATCAGAAAGTTACTATTCTACCAAACATTCAGAATTCGATGTTGGAAGAAATGAGAATTTCTATTTTAAACTATTTGCCTAAAAATACTATAGTTTGGACTAAAGATATTGCACTTATTGCAGCTCAATTAGAAAAAGATTTTACTAATGCACAAGAAGCATATAAAAAAGTAAAAAATTCTCCTTTGGCACATTTAATTCCCGAAGAAATCTACTATCAAAAAAATAACTTCTCAGAAGATATTGCTACCAGAAATACCATTGAGTTTGGGAATCAATTTCAGTTAGAAACTGATTTAGAAATTCAATTTAATCTGCAAGTTCAGCCTATTTTCAATAAAAATTTTGATTTATTACATCAAGATTTATTAGAAAAAAGAGAACAGGGATACAAAGTGTCTGTTTTGGCTGATAGTTCTAAACAAATAGAACGTTTGTCTGCTATTTTTGAAGATATTGGCAAAGCCTTAGATTTTAATTCTATTTTGCTTACACTACATGAAGGATTTATTGATAACGATAACAAAATCGCACTTTATACCGACCATCAGATTTTTAACCGATATCAACGTTTTCATCTTAAAGACAGTTATAAGAAAAAATCAGAAAGTCTTACCTTAAAAGAACTTCATGGCTTGTCTCCCGGAGATTTTATTACTCATATAGATCATGGTGTTGGGCGATTTTCCGGGTTAGAAAAAATTGATGTAAATGGTAAACAACAAGAAGCTATTCGTATTGTTTATGCCAATAACGACTTGCTTTACGTAAGCATTCATTCTTTGCATAAAGTAACCAAGTTTGTTGGTAAAGACGGAATTCCACCAAGTGTAAACAAATTAGGCTCTCCACAGTGGCAAACTGCCAAACAAAAAACTAAATCTAAAATAAAAGAAGTAGCTTTTGATTTAATTAAACTTTATGCTGAAAGAAAATCAAAAAAAGGTTTTCAGTTTATGCCCGATACGTATTTGCAAGATGAGTTGGAAGCTTCTTTTATTTATGAAGATACGCCTGATCAACTTAAAGCTACACAAGACGTGAAAAAAGATATGGAAGCAGATTTTCCTATGGATAGGTTAATTTGTGGCGATGTTGGTTTTGGAAAAACTGAAGTAGCCATAAGGGCAGCTTTTAAGGCGGTTGCTGATAGTAAACAAGTCGCAATATTAGTTCCAACCACTATTTTGGCATTACAGCATTATAAAACGTTTAAAGAAAGATTGAAAGATTTCCCTTGTAAGGTAGATTACATTAATCGTTTTAAAACAAAAAAACAACAGACGGATACACTCAAAAAATTAAGTGAAGGTCAGGTAGATATTTTAATTGGCACACACAGAATTGTTGGAAATGATGTGAAATTTAAAGATTTAGGGTTGTTGATAATTGATGAAGAACAGAAATTTGGTGTTTCGGTAAAAGATAAATTGAAAACCATAAAAGCCAATGTAGATACCCTTACACTTACAGCAACACCAATACCTAGAACTTTGCAGTTTTCATTAATGGCAGCAAGAGACTTGTCTAATATTAATACACCACCACCCAACCGACAACCTGTAGAAACGAAATTGGTTACTTTTAATGAAGAACTTATTCGTGATGCTATTATTTATGAAACTTCAAGAAGAGGACAGGTTTTTATTGTAAACAATAGAGTGGAAAACATAAAAGAAGTTGCCGGTATGGTTCAGCGACTTTGTCCGAATGTAAGTGTTTTAACTGCTCACGGACAAATGAAAGGACCTGAATTAGAGCAAAAAATGGCAGCTTTTGTAGAAGGTCAATATGATGTGTTGATTGCTACTACTATCATTGAATCGGGATTGGATATTCCTAATGCTAATACCATTATTATATTAAATGCCAACCATTTTGGGATGAGTGATTTGCACCAAATGAGAGGTAGGGTTGGAAGGTCTAACAAAAAAGCATTTTGTTACTTAATGGCTCCTCCATTACATACCTTAACTATGGAAGCCCGAAAAAGGTTAACAGCTCTTGAGCAGTTTTCTGAGTTGGGAAGTGGTTTTCAAATTGCTATGCGAGATTTAGACATTAGAGGGGCTGGAAATTTATTGGGAGCCGAGCAGAGTGGTTTTATTTCTGAAATTGGTTTTGATGTATATCAGAAAATATTACAAGAAGCCATTGATGAGTTGAAAGAAAATGAGTTTAAGGAGCTGTATGCCGAAGAATTAAAAACCAAAAACTTTGTAAAAGATTGCCAAATAGAAACTGATTTTGAAATTTTAATTCCAGATAATTACATTACCAATATTGCAGAACGATTAGCCATTTATAAAGAATTGGATGAGTTGGATAATTTAGAAGAATTAGAAAAATACAAAAGTCAACTGATAGATAGATTTGGAAAAATTCCTTACGCTACAGAACAACTTTTTAAAGCCATCCAATTAAGGTGGATAGCCAAAGAAATTGGTTTTGAAAAATTGGTGCTTAAGCAAAAAAAATTGATAGGTTACTTTATTAATAACCCTGATTCACCTTATTTTCAATCGAGCAGGTTTACTAATGTGTTGAGTTTTGTTCAACAAAACCAGCAAATATGTAAAATGAAAGAGAAAAATGACAAGCTTTCGTTGGTGTTTGAAAATGTAACGTCTATTCATCAAGCGATTGAATTCATAGAGCCGATGTTAACTCCTATTTTAGTATAAAATAACTCATATAACAAAAGTCATTTTTCAATGAAAAAAAATATGTAGTTTTGGAACGTATTTTGATAACACCAGAAAACAAAAACTTAAAAATTTAAGACATGAGAAAATTAGGATATTTAATAATGTTGGTTGTTGTAGCAGGTTTATATGCTTGCAGCCCAAGTATTCCATTTACAAATGAAGATAAAATAAAGTACAACTTAACTGAAGAAAGAATTAAAAAACTACAGTTTTTTGTTTCTAGAGACATTGTTTTGCAACGTGGAGAGCGTACTGATGAAGCTCAAGAGTTTGATAAAGACGGTAAATTAGTAGTTTCAAGTTCAGCAACCTTAGATGAAATTTATATTAAAGAAGGAACTCCTGGAGTTGTAGTTAAAGTAATTGATGAAAACAAAGTGGCAGTAAGTTTTGATGCTACCGATGATAATAAATACTTGGTTTTTGGAGACCCTAATAACAGAGGAAGATATAATTTAATGGGTGCAGAATGGAATAATGGAAAAGGAAAAATTAATTATGGCGGAAAGGTTTATTATGTTATGCCGGGAGGAGCAAGTGCTTACTTAAAATACAAAATGAAGAAAAGTAACGAAAGCAGAAAAAGCCAAAGTGCTGCCAAAGGTAGAAAAGTTAATAACTAAAAATAATAGCTCACATATTATAAACTGCTTCAAAAATTTTTGAAGCAGTTTTTTTATACAATAAACTCATGGAAAATCAATTAAAAGAAACGCTTAACTTCATTAAAGGACAAGGAGTTGAAAATGCAGTAGTAGGAATAATTTTAGGAACAGGCTTAGGCGGATTGGTTGAGAAAATTGAAATACTAAAAGAAATTTCTTACGATAAAATCCCTCATTTTCCTGTTTCAACAGTAGAATCGCATGTAGGTAAATTAATTTATGGAAAAATTGATGGTAAAACTGTAATAGCCATGCAAGGCAGGTTTCATTATTACGAGGGGTATGATATGAAACAAATTGCTTATCCTGTAAAAGTATTGAAAAACTTAGGGATTAATTATTTACTCATTTCTAATGCTGCCGGGGCGGTAAATTTAGCTTTCAAAAAAAGCGAGTTAATGTTAATTACAGACCATATAAACATGTTTCCATCCAACCCATTAATTGGAAAGAACAATAATGAAGAAGGACCAAGGTTTCCCGATATGAGCTGTGCTTACAATAAAAAGCTCAACAAGTTAATTGAAGAAATTGCTCAAGAAAAAAACATTACACTTAGAAAAGGTGTTTATGTTTCTGTTCCTGGTCCTAATTTAGAAACCAGAGCAGAATATAAAATGCTTAAATTACTAGGCGCAGATGCTGTGGGTATGAGTACTGTTCCGGAAGTTATTGCAGCCAATCATTTAGGATTGCCTTGTTGTGCTATTTCTGTATTGACAGATGAATGTGATCCTGAAAATCTTGCTCCTGTTGCATTGGAAGAAATTTTAGCAGCAGCAGCTATTGCAGAACCTCAGCTTACAATACTTTATGCAGCACTTATTCATAGACTTTAATTTTTTTAATTTATCATATTGATAAACTATATTAAAGGAGTTTGTTAATTTTGCCAACATTATGAATATTCAAGTATTAAAGTCTAAAATTCACCGTGTAAAAATTACGGAAGCCGATTTGAATTATATTGGTAGCATTACTATTGATGAAACATTAATGGAAGCTGCCAACATTATTGAAGGAGAAAAAGTGCAAATTGTAAATATTAATAATGGTGAACGCTTAGAAACTTATGTAATTAAAGGCATAAGAGACTCGGGAAACATTTGTCTTAATGGACCCGCAGCCAGAAGAGTAGCAGTTGGAGATATCATTATCATCATCACCTATGCATCAATGGATTTTGAGGAGGCTAAAACATTTAAGCCTACTATTATTTTCCCAGACGAAATAACCAATAAATTGAAGTAGTTTTCGTTTCTTTACACTGTTTTTCAAGTCAATAATGATTTCTCTAAAAAAGTAGATGCAAAAAAATGTAATATCGATATTAAAAATAATCTTACCACTAGGGTTGGGTTTGTTTTTAATTTGGTTGGTGTTTAAAGATTTAACTCCTGTTGATATTGCTGAAATAAAAGCTTCATTTAACGAAATTAATTATTCTTTTCTTATTCTATCGGTAATATTTGGTGTAATAAGTCACTTAAGTAGAGCTTGGCGTTGGAAATATCCTTTAAACCACTTAGGTTACCAACCAAAATTATATAACAGTTTTTTTAGCACTATGATAGGTTATCTTGCAAATATGGGTATTCCTCGTAGTGGAGAGTTGCTCCGTTGTGGCGTAATGAGTAAATACGAAGATATTCCTTTTAATAAATTGGTTGGAACTGTTATAGCTGAACGTATGGCAGATTTATTAGTGCTTTGCAGTTTTATTGCTATGGTGTTTTTCTTACAAATTGATTTGCTTACCGGTTATTTAAAGGAGATAGGTTTTTTTAAACAAATTTCGTTTACCAAGATGTTTATTTTAGGAGCCGCTTTTTTCGTTGTAGTAATTGTTTCCTATTTGGTATTAAAACGTTCTAAACTTAGTTTTTTCGAAAAACTAAGAAAGTTCCTTTCGGGTATTAAGCAAGGCCTAATTGCTATTTTAACTATGCCCAACAGGGGTAAATTTATTTTACATACGATATTTATTTGGACAATGTATTTTTTAATGTTTTACATTACTATTTTCAGTTTACCTGAAGTAGAAACATTACCAATTTCAGGCGTTGTAACTGCTTTTGTTTTAGGAGGAATAAGTATAGCAGCAACCAATGGTGGAATAGGAGCATACCCGCTAGCAATAAGTTCGGTGTTAATGCTATATGGAGTAGATCATAATATTGGTTATGCTTTTGGTTGGGCAACATGGATAGCTCAGACAGCCATGATTGTTATTGTAGGATTAATTTCATTGGTATTAGTTCCGAAGCTAAACGAAAAACAAGAGAGCTTTAGTAACTAAATCATAAAATTATTGATAAGTTTGACTATGGAAACCTCACATTTAACATCAATTAAAAATAAAATTATTAGCCGCTCATCTCTACCTGTGTTAAAAGAACAATGGCAAAATAAAAAAGTGGTTTTTACCAACGGATGTTTCGATATTTTACACCAAGGACATATTACTTATTTAGCACAAACTGCCGATTTAGGCGATAAACTCATTATTGGAATTAACTCAGATGCATCTGTGAAAATGTTGAATAAAGGAACAACTCGTCCGTTGCAAGATGAATATTCTCGTGCATTAATTATTGCTTCACTTAACTTTGTAGATGCAGTTATTATTTTTGATGAAGCTACTCCTTTACAACTAATTACAGATCTTCAGCCACAAGTATTGGTAAAAGGCGGTGATTATGATAGCAACATTAATAATTCATTCGATAAAAAATACATTGTAGGTTCAGATGTAGTAAAACAAAATGGTGGAGAAGTAATTGTAGTTCCTTTTTTACCGGGGTATTCAACTACAAGTATTGAGGAAAAAATAAAAAGGGGGTAATTATTTTCCTACCACCACTTCAATTAAATCTTCTTTTTTAAGGTAGTTCTCAGCTAGTTTTTTTAATTCTTCAGCATCAATATTTTTTACTTTTTCGATGTAGTTGTTGTAGTATTCAAAATTAAAACCGAAGAAGTGAACATTTTCAAAAAGAGAAGCCATATTAAAAGGACCATCACAGCTTCTTAGTACTTGTCCAAGAATGTAGTTTTTTACTAACGCTAATTCATCATCACTTACCAAAACAGTTTGAAGCAATTCAATTTCCTTATAAATTTCTGCCAACGCATTATCGGTTACATCTACACCAACTTCAGTATTAATGTAGAAAAAAGCAGCTTGCTGCATGCTCATAATTCCTGCATTTATACCATAAGTATACCCTTTATCTTCCCTAATATTTTTCATTAATCGAGAACCAAAATAACCACCTAAGATGGTAGTTAAAATTTGTAAGCCAAAATAATCAGGATGATTTTTATTAGGCATTACCCTTCCAATTCTTATGGCAGATTGCATGGCATTGGCTTTAGAAATGTGCTTTGTTTTTTCTGAGCTAGATTCTTCAGTAATGCTTGGGTGGTTAATTTCAGGAGTGAAAGGCGTTAACAAATCTTTTCTTCCCATTTGTTGATTCAGTACTTTAAGATCATGTTCGGTTACTTTTCCGGAAGCAATAATGGTAGTATGAGCAAAATTATAATGTTGTTGATGGAATTTTTTAATAGCTTCCAAAGAAAGCTGCTCAAAATGATGTGCTTCTGTTTTCTTTCCGTAAGGATTGTTTTTTCCTAGCAACATTTCCATAAATTCTGTGTGAGCAACAAAACTTACTTTTTCGAGGTTAATTTTAAACTTTTCGTAAGCATTTTGTTTATACACTTCAAATTCATGTTCGGAAAAAGCAGGAAAAGCAATTACTTCTTTAACAAATGGCAAAACATGGGGCAAATGTTTAGACAAGGTATAAACCGTAACATTAGCATTGTCGTAAGCAAACTCGGCATCTAAAAAAGCTCCATATTGATCAATTCCTTCGGCAATCTCGGCAGAAGTAAAGTTTTTAGAACCCTCTTGCATTAGTTTGTTGGCAGAAGCAGCAATTAGAGGACTAGGTTGATGCCATTTACCGGCTTTAAAAATAAAACTGATTTTTAGAATTTCTTCACTACCACCTGAAATATAATAAACCGGCACACCATTGTCTAGCTGTGTTTTAACAGGCTCTAAAAAAGCAATACTTGATACTTGATTAAATGGAGGTGCTTGTGTTCTATTAATTTCAGTCATATAATATATTTTTTGTAAAAGTAATTAATGTTGTTGGGCTGATATTGTGAATAGAATTAAAAATTGATAGAAGTAATCTATTTTTTTGATTATAAATAGTGGCTAAAGACAAAAAATCAATATAACTATCAGATTGCGAGTATTTTAAAATTTTTACATTTTTGCTAAAGCGATTAAAACTTAGAATAGTTTTGCGTACAATTAATAACTAAATTTATTTATGAAAAAAATGTTTATTCTACCAGTTGCCTTAGTTGCATTAATGGTAGTTTCTTGTGGTCCAACCCAAGAAGAAGTTGAAGCTAGAGAAAAAGCAGTTGCTGATTCTGTTGCTACTTACAATGCTCAAGTTGAAGCTGAGGCTGCTGCCGCTGCTGAAGCAGAAGCTGCTGCAAAAGCTGAGGCTGAAGCTGCCGCTGCTATTGAAAAAGCTAAAGCTGATTCTATTGCTGCTGCTGAAGCTGCTCCTAAGAAAAAGTAATTTATTTTCTGAAGAAAACAAAAAGGCTGGAAACTTAGTTTCCAGCCTTTTTTTATTATGTTTTTTATTATGATAGTTAATAGTTAAGATTAATATAAACTTATCATCTCATAAACTAACTTCAAACATTGAATCTTAATTAGAATTCCGCATTTTTTGGAGTTCTTGGAAATGGAATTACGTCACGAATGTTAGTCATCCCGGTTACAAAAAGCAACAAACGCTCAAAACCTAAACCAAATCCTGCATGAGGAACTGTTCCAAATTTTCTGGTTTCTAAATACCACCAAACACTTTCGTGAGGAATGTTAAACTGCTCAATTTTTTGCTTCAATACATCATATCTTTCTTCACGCTGAGAGCCACCAACAATTTCTCCAATGCCCGGAAATAAAATATCCATTGCTTTAACGGTTTTTCCGTCATCATTTAATTTCATGTAAAAAGCTTTAATTCCGGCAGGATAATCCGTAATAATTACCGGTTTTTTAAAGTGCTTTTCAACCAAAAATCGTTCGTGTTCCGATTGTAAATCAGCTCCCCAATCTTCAATAATATAGTTGAATTTTTTGTTTTTATTTGGTTTAGAGTTTTTCAAAATATTGATGGCTTCTGTATAAGTAATTCTTTCGAAATCATTTGCCAACACAAACTGCAATTTCTCAATCAATTCCATAGAACGTTGGTCTTGTGGTTTTGATTTTTCTTCATCTGTTAGTCGTGAACTTAAAAATTCAAGATCATCTTTACAGTTTTCTAAGGCATATTTAACACAATATTTTAGCATTTCTTCAGCCAAATCCATGTTATCATTGTTATCGGCAAAAGCAACTTCAGGTTCTATCATCCAAAATTCCGCTAAATGACGGGTTGTGTTAGAGTTTTCAGCTCTAAAAGTTGGTCCGAAAGTATATACCTGGCTTAGTGCCAAAGCAGCTAGTTCAGCTTCTAACTGACCAGTTACAGCAAGGTTAGCAGGCTTTCCAAAAAAATCTTCTTTATAGTTAATTGTACCATCTTCATTTTTTGGAGGATTAGCAATATCCAAGGTAGTTACCTGGAACATTTCTCCCGCACCTTCGGCATCTGTTCCCGTGATTAGCGGTGTGTGGATGTTGTAAAAACCTTTATCATTAAAAAATTTATGTATTGCAAAAGTCATAGCATGACGAATTCTGCCCACGGCACTAAATGTATTGGTTCTGTAACGCAAATGTGCTATTTCTCTTAAAAATTCTAAAGAGTGTTTTTTTGGCTGCAAGGGGTATTCTTCAGGATTAGCTTCTCCTAAAATTTCAAGTGTAGTACAATTTATTTCTATGGCTTGTCCACTACCTTGAGAGGCTACTATTTTTCCATTCACAGCAATTGCTGCCCCTGTTGTTGCTTTGTCAACTAAGCTTTCATTGTTCGTATTTAACTCTACAACAATTTGGATGTTTTTAATAGTAGAACCGTCATTTAATGCAATAAATGCAACGTTTTTGCTACCTCTTTTTGTTCTAACCCAACCCATTACGGTAATTTCTTCGCCAATAGGTTGCTTTTCAAATAAATCTTTAATCTTTATGCGTTGTGCCATGGTACATTGAATTTTTGACGAAATTACTTTTTTACAATTAATGACAAGTGTTTTTATTCCACAGTTTTTTTATAAACAATACCTCTTTCTTCCAAATAGTTTATAAAATAATTGAAACATTGTTCATGCTTACCTACCAATTCAGGAGGAAAAACACCTTTTTCGGAAAATAAGCCTTCTAAAAACATGTTGGCAGCTGCAGTTGCTGTATAACCTGTAGTTCTCGCCATAGAAGAAGTATTGGTTTTAGCACAATATTCATCATGTAAATTGTAAATGACGGTTGTTGCTTTACCATTTTTATCCTTGCCTTTTACGGTAACGCGCATCACTGTAATTTCTTCTTCAGTTTCACCTAATTTCCATTCGTTGAATAAAACAGTACAGGTAAAATCCAATGGAACTACGGCTGTACCTTTTACATTAATGGGTTTCGTATCAAAAAAACCACTTGATTTTAATACTTTTACATACTCTACATGTCCGGGATAACGCAAGGTTTTTTCTTTCATATTGTTGATGTGTGGCATCGTAAAAATAATAGAACGTAATCCATCGCTATTAAAAGACTCTAACGTGCCAACACCATCAAACTCTACATATTCGCAATCGGTAAGGGCTTCTTTGGTAATCATCTCTCCGTTTTCTACATAACGGGCAGGACGAGTATATTCTTCTATCACATCAATTGGCGAAAATGGAGCTTTGTAGCAGAAAGGCCATTTTTTTACTTTAGGCAAACCGCCTACCAAGCATTCAAAATCGGTCAGTTGTAATTGTTCGTTATAGTAACCTAAAATAATATTATCCATTCCAGGGGCAACGCCACAATCAACTATTGCAGTAACATTTTTTTGTTGGGCAAGTTCATGCAGTTTTAATGCATTTTCAGGGAAGAAAGAAATGTCGATTACATTTTTTTCTGCTTCAATGATGTTTTTTAATGTGTTGAAACCTAAGAAACCGGGTACAGCACAAATTACCAAATCAAATGGTTGTAGTGTCGTTTTTAATGTTGCTGTTTGTGTAACATCCAGTTGCAATGTTTTTAATTGAGGATATTTATTTTTTACATGTTGTAAAGTGGAGGTGTCTACATCGGTAAGGGTTACTTGATGTTTTTTAGCTAAGTCAATAGCCATAGCACTGCCTACCATTCCGGCACCTAATACAATAATTTTGCTCATAAGTTTAAAATTTAAGAAATTGAAAAATGAAATTAATTCTCCTAATTGGAGAGAAAAAAGTGTTTGTTTTTAGAAACAAACGTATGCAAAAAACAGCAACGTTACATACCGGGAATAAATACCCAGGGCATATTATCTAGTGTTATTTTTAGATGAGATTGCATGGTGTAAACCTAAGCAAATTTTTAGTACTAAAATAAATTTTAATACTAAATTGCTCAAAATCTTAATATTCAAAAAAAGTATCTATTTTTTTAATAAAAAGAGTTGTGTATTTCAAAAGTTTCTGCTAATATTGCATCCCGTTTTACGGAGATTCCTCCTTAGCTCAGTTGGTTAGAGCATCTGACTGTTAATCAGAGGGTCCTTGGTTCGAGCCCAAGAGGGGGAGCAAAATACAAGCCACTAGAAATAGTGGCTTTTTTGTTTGTGTTCATTTCTATCTTTTGTATTCACATTCCCCATCAAAAAACTTTTGTTGATACAGTACATTTATTACTACCTTTGTTTTGAATATCATAAGTTTATAAACATGCAAAAAATTAATCTCCTATTCGCTTTTATTTTAGTCATTAGTTTTCAATACCTCGTTGGTCATCTACAAGCTCAAACCTCTATTCATCAACAACAACTAACTTATTATAATAGTTTAGGAAATGCTGATGCTAATTATTACGAACAAAACACTACTGCTGCTAAAATGCAGCAAAAAAATCAAAAATTAACTTGTGCGTTAAATAAAGTAGTTTACGGTTGGCATCCTTACTGGGTTGGAAATGCTTATTTGAACTATGATTGGGATTTGTTAAGCCATTTTTCATTTTTTAGTTATGAAGTGGATGCTGCAACAGGAAATGCCAATTCAACGCATGGTTGGGCAACAAGTGCTGCTGTAGATGCTGCACTAGCTTCAGGAAACACTAAAGTTACACTAACCGTTACTTTGTTTTCAGGTCATGCAACCTTTTTTAATAGTTCAACAGCTCAACAAACGTTGATTACTAATCTTATTAACCTTATCCAAAGTAGAGGAGCGCATGGAGTAAATATCGATATAGAAGGTTTACCTTCTGCTTACAAAACAGCCTTTACTAACTTTATGATAAACCTTGCTAACCAAATGCATGCGGCTATTCCCAATTCCGAAGTTAGCACTGTACTTTATGCAGTAGATTGGAATAATGTTTTTGATTTTACCAATATGGCAGGTGTTGTTGATCATTTTATTATTATGGGTTATGATTATTACTGGACAGGAAGTACAACAGCAGGACCCAACGATCCTTTATATCATTTCAGTACTACCTACAACTATAACCTTTCTCGTTCTATCACTTATTATTTAAATAAAGGTTGTCCGAAAAATAAGTTGATTTTAGGGTTACCTTATTATGGTAGAGAATGGCTAACTGCCAGTGCAACTGTTCCTTCATCTACAACAGGAAATGGAACAGCAAGAACTTATTTGGTAGTAAAAAACAATGCTTCAGGTAATTTTTCAGTTGCCAATTACCAATATGATAACGATAGTTATTCGGATATTTATATTTTTAATGATGGCACTCAAAAGCAATGTTTTATTTCTTTAGAAAATAGTTTGAGAAAAAGAATGGAACACATCAACACTACCGGAATTGGTGGAATGGGTATGTGGGCATTGGGCTACGATGATGGTTATACCGATTTGTGGGATGCTATTGAAGATTATATGACTACTTGTTTTTCCTATCCTTGCTCAGGAACCATCCATGATTTTGGAGGACCAACTAAAAATTATTATGATAATGAAAATTATACTTGGACAATTGCTCCAACAGGGGCGGGGTCAATAAATGTCAATTTTACTTCTTTTGATGTAGAAACAGGGTTTGATTATTTATATATTTATGATGGAGCAACTACTGCTGCACCTCAAATTGCGGGAAGTCCTTTTACAGGAACAAGTTTGCCTCCCAACTTTACTTCATCTACAGGAGCATTAACCTTCAGATTTACTTCTGACGGAGCAACTGTCCGTCCGGGTTTTGTTGCTAATTATTCTTGTAATATAGATAATATTCCACCGACCACCTCAGTTTCAGCCCCAACAGGCTGGGTAACCAGTAACTTTACCGCCAACTTTACCGATGCAGATAATGTAGGCGGTAGCGGTATCCAAAAAAGCTATTATCAAGTAATCGATTTTGATGGTACCGAA
>DATCTM010000016.1:0-3244 GCA_036567945.1 Vicingaceae bacterium
TAAGATTGATTAGGTAACGCATCATTCACATAAAAATCAACTATACCTCCAACATTTGTTGGTCTAATTACTACAGCATAATTCCCTGTTACATTAATTGGAGTAAAGTTTACTTGTCTGTAGCTAAAATTAGTGTCTGATAAGGTAATACTAGCAAAAGCGATTTCCGTTGTTGGATTGTTGCTTGCATCAACATTATAAATAGAAGCTCTAACACTCACACTTGCTACTCCATTTGGGCTATTTCTGCCAAAAAACTCTACTCCTGTTATTCCAAGTGTAGAGCCACTTAATAAAAAGGTTTGCGACATAGACTCATTGTCATCTGCCCATAACTCAAACACATAAAAGTTACCTGTTCCCAATATTTGTTCTTTTGTTTGAGGATACCTAATCGTATCTACACATGCCAAAGTTTTTTGAGCATTCATGTTTTTTAAAGAAGTTTCATGGCTTTTGGTTAAAAGCACATTTTGTGGGGCCGGCTTAAGTTCGCTTCTATTCGAAGTCTGACCAAAAACTACTGCTCCCATCATTAAGACTAAAGAAGATAGTAAAATTTTTTTCATTTTGTGATATTTTTATGTTATATAATATTGATTACAAATGTATAAAAGATTGTTCAAGAAAAAAATAAACTTTTAATTATTAAAGGTTATCCCTTAGTGTAGTATCTTTGTCCAGATATAAAAACATATACTATGCGACCTAAATCGATTTTTAAACTGTTTTTAAAATACTTTTTTAGAGGATTGCTTTATGCTGCTCCTGTTACCATAACCATTTACATTATTATAGAACTTTTTAAATTCTTTGATGGATTAATACCCGTAGGAATTAACGTTCCTGGTATGGGTTTTTTGGTGCTTATAGTTGCTATTACTGTTTTAGGTGTAGTAGGCTCTAGCATTATTTTAGAACCTTTAAAATCTCAATTTAATCAAATTCTTGACAAAGCTCCATTACTTAAAACCATTTATTCTTCAGTAAAAGATTTATTATCTGCCTTTGTTGGTTCTAAAAAAAGTTTCGACAAACCTGTTTTAGTTAAAATGAATAAAGACTCCAATCTAGAAAAGCTAGGATTTGTAACAGTAGAAGATTTAAAAAAAATTGGAGTAACCGATGATAGAATAGGTGTTTATTTGCCTCATTCTTACAATTTCTCAGGAAACTTTTTTATTGTTCCTGCATCACAAGTTACCCCGGTAAAAGATGTGAAATCAGCAGATTTTATGAAGTTTATTGTTTCTGGAGGTGTTACCAAGTTTGACTAATAAAATGACCAGTTTTTCAAATAATAAATTAGAAAAAGACGATTATTACCTTACTCCAGAAGGTTATAGAGTTTTTACTGAAAAGTATCTTTTAAAAAGAGGCTATTGTTGTCAGAACGGTTGTCGGCATTGTCCTTATGGGTTTGATAAAAGCAAAGGGAGAATTATAAAAGATAAATAAATTAGAGATTAGAAATTTATTAGATTATGGATTTTAAAACACAAATACAACAAGGAATTCCGAATGAATTGCCATCAAAAAAAGAAGTTGACAACACGGTAAGCCATGCTCCTAAACGCAAGGAGATTTTAACTACTGAAGAAAAAAAGCTTGCCTTAAAAAATGCTTTACGTTATTTTGAAGCAAAACATCACCCTATTTTAGCTAAAGAATTTGCAGAGGAATTAGAAAAATACGGAAGAATCTACATGTACCGTTTTCGTCCTGATTATAAAATGTATGCTCGACCTATTGACGAATACCCTGGAAAATCCATCCAAGCAAAGTCTATTATGTTGATGATACAAAACAACTTAGACCCTGCTGTGGCTCAACATCCACACGAATTAATTACTTATGGAGGCAACGGTGCTGTTTTCCAAAACTGGGGGCAATATTTATTAACCATGCAATATTTGTCTGAAATGACAGACGAACAAACTTTAGTAATGTATTCCGGTCATCCTATGGGATTATTTCCATCTCACAAAGAAGCTCCAAGAGTGGTGGTTACTAACGGAATGATGATACCAAACTACTCCAAACCTGATGATTGGGAAAAATTTAATGCACTAGGTGTAACACAATACGGACAAATGACAGCGGGTTCATATATGTACATTGGCCCACAAGGTATTGTACATGGAACAACGATTACAGTTTTGAATGGTTGTAGAAAAATAGATAATAAAGGAACAGCAGGGAAATTATTTGTAACAGCAGGGCTTGGAGGAATGAGTGGTGCTCAACCCAAAGCAGGAAATATTGCAGGAGTTATTTCAGTTACAGCAGAAGTAAATCCTGCGGCTACTTTTAAACGACATGAACAAGGTTGGGTAGACGAAGTAATTAGCGATTTAGATGAACTTTGTGAAAGGGTTAGTAAAGCCAAAGCCAATAAAGAAGTAGTTTCTATTGCTTATGATGGAAATGTCGTAGATGTTTGGGAAAAATTTGATGAGGCAGGAATTTATATAGATTTAGGTTCCGACCAAACTTCTTTACACAATCCTTGGGCGGGAGGATATTATCCTGTGGGGTTAAGCTATGAGGAAAGCAATGAAATGATGGCGAATAATCCTGAATTGTTTAAACAAAAAGTACAAGAAAGTCTTAAAAGACAGACAAATGCTATTAATAATCACACTAAAAAAGGCACCTATTTTTTTGATTACGGAAATGCGTTTTTGCTAGAAGCAAGCAGAGCTGGTGCGGATATTATGGCTGAAAATGGTATAGATTTTAAATACCCTTCTTACGTTCAGGATATTATGGGACCCATGTGTTTCGATTATGGATTTGGTCCTTTCCGTTGGGTATGTACTTCAGGCAAACCCGAAGATTTAAAAATTACAGACGATATTGCTTGCGAAGTGTTGGAAGAAATGATTAAAACTTCTCCTGACGAAATAAAACAACAAATGCAAGATAACATTACTTGGATTAAAGGAGCTCAAGAAAACAAGTTGGTGGTTGGTTCTCAAGCCAGAATTTTATATGCCGATGCCGAAGGAAGAATAAAAATTGCAGAAGCTTTTAACAAAGCCGTTACTAGTGGTAAACTTTCTGCTCCTGTTAATTTAGGACGAGACCATCATGATGTTTCAGGGACAGATTCTCCTTATAGAGAAACTTCTAATATTTATGATGGTTCTGCATTTACTGCTGATATGGCCATCCATAATGTTATTGGAGATAGTTTTAGAGGAGCCACTTGGGTTTCTATACACAATGGCGGTGGTGTTGG
>DATCTM010000017.1:0-48380 GCA_036567945.1 Vicingaceae bacterium
CAACCATGATGTACCAAGTAATTTCATAGCCAAAGAAACTTATCAACTGCATTCCGGAATTGTGAGCAAAAATATGTGAAACAGAAAATGCCATGGTAAACAATGCCATATATTCGCCTTGGTTGTTGTGTTTTGCAGCTCTATCCATGGCAAAAGAATTTAAAAATGGAAAATTGAGCATTTCTGCAAACGACATAAAAATCATCCCTATTGCTAAAACACCTACCCAACCTAATAAGTTTAAAATTAAAAAGCTTAAGGCAAATAGGAGGGTGCTATATATCAAAATACTGTATTTGGAGAAACGTTCTTTATCAAAGAAACTTACCAATGGCATTTCTATAGCAAAAATAAGTGTGCCGTTAAGCGACATTAACCATCCAATTTCTTTTTCTGTTAGGTGATGGACATCATGATAATAAAGTGGAATGGTAGAAAAATATTGTAAGAAAGCAAAACCAATAAGCAATAAAGCGGCTAAAAATACTAAGTAAGCTTTGTCTTTGTAAGGAGAACCTTTAATGCCTTCTTCCACTTCTTTAATGTTATTCCCTGCACGTTTTTCATTCAACACATAAAAAAACAAAATCCCAGCCCCTAAACAACTGATGCCATCTATCCAAAATAAGCCTGAATAACCGATGGTATAAATGATAAAACCTCCTACAGCAGGACCTACGGAGAAACCTAAGTTAATGGCTAATCTTATTAAGGTTACAGCTCTGGTTCTATTTTCAGGTTTGGCATAGGCAGCAACCGCCACAAACAATGCCGGACGGAACAAATCAGCTACTAACAACAAGAAAAAAACGGCAATACAAATTCCCCAAAAAGTAGTGATGTATTGCAAACCAACAAACATAAAACTTGAAATGACTAAACTCCAAAGCATTACTTTGTAAAACCCAAATTTATTAGTGAGTTTACCTCCTAACCAAGCTCCACAAACAGAGCCCAAGCCAAAGGCAGTCATCACCCAACCAACATGATTTAAAGTGAATTTTAAATGCTCAGTAAGGTATAATGACATAAAAGGAATTACCATGGTTCCGGCTCGGTTAATTAGCGTAATTAACGATAACCACCATACCTGAACGGATAGTCCTTTAAAAGAATTTTTATATGAATGGGTTAATCTTAAAATCATGGTTAATAAAAAAATCAGCTTAGTAAGTGAGCATTAAAATCATACAGATTCTTAAACTAATCACTTACTAAGCTGATTGCAAACAACTATTTGCTTACAAATACAGGGACAAAATTAATTAAATTACAGTTTCTTAAATGTAAAGTTGTAATAATAAATATCATCGTTATTTTGTTGATTTTCAAAATGAAGCATACTTAATTGTTTATAGGTTTCTTTCATTAACTTTTCGTTAGAATAGTTGGCTTCTAAAATTTTCACCTTACCGGCTTCATCAATTTTAAAGCTAATTTTAACAAACTCTGTTTGGTTTTTCTCAATTAAAAATTGATTGGCTTCAAATTTTAATTCTTTTTCGAATTTCTTTTGAACAGATGGGTGGTTGTTGGCAAAAATGTTTAGAGCTAATAAAGCCGCAGCTGTAATAAATAATACTTTTTTCATTTTATAGTTTTTTATTTTTTAACTATGACAATTAGGTGTATTATTTTGTTACAGCATTATGTGAATTTTTTTAAGAAATAGTAAAAGAGAATGGCTTTGTACACTTTTGGGATAAAAAAAACCGCTATTGAACATCAATAGCGGTTGGAATTAAAATTTTACAACTGTTTTTATTGTTTATGTATTTTATAAACTTCAAAACTGTTTTCTTTAATTATTTTCAATAAATAAATACCTTCACTTTCGTTGCTTAAATCAATTTTAAGTTTAGTAGCTTTTTTGCTAACATTTCCTTCCATAATGGTTTTTCCATCAATAGATGAAATACTGTAAGCAACAACATTGTTTTTTTCAATTTCAATAGTTAATTGTCCTTTTGTTGGGTTAGGGTAGAGAACCAGCTCATTGTTTGCAGTATTTGTTGATATTCCAACAGGAGTCATGTTGAAGCATGCAGAAGTATCGGAACAACTATTTTCTGTAACAACAACGGCATAATTTCCATTAGTTGATGGAGTATAACTTTGTCCTGTTTCGCCAGTAATTGCAGCATTATTGTTATCACAGTCTATCCACTGATACCATGTAGCTGAAGAGTTGTTTGCAGTTAGCGTATTTCCACTTATAGATACTGATGTATCTATAGGAGCACATTTAGAGAATAAAAAATCAGGAGTTCCGTAATGCATATTTGATAGCGTAAGTGTTGGGAAAGGCATAGTAGCAAAACAGCTATTACAATACACCATCTGAACATAGGTTAAATTTGAGTTAACTTGAGAACTACTACCGTAATAATAACCGCTTTGATCTGAGTATAATGTTAGTATGTAATTTTTTCCTGCTGATAGCTTTACAATAGAATCTGTAGCTTCATAAACATAGCTTCCTGATGAAGTAACCATGCTTGTTTGGGTATAAACTAAATTTTGAGTAGTTGTTTCCCAAATTTTCCAGACAAATGTTCCTTGAGGATCCAAAGACCTTTTTCCCATGTGAGAAACATAAATGTCAACATTAGGTATAAATTCAAAACCTCTTCCCCAGCCAGTTATAGACGTGTTTGTGGAAGTTACAATAACACTATCTGTTGCAGAGTATGTCTGACCAAATGAAAGTGAAGATGTAAATAAGGATAAAATTAAAACAGTAAAAATTTTTCTCATAACGTGTTATATTTTAAGTTAATAATCTATCAAAGGTATAAATATTAAACTGCTTAAACAATTTTTTTTTAATCTAAAATAGAATTTAGATTGTGAGTTATAATTGTTTAAAGGATATATAGAAATGACGATAGTAAAAAGGAATATCTATTATCACTGATAAGTTTTAGTTTATAAAATTCCTATTTTTACAAAAAACAAAATATAATAATGCAAGAAGAAATCACACCTTGTCCAAAGTGCAAGTCGCCTTATGGATACCCAACTGAAAATAATTTGTTTGCTTGTCCGGAATGCGGTTTTGAATGGAGCCCGGAAGAAATGGCTGCAGAAAGTGAATTGATAGTAAAAGATAGTAACGGTAATATTTTAAAAGATGGTGATGCTGTAATTGTTATAAAAGACTTACCGGTTAAAGGAGCCCCTAAACCTGTAAAAGCCGGAACAAAAGTAAAAAGTATTCGATTGGTTGAAGGAGATCATAATATTGATTGTAAAATAGATGGTTTTGGCTCTATGGCGTTAAAATCTGAATTTGTAAAAAAAGCGTAAGATATTAGTCTCTTTTAGCACTTCTCTATATAAATTAAAATGTTTTTATCAACTTATTTTTATATTGATAAGATTTTTATATTTTAGTGCCCAAATGTTGAAAAAGATAATTTTAGGTGTATTAATTTTTAGTGCTGCTTCTCTTTTCGCAAATGAAAAGATAGACAGTCTAGTTCGTTTTATTGACAAAAATAAAGGAGAGCAACAAATTGATGCCATGCTCTTACTTAGTGAAGAATATTTTGCAACAGACTTCAATAAAAGTATTACACTTTCTAGAGAAGCTTTGAGTTTAAGCGAGCAAATTAATTACCAATTAGGAATTGCCATTGCAAATAACAATATTGGTTATACACTTACCGATTTAGGAAATTTTCAGGAGGCATTAGAACACTACCAAATAAGTATAGAATTATTTAAAAAACTGGGCGAAGAAAATAGAGAAGCTATTGCCTACAACGATATTGCCTATATCTTTCAAAATCAGGGATTGGTAGAAAAAGCCATTGAAAATTACATTAAAAGTTTAAAATTACTTGAGAAAATGGATGATAAAGCAAGCTTAGGGGCTTGTTTAAACAATATAGGATTGTTGTATCATGATCAGAATAATTACGAAAAAGCTTTAGAGTATTATTTAAAAGGATTAAAAGTAAAGGAAGAATTGGGTGATGAAAAAAGTATTGCTACATCGTTAAATAATATTGGCTCGGTTTATTTTTCTCAACAAAAGTATTATGAAGCCAATGAATATTTTTTCAAAAGTTTAGGAAAAAGAAAGAAAACCAACGACAAGCCTGGTATTGCTCAATCGTTAATAAATATTTCGGGAATTTATAGAGAACAAAAGCAATACGATAAAGCACTATCGTATTTACTTATGTCAAAAGATATTCAAACTGAAATTAATAACAATGTTGGCTTAGTTAATACACTAAATAGCATTGGAGTAATTTATGATTTTAAAGAAGAATATCATAAGGGAGAAATTTATCTAGAAAAAGCGTACAATCTTGCTAAGACTATAGCTTCACCAGAATTAATAAGAAATACATCAATTGCATTAAGTAATCATTATAGAAATACAAGAAATTTTGAAAAAGCTTACAGGTTGTTGGTAGAACACCACAAGATGGCTGACTCATTAATTAATAAAGAAAATGTTCAGAAAATTATTCAGGTTGGCTTACAATACGAATTTGAAAAAAAGCTTCACCAAGCAGAAGTGGCTCAATTAGAAAAAAATTACCAGCACGAAATTGAAATTAAAGAACAGAGAACGATTACTTATTCATTTGGAATTGGCTTAGGAGCATTGGTTATTTTATCAATTATTATTCTTAAATCGTTAAATGATAAAAAGAAAGCAAATGTGTTGATTTCGCAGCAAAAACACGAAATTGAAATTAAAAGCCATGAGTTAGAAGAATCGTTAATTAGCATTACAGATAGTGTGAGATATGCGAAACGAATTCAAGAGGCATTACTTCAAGCAGGTAAAAATATTTCTGATAAAATTCCAACGCATTTTGTGTTTTTTAATCCTAAAGATATTGTAAGTGGTGATTTTTATTGGAGTTATGAGAAAAATGATAGTGTTTATATAGCTGCGGCCGATTGTACCGGACATGGAGTGCCGGGAGCATTAATGAGTATGCTGGGAATTAGTTTTTTAAACAGTATTAATGCGGAGAATGATGATTTATCTCCAGCAGAAATACTTAATAAATTGAGAGATAAAATTACCAAAGAATTAGGACAGACTTCAAAAAATGTAGCAGCCAGAGATGGAATGGACATTTCGTTGGCTAAAATAAATTTAAAAAATAAAACTTTAGAGTGGGCGGGAGCAAATAATAATTTATGGATAATTAATAACAACGGGCTTACAGAAGTAAAAGCAGACCGACAGGCAGTAAATTATACAGAAAATCCTGTTCCATTTACTAACCATCAAATACAATTAAATAGTGATGATAAAATTTATTTGTTTACCGATGGTTTTGCTGACCAGTTTGGTGGTCCTAATGGTAAAAAGTTTATGTATAAGCCCTTTAAAGAGTTACTTTTAAGTATTTACGATAAATTGATGGAAGAACAGGAGGAAATATTAAAGAAACATTTTCAGGATTGGAAAGGTGACTTAGAACAAGTAGATGATGTTTGTGTTATTGGTGTGAAAATATCATGATACATAAAAAAAGCACCCTGTAACCATTACAAGGTGCTTTTTTGTATAGTGATAAATTTACTTTTTAAACTCCAGTAATGTTTTTTTGATAATGTTTACACAATCCAATAATTGTTCTTCATTCATTACTAAAGGTGGAGCAAAACGGATAATGTTACCATGAGTAGGTTTTGCTAATAAACCATTATCTCTTAGTTTTATACAAATATCCCAAGCAGTTGAGCTATCTTCAGTATCATTAATCAAAATGGCATTTAATAAACCTTTTCCTCTAATAGCACTTACTAAATTTGTTTGCTCAATAACTTTATTCATTTCTGTTCTAAAAAGTTCTCCTAAGCGATAAGCATTTTCTGCCAAGTTTTCATTTTTAATTACTTCTAAAGCAGCAATAGCTACTTTTGCAGCTAATGGGTTACCCCCGAAAGTTGAACCATGTTGCCCCGGTTTAATAACTTCCATAATATCGTTATTAGCTAATACTGCTGAAACAGGATAAACACCTCCTGAAAGAGCTTTTCCTAAGATTAAGATATCTGGTTTAACATTTTCATAATCACATGCTAAAATTTTACCTGTTCTTGCAATACCTGTTTGTACTTCATCAGCAATAAAAAGTACATTGTTTGCTTCACAAACTTCTTTAGCTTGTTTTAAGTAGCCATCTGTGGGAACATAAACTCCGGCTTCACCCTGAATAGGTTCTACTAAGAAACCTGCGACATCTTTTTCTTCTCTTAATACTTTAATTAAAGCTTCAATGTTGTTGTATTCTATACTTACAAATCCTTCTGTATAAGGACCAAAGTTTTTTCTTGCATCTTCATCATTAGAAAATGAAATAATGGTAGTAGTTCTTCCGTGGAAGTTGTTACTACAAACAATTATTTTTCCTTTGTTTTCAGCAATACCTTTCTTTTCATAGCCCCATTTTCTACAAAGTTTAATTGCTGTTTCAACAGCTTCAGCTCCGGTGTTCATTGGTAATACTTTATCGAAACCAAAAAAATTAGTTACATATTTTTCGTAAACACCTAAAGTATCATTATAAAAAGCTCTAGAAGTTAATGTGAGTTCTTTTGCTTGCTCTGTAAGTGCATTAATAATTTTTGGATGACAATGTCCTTGATTAACAGCAGAATATGCTGATAAAAAATCGTAATACTTTTTTCCCTCCACATCCCAAACAAAAACACCTTCTCCTTTGGCTAATACAACAGGTAAAGGATGGTAGTTGTGAGCTCCATATTCGTTTTCTAATTCCATTGCCACTGTTGAAGATAGCTTGTTTTCAGTCATTGTATTCATAATAGTTTGTTTTTGTATTTATCAATTCAAAATTAAGCATAAAGCCTTCAAGAAAAAAGATTTTAATTGTTCAATTTAGAAATGTTCTTGTCTTGCTTTTTAGCTAAAAGAAACAACATAGTAATAGCTCCAATGGTAGCGTAAAACATATCCGACTGAGTGTCCCAAATATAACCTTGTGTACCTAAAAAAGCATCTGCATTTTCACCAGATAACAGCGCTATCCACCATTCTAAAAATTCGTAGACCGCACTAAAACTTAAACAAATACATACCACAATGAAGTTTAACCACTTTTTGTTGGTTACTATATTTTTTCTAATAAATAGTTCTCTTATTATCATTGCAGGAATAAAGCCTTGAGCAAAATGCCCAACTTTATCGTAATTGTTGCGAGATAAATCAAAAGCTTCTTTAGTCCAATCAAACAAAGGGACTTCAGCATAAGTGTAATGTCCACCAATAAATAAAATATAACTATGAAATAAGATAAAACAATAGGTTAGGAAGGTAAATTGAAATTGTTTAAAAGTAAAAATTAAAATAATTAATCCTAAAATAGCCGGAAAAACCTCTAAAGCCCAGGTAAAATAATCAAAAGGTTGTATACCCGACCATATTAAACCGATAATAAATAAGCCAATTAATATTAGATGTTTATTCATTTTCTTGAGTAAGAAGTTGAGATTCTTCTTCTTTATTACTTTTTTCTTTTTTCTCGTTTTTGTTTGTCATTAAACCCAACATCATCATAAAAGCAGTTAATATAATTACTTGTATAATAAGCGATTTATTCACCAATTCAATAGTCTGTGATGGAGTAATGGCTAGAAATAACAAGATGGTGATAAGTCCTCTTGGAGCTATTAATAATAATGGACGTAGTGGTAATCTAGAAAATTTAAGTTGAATGAATCTAAAAATAAAAATAGCACCAACAATAGCTCCCGACCATATTAAAGATTCTTGGTTAATTATCTCTGCGGTATCTATTAGGTAGCCAAAAAGCATAAAAAAGATGGTTCTAATAAGGAAAGTTCCTTCCATAACTATTTCCTTAAATTTCATTACTTCTTCATTTAGCTTATTAGGTTTAACTTTTCTTATCCACTTAATGTTATTTAATCTGTCTAGGTTTCCTAAAAATATTCCAAATAGTAGAATAAAGATTAGTGCCGGAAGGTGAAACATTTTAGAAATGGCATATATTGTTATAATTATAATAATAATAGGGACAAACTTAGTATGATTATTTATTTTACTTAAAAGGAAAGCTAAGCCAAGTGTGGCAACAAATGAAATAACAATTATTAAAAGAATTTGTAAAGCAAAATTCCCAAAAGCTGTAGCATCAATATTATCATTTAGAGCAATAAAATCGAAAAATATTACTCCAAAAATATCAGATAAACTACTTTCATAAATAATAAATTCTTTACTCGATTTGGTAATGTTTTTTACACTGGGAATAGCAATAGCACTACTTATTATAGAAAGTGGAATAGCATTTAACAAACTATCTTTATAAGAATAATCTCCGAAGTAATAAAAAGCATAAGCTAAAATGAAACTCAAGCCAACTGTTTGGATAAGAGAGGCAAAAACTGACTTTTGTATAAGCGGAAAATTAGATTTTTTAAATTCCAATTCTAATGAACCTTCTAAAACTATTAAAATCAGCCCAATTGTACCAAAAATAGGCAGTAATGAATTTAAATCGGGAATGGAAATATCTAAAAAATAAAGTACTTGCTTAGCAGCCCAACCTAAGGTAAGCAATAAGATGACAGATGGTATTTTTGTTTTAGGAGCACTAAGGTCGAACAAGTAGGCTATAATAATTAAAGCACAAATAGATATGATGATAGGTATAGTCATAAATTTATACAGCAATAAGCTGTTATTTTCCAAAAATAATTAAAACTCACTACTTTTGTAGTAAGTAGTTGATAAATTTATAAAGAAACTTCAGCTTTAATGTGTGGGTGTGGATCGTAATTTACCAATTCAAAATCTTCATAAGTAAAATCAAAAATGTTTTTAATGTTAGGATTGATTTTCATAGTCGGTAACTTTTTAGGAGTTCTTTGTAGTTGAAGTTGAGCTTGTTCAATATGATTGTTGTACAAATGAACATCACCAAAAGTATGCACAAATTCACCGGGTTCTAAATCGCATACCTGAGCAATCATCATAGTAAATAAAGCATAGGAAGCAATATTAAAAGGAACGCCTAAAAAAGTATCGGCACTTCTTTGGTAAAGCTGGCAAGATAATTTTCCGTTGGCGACATAAAATTGGAAAAAAGCATGACAAGGTGGGAGAGCAGCTTTTCCATTAGCAACATTCTCTGCGAAAGATACTGATGTGTCAGGTAAAACACTAGGATTCCATGCAGAAATCATTAATCTTCGGCTGTTAGGGTTAGTTCTAATTTGCTCAATCAAGTCAGAAAGTTGGTCAATACCTTCACCATTCCAATTTCTCCATTGGTAACCATAAACAGGACCTAAATCACCATTTTCATTTGCCCAACCGTTCCAAATATTTACACCATTTTCTTTTAGGTAAGTGATATTCGTATCTCCTTTAATAAACCAAAGTAATTCATGTATAATGGATTTTAAATGTAATTTCTTAGTAGTTAAACATGGAAAACCTTCATTTAAATCAAATCGCATTTGGTAACCAAAGCAACTTAGCGTTCCTGTTCCGGTTCTGTCGCCTTTTTGAACGCCATTTTTTAAAATATGGTCTAATAAAGTTAAATATTGTTGCATGTTCTTCTCGTTAAAATAATGAAACACAAAAGTCGATTAAAAATGATTTTAATTCAATAGTTGTTAATACATTTTGATAACTTGTTGATGTTGGTAAAATACGCAGACTGAATTGGTAAAGAATAATTAGTATATTTGAACTACTTAATGTGTTTATAATAAAATAGTTAGTTCAATATGAAGATAAGTATTCCAACATCTGATAAGCCGAGAGTGGTAATAATAGGAGGTGGTTTTGCAGGTGTAGAACTTGCTAAATGCCTTAAAAATTCAGGTTACCAAATTGTGATGTTAGATAAACATAATTACCATGCTTTTCAGCCATTACTTTATCAAGTAGCAACATCAGCTTTAGAAGCAGACTCCATTGCTTTTCCTTTAAGAAAAATTTTTAAGGGGTATAAAGATTTTTATTTTAGAATGGCAGAAGTGAATGATGTTATTCCTGAAGAAAACTTGGTTATTTCTAGCATAAATGAAATTGCTTATGATTATTTGATTATTGCTACCGGTTCTAAAACTAATTTTATGAATAATGAGGGACTTACCATTAGTTCAATGCCTATGAAATCAATACCGGAAGCATTGAACCTGAGAAGCCTTATTTTTCAAAATTTTGAGAAAGCCTTGGTCATTACCAATGAAAGAAAAAGGCAAGGATTAATGAATTTTGTTATTGCCGGAGCAGGACCAACAGGAGTTGAGCTGGCAGGTGCTTTGGGAGAATTAAAATCACACATTTTACCAAAAGATTATCCTGAACTTGATTTTTCTATGATGCAAATCTATTTGATACAATCGTCAGATAGAGTATTACCAGCTCTTTCACTATCATCTTCCGAAAAAGCTCAACATTACTTAGAACAATTAGGTGTAAAAGTGGTGCTTAATACAAGGGTATTAGACTATTTTGGTGATTATGTGCAAACCAATACAGAAGAAGATTTTGTTGCCAAAACTTTAATATGGACGGCAGGGGTAGTAGGAGCTCCAATAAATGGAATTGATGCTAAAAGCATTGTAAGAGGAAACAGAATTGAAGTTGATGAATTTAATAGAGTAAAAGGTCATGAAAATATTTTTGCCATTGGTGATGTAGCTGCTATGGTCACCGAAAAAAATCCAATGGGACATCCAATGATTGCTCCTGTAGCAATTCAACAAGGTAAATGGGTGGGAAAAAATTTAAAACGAATTATTCAAAAGAAAGAAATGTTACCTTTTGTGTATCATGATAAAGGGGCTATGGCTACTATAGGAAAAAATAAAGCTGTTGTTGAACTAGGAAAAATGAAATTCGGAGGTGCTTTTGCTTGGTATGTTTGGATGTTTGTTCATTTAATGTCGTTGGTAGGTTTTAGAAATAGAGTAATAGTATTCTTTAATTGGGCAAGAAATTATTTTAACTCCGATAGAGGTATGCGGTTGATTATTTTTCCATTTAAGTTATCAAAGGTAAAACGCCAAAGAAAAAAAGCGTTTTATGATAAACAAGATGTAGATGGTTAGTTTTGATGAATAAATTTTTGGTTAAACTATTTATCTAAAATCTAAAAAAAATAATTGTTCAACCAATTTCATCAATTATCTTTGCACCACTTATGGAAAAATTATTGATTATAGATTTTGGCTCTCAATATACACAGCTAATTGCACGTAGAGTGAGAGAATTAAATGTTTATTGTGAAATTCATCCGTTTAACAATTTACCTAATGTAGATGAATATAAAGCGGTTATCTTATCAGGAAGTCCGTTTTCAGTGAGAGATGAAAATGCTCCAAAACCGGATTTATCAAACATTAGAAAGAAAAAACCTTTGTTGGGAGTTTGTTTTGGTGCTCAGTATTTAGCTCAAAGTAATGGCGGAGAGGTATTACCTTCTGATACCAGGGAATATGGTAGAGCAAAATTAGATTTTACAAGTAACGAAAGTCGGTTAACGAAAGGAATTTCTCCAAACTCTCAGGTTTGGATGAGCCATGGCGATACGATAAAAACATTGCCACAAAATACAACTATTATAGCAAGTACTTCTGATGTAGAAAATGCAGGTTTTGAGTTTAATGATGAAGATACATTTGCTATTCAGTTTCATCCTGAAGTTTATCATACTACTGAGGGGTCAAAACTGCTAAAGAATTTTTTGGTTACTATTAGCGGGTTTTCGCAAGATTGGACACCGGATGTTTTTGTAGATACAACAGTAGCAGACTTAAAAAATAAAATTGGTAACGATAAAGTAGTGCTTGGTTTGTCAGGAGGAGTAGATTCTACGGTTGCTGCAGTATTATTGCATCAAGCTATTGGCAAAAATCTATATTGTATTTTTGTTGATAACGGATTGTTGCGTAAAAATGAATTTAACAATGTATTAGAGCAATATAAACATTTGGGATTGAATGTAAAAGGAGTAGATGCTAAGCAAAAATTTTATAGTGCGTTGGCAAATATTTCCGACCCAGAATTAAAGAGAAAAGCCATTGGTAAAGTATTTATTGATGTTTTTGATGAGGAAGCTCATGCTATAACCGATGTAAGTTGGTTGGCTCAAGGTACCATTTATCCTGATGTAATTGAATCGGTATCGGTAAACGGTGGAGCTTCTCAGACTATAAAATCGCACCATAATGTTGGAGGCTTACCGGATTATATGAAATTGAAAATTGTAGAACCATTGCGTTTGTTGTTTAAAGATGAAGTGAGAAGAGTAGGAAAAACGTTAGGGTTAAATGATGATTTGTTGGGTAGACATCCTTTTCCGGGACCGGGCTTGGCAATTCGTATTTTGGGAGATATTACTGCAGAAAAGGTACAACTATTGCAAGAGGTGGATTTTATTTTTATAGAAAGTTTGAAAAAAGCGAATTTATATAATGATGTTTGGCAAGCCGGAGCAATTTTACTTCCTGTACAATCGGTAGGTGTAATGGGAGATGAAAGAACCTATGAAAAAGCGGTTGCTTTACGAGCAGTAGAATCCACTGATGGGATGACAGCCGATTGGTGTCACTTACCGTATGAGTTTTTAGCAAAAGTGTCAAACGATATTATTAATAAAGTAAAAGGAGTAAATAGAGTGGTTTATGACATTAGTTCTAAGCCACCTGCTACAATTGAATGGGAATAATATATAATGAGAATGTTTAAATTTGTAAATGTGTGAATTTAAATTTCATCATAAAACTGTTAGCGTATAATTTATTTTAAACTATTGAAAAAATACATCATTATATCACTCGGAATACTTTTGTTGCTAACAACTAGCTTAGTTGCACAGCAAACAGATTCTTTAGAAATCCATAAAATTAAAGGAAAAGAATACTATATTCATGTGGTGAGCAAAGGAGAATCGCTTTATGCTATTCATAAGAAATACGAAGTTCCTATTGATGTTATTAAATCAGAAAACCCGGGTGTTAATGATGGTTTAAGTATAGGAGAAAAAATATTTATCCCTGTAAATAAACATCAAGAAGAGCCAAGCCAACCAAATGGAAACCTTATTCAGCATAAAGTATTGGCAAAACAAACACTTTATTCTATTGCAAAAATTTATAACGTTAGTGTAAAAGAAATTATAGCTGCTAATCCTGATATGGGTGAAAAGATTGAGGAAGATCAGCTGATAAACATTCCTGTAAAACAGATTAAACAAGTAAAAGATAAAAAAGATACGAATACGCTGATTAAGACTTCTGGTTGGAAAGTGCATCAGGTTAAAAAAGGTGAAACATTATATTCGCTCAGTAAATTATATGAAGTAAGCATAGATTCGATTAAACTTATTAATAATGGACTAGCTGGAGGGTTAAAAGAAAATGAAAAAATATTTATTCCTATAAAGCAAAATAGAATAGGGCAATTTCAGATGCATAAAGATACCTTGAGTGCTACTTTGCAAGAAATCCTTCAACAAGCTTTCGATTCAACTGAAAAAAATCATTTTACCATTGCTTTAATGCTTCCTTTTTATGTAGATCAGAATAAAGAAATTGCAGAAAACATAAGTGCTTTAGAAGATAAAAATGTTTATCCTAAATCTAGGTTTGCCATAGAATTCTACAATGGATTTTTATTTGCGCTAGACTCTATTTCTACTGCTGATAAATCTTTTGAAGTACTTGTTTATGACACCAATGGAGATGATTCTTTGCGTATTTTAAAATTACTGAAACAAATTGAAGGCAAACCGTTAGATTTGATAGTTGGTCCTTTATACCAGTCTAATTATGAAGTAATAGCTCAGTATGGAAAAAGAAATCATATTCCAGTTGTTAGCCCTGTAAAACAACCCAATAAGCTGCTTTTAGGTAATGAAATGGCTTTTAAAGCAATTCCATCGCAAGCGAATGTTGTGGAATGTATTTCTACACTTTTGGTAGATAGTTTTAAAACTGCTAATATCATTGCTATAGAACATGCTAATTCTCCTGAAAAATCATTGATAGAATCATTAATTAAGGCATATAAAAACAAAATGTTGTTAAATATTGATGATACATTAGCTTTTACACCTATTAATAAATTGAAAATTGACAGAAATTTTGCTGATTTAGTTGCCAAATTATCATCCACAAAAAATAATGTAATTTTTGTACCTAGTTCAAAACAGGCTTACATTACCGATTTGTTTAGTTATTTAACATCTACCTTAAATAGAAGAGAGTATGAAGACTACACAGTAACACTTATTGGGTTGGAAGAGTGGTTAACTTATGAAAACATAGAATTAACTTCATTTGATTTATTAAATGTTTACTTGCCTGTTCATAGTTATATAAATTATGATGATTCTACTACTGCAAATGTTATCAATAAGTTTATTGTGGAAAGAGAGTTTTATCCATCTACCGTTAGTTTACTGGGTTTTGATATGGCGTATTATTTTGGAACTTGTTTAATGAATTATGGTACTATTATTAACCCTGTTATTACCAACTCTTACAATCACAAGGGAATTTCTATGAATTTTAATTTCAGAAAAACAGGAATAGAAAGCGGTTTTGAAAATCAATCTTCATTTTTAATTCATTACCAAAACTTAGAATTGGTAAGGGTATATTAAATCTTATTTTTTCGTTATAAATTTTTTAAAAGAACTAATTTTGACAATTATTATTTTTCGTTGTTAAAATTTATAAGTTTGTTCAATTACAGTAATTTTTTTACCCTTCAGCAAAAAGATAAATCCATATTTTATTGGTTACTTTTAGGTTGTTTGTTAGTTTTTGTAATGGTAATTGTTGGAGGAATTACAAGGTTAACAGGCTCAGGATTATCTATGGTAGATTGGCATTTGATGATGGATGCGATTCCACCATTAAACGAAGAGCAATGGCATGAAAAGTTTGAAGCTTATAAATTGTTTCCCGAATATCAAATTGTAAATTATCACTTTACCTTAGAAGAGTTTAAAGCCATCTTCTTTTGGGAATGGTTGCATAGACTGCTAGGAAGGATCATAGGAGTGGTGTTTATTGTTCCTTATATTTATTTTCTTTTTAAAAAGAAGCTTTCTAAAAAGTTAATTATTCAAACTACCATATTACTAGGAATGGGAGCTTTACAAGGTTTTATAGGTTGGTGGATGGTTAAAAGCGGATTGGTTAAAGACCCGGATGTTAGCCATTTTAGATTAGCAACCCATTTAATTACCGCTTTCCTTACTTTTGCTTATACCTTATGGGTAGCACTAGGATTGCTTGAGCCTAAAATAGATTTTTCTACTAAATTTACTAGTATAAAAAAGTGGTTAAAGGCTTTACTTATCTTATTGGTAATACAAATAATTTATGGGGCTTTTGTAGCAGGTTTAAATGCAGGAAAAATAATGAACACTTGGCCAAAAATGGATGGACAATGGATAAGTGATGCTGTTTTCGCTATAAAACCATTATGGAAGAATTTTACCGAAGGATTACCAGGAGTTCAATTCATACACAGGTATTTAGCATTAATTGTAGTTGGAATTATTGTCTTTTTATGGGTAAAAGCCGCGAAGCACCAAGTTAATATCGCTCAGCAAAACGGATTAAAACTATTATTGTTAATAGTGTTCATTCAGTTTTTATTGGGAGTGTTTACATTGATTTATAAAGTGCCTCTTTGGCTAGGAGTGGTGCACCAAGTAGGAGCCTTCTTTTTATTAGCTGCAACAGTTTTTTGTGTATTTCTTTTTAAGGAAGAAGGTAAGAGAGGTTAAACAATAGAATTATGCAAGCCAAAATAGGAAATAAAGTTAAATTTATAAATGATGATGCGACAGGAATCGTTACTAAAGTTATTTCCGAAAAAGAATTAGAGATAGAGGACAATCATGGATTTACACTGCGAGTTTCAATAAATGAAGTTATTGTTATTGATGATAATGAAGATATTGTTTATACCGTAGATAATACTGAATATATTAATCAAACAGATTTAAGAAAAGAAAAATTTAAATCGAAATCTAAACTATTAGACAAGTACAAGAAACTCAACAAATACAAGTACGAAAACACCTTAGAAATTGACTTGCATTTAGAAGAGTTAGTTGAGTTTCCTACAAGATTAGAAGATTGGCAAAAATTATACACACAAATTAATCATGCCAAAAAATGTGTTGAAGCAGCTCAATCAGAAAATATTCCACGCATTGTATTTATCCATGGAAAAGGAACAGGAGTATTGAAAACAGAATTAAGAAATATGTTGAGTAATACCTACGAACTTCAATTTTCTGATGCTGATTACAGAGAATACAGCACCGGAGCAACAGAAGTATATTTGAGATAGGTAAACTATTTAATAACCAATTTTTTACTATGAATTTTATTTTCAGAAGTAGCCACAATGAAATAAATTCCTTTAGGAATTTCATAATCAATAGGAACGCCTATTAATTCATCTTTGTTGATGTTTATGTGAACTTTAGAATAGAACTCTTTTCCTTGTAAATCTCTAAGTACTACTAAAATTTCATTGGTTGAATTAAAATTATGATTGATTGAAATATTTCCACCTTGATTTGCCGGATTAGGAAAAATGCTTAGTTCATCTTCTTCATCGGAAGTACTGTATTTTACAGGAACAATATTAAAATATTCAAACCTACCATCAAAATCGGTTTGTTTTAATCTATAATAAGATATCCCTGATATGGGATTAAAATCAGTTTCTGTGTATTCTATTATTTGGCTACTGTTTCCAGCACCATTTACGGTTAAAACTGTCTCCCAAGCCTTAGCATCAACACTTTTTTCAATAGTAAAATAATCATTATTAATTTCTGAGGCTGTAATCCATGTTAGCTGAATTGTATTTTCAACGGCTAAAGCATCAAAATAAATTAAATTAATAGGAAGTGGAGCTCCGTAAGTTATCGGTCCTGTTATTGTTCCATCAGCTTTTCTCCAATAAACCGTACTACAAATTTCAAGAAAATTAGAACTTCCACCACCAGCCGGAGCTGATGAAGATAAAGAACCTCCACTATTAATAATAAAACCTGAATTACAAGGAAGCCTTAATTTAGGACCGTTTACAGGAAAATCTAAGGTTCCATCTACAACTACGAACATCGGTGTACTACAACTCGGTTCAGAATAATCTTGTTGATTTCTAACAGAGACGGTATGACCTGCTGCAATGGTAATGGTATCGCCACAACCAGGTACTCCGGGAACACCATTACAAACCCATGTGTTTGGGTCGCCCCAATCGCCAGAACCAACACTTACACATGCAGCAAATACTTGAGTTTGAATAAAAAAAAGTAGTACAGTTAGGTATATAATTCTCATTTAATTTAAAAATATATTTCAAAAATAAGTAAAATTACTTAGTATTAAAAAAATAAATACGTAGTTGGAAACAATAAAGTTGCATTCAATGTTTCAACTTTATAATGATTAATTTTGTTTTTTTATGGATGTGAAACAAGCGATATCAACATTGGCAAAAGCTCCAGGGGTTTATCAATTTTTAGATAAAAACGGAAAGATTATATATGTTGGTAAAGCCAAAAAATTAAAGAATAGAGTTAGTTCTTATTTCAATAAAATTCATGAAAATGGTAAAACCGCTGTATTGGTTAGGCAAATTGCAGATATTAAAACCATAATTGTTGAAACTGAAATTGAAGCTTTATTGTTGGAAAACAATCTCATTAAAAAATACCAACCTAAGTATAATGTAATGCTTAAGGATGATAAAACTTACCCATTTATTTGTATAAAAAACGAACGCTTTCCAAGAGTTTTTTCAACAAGAAACATAGTAAAAGATGGTTCTGAGTACTTTGGTCCTTATGCTTCTGTAAGAATGATGAATACTATTTTGGAACTTATCCGAAAATTATATCCTTTAAGAACATGTAATTATAATTTGTCGCAAGAAAATATTGCTAACGATAAATTTAAGGTGTGTTTAGAATACCATATAGGTAATTGTAAAGCTCCTTGTGTGGGAAATCAAACAGAAGATAATTACTTAGAAGCCATTCAGAATATAAAAGCCATTATTAAAGGAAACATACATGGTGTAATTAAGTATTTAAAACAACTCATGAAGCAATATGCTGATGAATTGTCTTTTGAGAAAGCTCAGTTGATAAAAGAAAAAATTCAGTTGCTGGAAAATTATCAAAGTAAATCTGTTGTAGTTAGTCCAACGATTAATGATGTAGATGTTTTCTCTATTATTTCTGATGAGAAATATGCTTATGTAAATTATTTAAAAGTGATTAATGGAGCTATTATTCAGGGACATACTATTGAACTAAAAAAGAAATTAGAAGAAACCGATGATGAATTGTTACAAATAGGTATAGCTGAATTGAGAAGTAGGTTTAATAGTGAATCTAAAGAAGTAATTGTGCCTTTTAAACCGGAGTTGCAAGATGAAAATATGAAGTTCTTAGTTCCGCAACGAGGTGATAAAAAACAATTATTAGAACTTTCTGAACGCAATGCTAAATATTACAGATTAGAGCGGAAAAAACAACAAGCTAATGTAAATCCTACCAAACATGCAGATAGAATTTTAGAAAAATTGCAAAAAGACTTAAGGATGAACGAAAAACCTGTACATATAGAGTGTTTTGATAATTCTAATATACAAGGAACGAACCCTGTGGCAGCTTGTGTGGTTTTTAAAGATGCCAAACCAAGCAAAAAAGATTATCGACATTTCAATATAAAAACAGTTGAAGGTCCGGATGATTTTGCTTCTATGACAGAAGTGGTTTATAGAAGGTATAAAAGATTAATTGAAAACAAAGAATCTTTACCCCAATTAATTGTGATAGATGGGGGTAAAGGTCAGTTGGGAGCAGCATTAAAAAGTTTGGACCAATTGGGGTTAAGAGGAAAGATAACCATTATAGGCATTGCCAAACGATTGGAGGAAATTTATTTTCCTAATGATTCGGTTCCTTTGTATTTAAATAAAACTTCAGAATCGTTAAAATTGATACAGTATTTAAGAGATGAAGCTCACCGCTTTGGAATAACTCACCACCGTAACAAACGCTCTAAAGCAGCTATCAAATCAGAATTAGCGGAAATAGAAAGTATAGGTTACAAAACAGCTCAGCAATTGTTGTGGAAGTTTAAATCTGTAGCCAATATAAAAAAGGCTTCTTTGCAAGAACTAGAGCAAGTTGTCAGTAAAAAAAGAGCAAAAGTGGTGTACGATTATTTTAAACAATGATTAGTATAGCTTGTCTAATTTAAAACCTATCTTTTTTATTTAGCAATAAATTGTAAAGCATTTCTCTAGCTCTGAATAGTTGGGCTTTTACTGTTCCTAAAGGAAGTTCGGTGGCTTCAGCTATTTCATCGTAAGATAATTCTCTAAAATAACGCAAAACAATCAATTGTTTGTAGCGCGGTTTTAAATGATCTACCATTTCACGCATAATTCTAATCTTTTGCTTACGCATAAATTTTTCTTCCGGATTTAAGTTGTTTTCCTTAATATCGAAAGTAGAATTATTGCCTTCACTATCTTCAAAACCTTTGTCGATAGAAAAGGTGATCATCTTTTTCTTACGGATAAAATCGATACAGTTGTTGGTGGCAATTTTAAAAAGCCAAGTGCTAAACGCATAATCGGGAGTATATTGGTGCAAACGATTAAACGCTTTACCAAAAGCTTCTATGGTTAAATCGTCAGCATCATCTTGGTTCTTAACCATTTTAAGCATCATATAAAAAATAGAATCTTTGTATTTTTCTAACAGAATAGCATAAGCTTTTTCATCCTGAAGGTCCCTTGCTTTCACAACTAATTCGTAATCTATTTGAGCTTTGGGAGATAAATTTTTACCTAATTCCATTGAGTTCTTTTTTTTATAAAGTTTGAAATTACTAAAATTGGATTGAAAAACATAAAAAATAGTTCAAAAATTGGTGTGTAAACTATAACATCCTCATTACCCAAATGCTTAGTAGAAAGCTTAAAGATAAGCATTTGAATGACATATTTCAATAAAAATAGACCAATTATTAGATGAACATAGGGGATTTTAAAGACCAATAAAAAAAATAAGCCTACAAAAATTAAATTGGAAAACATAAAAGTTCCCAATAGGACTTGGTGTTTTAATTTATAGTGTGTACCACTTAAAAAGTGTCGCTGTTTTTGACGTATCCATTTGTCAAAAGTAGTTTTTGGTTTGGATATAGTATGAGCAGCAGTATTCAATACAACTTGCGTGTTGTTGTGGTTGGCTACCTCGTTTATGAATAAATCATCATCACCCGAAATAATATGGTGGTGAGAAGCAAATCCTTTATTGTTAAAAAATATATCGGTGTGGTAACTTAAATTTCTTCCAACGCCCATATATGGTAGGTTACGCAAAGCATAAGAAGTATATTGAATTGCCGTATAAAAAGTTTCGAACCGTATTAGTTTATTTAGAAAGCTTGGTTGTTGTTCGTAATTGCCAACCCCTAAAATTATTTTCTTTTGAGGATTTTCGTAAGCAGTCATTAAGCTTATCCATTGGTTTGAAGTGGGTTTGCAATCGGCATCGGTAAGTAACACTATTTCATTTTTTGCTGCTTTTATTCCTAAAGTTAGAGCAAATTTTTTATTGCCATAAAAACGGTCATTGTCAGGAACTGTAACAATTTTAAGTTTACTGTGTTGCAACGAAAATGCTTTTAATACATCTTGCGTATCATCAACTGAGTTATCATTAACAACAATAACTTCAAAATCAGGATAATCTTGAGATAAAATATGAGGTAGAAAAGCCAATAAATTTTCTCTTTCGTTTTTAGCGCAGACAATTACTGATACGGAAGTAGTTTTTGGTTGAGAAGTAGTTGGATTATAAAAAGCAATTTTTGTAAAAAAGTATAGATAATAAAATACTTGAATAAGAAACATGAAGATAAATAGAATAATCAACCAATCCCAAATAGAGTGAGGAGGGAAGAAGGAAAAAATGTCTTTTAACAAGTCTTGCATTATAAATATAATTCAATGTCAAAAATAAAGAGCTATGTCCGTACTAAATAATTATCTTTGGCGAAGTTTTTAGACATGCATCGTTAATAAGTTTTGATGGTGCATTTCTCATGAAAAAGTTAATAAACAACTATAAATGAAATTTAAGTTAGAAAAGAAAGATCCGCAATCAAAAGCGAGAGCAGGAGAGATTACTACCGATCATGGAATTATTAAAACACCAATTTTTATGCCTGTGGGGACAGCCGCAACAGTAAAAGGGGTTCATCAACATGAATTAAATAATGATATTAATGCACAAATAATATTAGGAAACACTTACCATTTATATTTAAGACCTAAATTAGATGTTATTGGTCAGGCAGGAGGCTTACATAAATTTATGAATTGGGAAAAACCAATTCTTACCGATAGTGGTGGTTATCAAGTATACTCGTTGTCAGGAAGGAGAAAAATTAAAGAAGAAGGAGCAACGTTTTCCTCTCATATTGATGGTTCCAAACATTTATTTACACCGGAAAACGTAATGGATATACAACGAACCATTGGAGCTGATATTATTATGGCTTTTGATGAATGTACACCTTATCCATGTGAGTATAAATATGCCAAAAATTCTATGCACATGACGCATCGTTGGCTTAAACGTTGTTGCGAAAGGTTTGATACAACACAAGATTTGTACGGATACAGTCAAACACTTTTTCCAATAGTTCAGGGTAGCGTTTATAAAGACTTAAGAAAACAGTCTGCTGAAAAAATTGCTTCTTTTGAAAGAGAAGGAAATGCCATTGGTGGACTTTCGGTAGGAGAGCCGGATGATGAAATGTACGAAATGTGTGAAATTGTAACCAATATTCTTCCGGAAGATAAACCTCGTTATTTAATGGGCGTTGGAACGCCAATAAATTTGCTGGAAAATATTGCCTTAGGAATAGATATGTTTGATTGTGTGATGCCTACCAGAAATGCTCGTAATGGAATGTTATTTACGCAAAATGGTTTTATCAACATCAAAAACAAGAAGTGGGAAGCAGATTTTTCGCCAATAGATACTGACGGAACAAGTTATGTAGATACTTTTTATTCAAAAGCGTATCTTCGTCATTTAATTATTTCTAAAGAAATATTAGGAGCTCAAATTGCTACCTTACATAATTTAAGTTTTTATCTTTGGTTGGTTAATGAAGCAAGGGAACATATTTTGTTAGGAGATTTTACAACATGGAAAAATAAAATGGTAAAACAGTTGGCAACTAGGCTATAGTTTAATGAAGATTATTGATGCATATATAATTAAAAAGTTTTTAGGAACGTTTGCCTTTACCATACTTCTTATCATACCGATTATTATTATATTTGATTTATCGGAAAACCTACAAACTTTTATTGAGCGAAAAGCATCTGTGTCGGCAATATTCTTAGATTATTACCTCAATTTTGTACCGTTTTTAATTAATCAACTAAGTCCTATTTTTATATTTATTACGGTAATTTTCTTTACTTCTAAAATGGCGAGTAACTCAGAAATTGTTGCTATACTTGCCGGTGGAGTAAGTTTTAGAAGATTGTTAAGACCGTACTTAATATCGGCAGCTATACTTACTATCATTTCTTTTTATCTTAACAATTTTGTTATTCCTGAAGCCAATAAAGAAAGAATTGCTTTTGAAGAAGTGTATAGAAAAAATAAGTTTAGAAATGTAGATAGAGATATCCACATGCAAATAGATAAAGAAACTTTTATCTATATGTCGAGCTATAATGCCGATATAGATATGGGAATAGATTTTTCTATTGAAAATTTCAATGAAGAAGGAGAATTAACCTATAAACTAATTGCAGATAATGTAATTTGGGATACCATTACCCATAAATGGCATATTGGTAATTATTACGAGAGATATATAAATGGCTTAGATGAAATTGTAAATACAGGAGCGTATAAAGATACAACGCTTAACCTAAAACCTGAAGAATTTAAAAGAAGAAAAAGCTTCGTTCAAACAATGGGTTATAAAGAATTAAATGACTTTATAGAGGAAGCTGTTTTTAAAGGTTCTGAAAAAATTACCCGCTATTTGGTGGAGCGACAAACAAGATTTGCCTATCCTTTTGCAACGTTTATTTTAACAGTAATAGGGGTTTCCATGTCGAGTAGAAAGGTTAGAGGAGGGATAGGTTTGCATATAGGGTTGGGGTTATTGATAAGTGCTTCTTATATTTTATTTATGCAAATATTTACTTCGTTTGCACTTACCTCGGGAGCATCCGTTTTAGTAGCTGTATGGACACCCAATGTTTTATATGGATTATTAGCATTATATTTATTAAAAATTGCTCCTAAATAAAGTCTTTATTTAACAGTATTTTGTTAAATTTATATCAATTTTAAGTGAAATCAGTTAAAATATTAAAATTATCAAAAAAAATTTGTTAATAAATATTTTTTTTGTATACAACCCCCTTGTTTTTTAGGCGATTAACATTAATACTTAGGCTATATAAGGGTTTCTACGGGCTATAATAGGCAACTATTTGAGTTATTTTGTCGTTTAAGAACTAAACCTCTAAACCTCTAAACTTCCGCGCCATGAAAACTATCTACTCTCTTTTGTTTCTCGGTGTTTTTTTGCTACTTTTTGCCGATAACAACCTACAAGCACAAACCCAATCATGTGGTTGTGATAACACAGTTCCAACATTTACTATTAATCTTTCAGCAAATCCGGATACAAGTTATGCTATTCAAGCAGTAAGAAATGGTTATTGTTGTTCTGCTTCAGGACCTGATAGATGTATAAGTTTTAATATTACGGTTAGTCCGGGAGCCAATCAGGTAAATTTTGATGTTTTTAACCCAGCACCTCCCGGTGGAGCTTTTTATCAAGTAGGGTGTGGTACTCCAACATCTTTAGGAACCCCTCTTTGTATTGATACAGGTGTGGTTAATTTTTGCTTAACTTACTGTAAGGCAGGAAATGATAATGCTACTTATGTAATTACTACTACTAAAACTTATGGAGCTTCAGATGATATTACTGTTAGAGAGGGATGTAGTAAAGATTTAAGTGTTAAAGGTTTAGTTGAATCAACCGTTACATGGAATTCTATTTTTCCGGGAAACTATGGAGATTTCAATAGTTATTTAGCATGTCCATCACAATGTGACACAACAGCAGTAACACCAATACCTACTGCCCCTCCATATATTGACTATCAAGTATGTGGAAACCTTACAACTTGTAGTGCAGGAATGTATATTTGTGATACTGTTAGGGTTTATACTTTGCCTGAATTGGTAGTAAATGTAAGTCCACAAAATGTGGTTATATGTCCGGGAACAGGAAGTGCAGTACTGACTGCAAGTGTTGCTAATGCTCATCCACCAATAAATTATATGTGGAACACAGGTGCTACAACACCATCAATTACGGTTACAAGTGCTGGTACTTACTATGTTAGTGTTACCGATACTTTATCAGGATGTCCTGCTGCTTCTGATACAGCTTACGTAATTAATCCACCACCATTTCCTCCTTTAAACCCAACTAATAATGGACCACTTTGCGTGGGCGATTCGTTAAGTTTGGGAGTTGATACCGTTCCAGGAGCAACTTATGCTTGGTTTGGTCCAAATGGCTTTATCTCTTCAAGTCAGTATCCATCAATTCCAATAGCTCCTTTAAATGCTTCCGGAGCTTATGGTGTAGTAGCAATAGTTAATGGTTGTTATAGTGATACTTTTTACACAAATGTTGTTGTAAATCAAATTCCTTTTGCACCAATAGCAACAACTAATGCTCCAGTATGTGAAGGAGTTAATATTCAGCTTTTTGCATCTAGCGTTGCAAATGGAACTTATAATTGGACGGGAGTTAATGGGTTTACAAGTACACAACAAAATCCAACAATTGCTAATGCTAATATGTTAGATACAGGTTTTTATAGTGTAAATGTAACAGTAAATGGTTGTACAAGTGCAAATGCCAATGTTTATGTTGAAGTAAAACCAACTCCACAAGTGATTTTACCACCAAATATTATTGTATGTCATGGAGCAATTGTTCCTCAAACTAATTTTTCGGGAACTGTAAATAATACTACTTTTAATTGGACAAACTCTAATCCTAATATAGGGCTACAAGTAAACGGTAATGGCGGAATACCATCTTTTATTGCAAACAATACAGGTACAACATCTGTTACTTCTACAGTAACTGTTACGCCTACAGCTAATGGATGTCCTGGTTTACCAGATAACTTTTATATAACAATTGACGCAACTCCTGCAGCTAATTTTTCTTATACTAATGTTTGTGAAGGAACGCAAACTTCATTTACAGATTTATCTCAACCAAACGGAGGAACAATTGTAAGTTGGAATTGGGATTTTACTAATGATGGAGTAATAGATAATACTAATCAAAATTCATCTAATGGGTTTGCTGCAGCAGGAACATATAATACGCAGTTGCATATAACAACATCATTGGGTTGTAAAGATTCTATCATCATTCCTGTAGTAGTTGATCCAATTCCTGTAGCTAATTTTGTTGCTGATGCTGTTTGTTATAACCAAGTAACTAATTTTATAGATTCTTCTTCCATTGCTACTGGTGGAATTGTAAATTGGCAATGGGATTTTGGAGATAACTCAGGAACATCAACAACGTCAAACCCATCATATACATATGGACAGCCAGGTACATATAATGTCAACCTAACTGTTATATCGGATAGTGGTTGTATAAACACCTACACGAGTTCTATTGATGTTTATGATAACCCTGTAGCAAATTTCACTTCAAATAACGCTTGTTTTGCTGATGTAGTTCAATTAAATGACATCTCAACGGTAAACAATTCTTCAATAGTAAGCTGGGCATGGGATTATGAAAATGATGGAGTAATTGATGATACTAACCAAACAACTCAAAACCTATATCAAAGTGCTGGAACATATAATCCTCTGTTAATAGTTTATTCAGCACAAGGTTGTGCCGATACAGTAATAAAAACAGTAACCATTTTTCCTAAACCAGAAGCTGAGTTTACGTTCAGTAATCAGTGTTATGGAACATCAATACCATTTGTAGATGGAACAACTATAACAAGTGGCAACATTGCTAATTGGCAATGGTATTTTGGTGATGGAAATACCTCTACACAACAAAGTCCTCAACATAATTATAATGCAGAAGGAATTTATTCTACTACATTGGTGGTGATATCTAACAATGGTTGTAAAGATACGATTAAGCACTTTGTTGAAGTATGGCCAATTCCGGTAGTGAACTTTTCACCAACAGAAGTTTGTTTTAATATACCTACTCAGTTCACTGATTTAACAACTATATCGAATAATTTTACACAAAACAATATTGTTTCATGGAATTGGGATTTTGGCGACAACTCAGGAACAAGTACTCAACAAAATCCTATTTATCAATATAATTCACAAGGGAAATTTTATGCAACACTAACTGTCGTAAGTAATAATGGATGTCCCAATAGTCAAACATTAGAGATTACTGTTAATCCAATACCTCAAGTAGATTTTATTGCAGATATTACTCAAGGATGTTCTCCTTTAATCATAAACTTTACCGATAACTCAACCATTGATACTATAGGAAACATTTCAAGTTGGCATTGGGACTTTGGTAACGGAAATACATCTTCAGCTCAAAGCCCAAGTGGTGTAGTGTTTAATAACCCATCCCATACTAATACAGCTTATTACAATGTAATACTCTCTGTTACTTCAGATAAAGGATGTACTATTACAGATTCTATGAGTCAAAAGGTTACTGTTTTCCCTAAGCCTTTAGCAGATTTTACTTATTCACCCGAAGAGGCTAATATTTACGATAGTGAAATTACCTTTACCGATGTATCTATTGTAGCTAATCAGTGGCTTTGGGATATAGGAGATAAAGGAACAACATTTACCAATCAACATCCTATACACCATTATACAGATTCAGGTGATTACTATGTTACTTTATTTATTGAAAATACTTTTGGATGTAAAGATACCACGCAAAAGAAAGTAAGAATAGAACCTGCTTTTGCTCTATGGATTCCTAATGCTTTTACCCCTGATAGTGATAACAAAAATGATTATTTCTTTGTTAAAGGATATGGTATAGATGAAATAGAAATCTTAATTTTTGATAGATGGGGAGAATTGATATTTGAAGGATATCAATTAGACTCTAAGTGGGATGGAAGATATAAAAACGGAGAGATTAAACAAGATGTGTATGTCTATAAAATCAGAGCAAAAGATGTGTTTGGAAAATGGCATGAATATATAGGTAAGGTAACTATAGTTATATAAGAACAAAAAAAACAGCTAAATTTAGCTGTTTTTTTTATGAGGTTATCTTGAGATAACTAGCTTCTTAGTTATTGTGTAATCACTAAAATTCATATCCAAAAAGTAAAACCCATTACTAAACTCGGTAAGCGATAATAAAATATGGTTGTTACCTTTCTCAATATCTCCGCTATAAATCTCTTTAACTATTTTACCATTAATATCTTTTAAACTGATAGAGACTTGTTCTTTTTTTAAAGACTGAAAATCTATAACAATTGATTCTTTTGCCGGATTAGGAAATATTTTTAAATGATAGATAGGCAAAACGTTATCATTAATACCTACCATTAAATTATCCTGATATTCAATTTGAGAACTTCCGGAAGTAGTTGTTATTTTTAATACAGGAACACCTGAGTTTGCAGCCAACCATTTGTATTCAATTTGTTGTGGTCTTGGAAAACTAAATCCTGTTCCAAACTGAGATGTATAAAGTGTATCTGTAATGTTTAAAATAGATTTTACTCTCAAGCAGTTGAAAGTTCCAAAAGGTGTAATTAGGCTTCCCCACCCATCAACTGTATCAATACGCTCCTGAGATTGTCCATAATCACCAACTGTTGGTATTGAAACTAAAAATTCAGAATAAGAAACATTGTTGTTATTATAATTGAGCGGAAAAACATATTGAACATCAACAGGAATTCTTTGTGTAGATGATGGTACTCCATTTATATTGGACCCGAAACCAACATTGGTATATTGAGAAGAAGAATTTTTATAAAAATCGTAAACATCAGTAATGTTTACTACTTGAAAATTTATATCATTTCCTTTTATCGCATAATTAGCTTTATGATTGGGGTATAAAAGAATATTATTAAAATAATATTGATAAGCAAATGGAGTTGAAGAAACAGTAACAAAAGTATCAGAGCGTTGAATGGTTGCTTGAAGTTGAGAATAATCCCATAAGAAATTAGTTCCTGTAAGAGCTGGATTGTTTCCTTGTAAGTTAGCGGTAATACTAATATGATAAATATCGTTAACGTTTGGCATGTCATTATTAGAAATAGTAATTTGTGCAGAAGAAATTAAACTCAGCATTGTTAATGTTGAAAGAAATACAATTTTTACCATAATAATATTTTGATTGTTAATGGAATAATAAAAAAATAAAGATATAAAAAAAAACCGATAACATTTTTATTATCGGTTTTTTTGTGGAGTCGGAGGGATTCGAACCCTCGTCCAAACAAGGAAATCGTAAGCTTTCTACATGTGTATTCTTTTATTAATTGTTAGGAATAAAACAGGTAAAAGACAACCAATTTTAATCTTAAGTTTCTGTTGTTTAACCTATGCTTAGAAACATCACAAAGGCTAGTCTGAAAAATTGATACTCCTTAACCAAAAATAAACAGACAATATTTTTGAGGAGTAATGGTCCTGCCTACTGTACTTCAGCGAGGATGAAGGTTATCCGACTTAGTCGTGATTACGCAGCCATTGCATAGTTATCTTCGCCAGTTAGCGATTTGAGAGCCGATATTTACGAGCCAACTCACAATGCTCGACATGCTTACCTAGTCATTCATCTTGCTGTCAAAGCCAAAAACGACCCCATTTAGTAATATTCCAAAGAACTTATACAAAGTTAAACTTTTTTACTCATATCATAAGTTAACAATTGCTAAAAGAAGCGTTTTAGCTTATATTTGCGAATTATTAAAGTTTTTAAATTTATAACTATGAAAATTGGCATTATAAAAGAAGGGAAAGTTCCTAGCGATGAAAGAGTTCCTATGTCTCCTGAGCAATGTGCTGAAGTGAAAACAACATTTCCTAATGTAGAATTAGTTGTTCAAAAAAGCAATGTAAGAAGATTTAAGGATGAAGAATATGCTAATGTCGGTATTACTCTTGTTGAAAGTGTTGATGACTGTGATGTGCTGATGGGAGTGAAAGAAGTACCTATTAAAGAATTAATTGCCAATAAAACTTATTTTTATTTTTCTCATACCATAAAAAAACAACCTTATAATAGGGCTTTGTTGTTAGAGATGATAAAAAAAAATATTAAAATGGTAGATTATGAAACCATTACTGATGTTGAAGGAAGAAGGTTAATAGGTTTTGGAAGGTATGCCGGAGTTGTTGGTTGTTATAATAGCTTTTTTGCTTACGGTAAAAGAGAAAAAGCTTTTGATTTAAAAAGAGCTTATTTGTGCGATGATAGAAAAGAAATGGAAGCAGAGCTTAAAAAAGTGAAACTTCCTATTGATTATAAAATTGTGATAACGGGTGGAGGTAGAGTAGCTGGAGGAATTATTGAAATATTAGATGTTATTGGCATTAAAAAAGTAACTCCAGACGAGTTTTTAAATCAATCATTTAATGAGCCGGTATATACGCAGTTAAATGTTCACGATTATAATAAACGAAAAGACGGAAAAGAATTTGATTCATCAGATTTTTTTAATCACCCAACCGAATTTGAGGGAAATTTTTTCCGATTTGCAAAAGTTACCGATATGTACATTTCAGGGCATTTTTGGGATGAAGAAGCACCGTTTATTTTTTCTCGTGAGGAGGCAAAATCTCCTGAATTTAACATAAAAGTGGTTGGTGATATTAGTTGCGATATTGACGGACCTGTTGCTTGTACATTAAGACCTTCAACCATAAAAGAACCACTTTATGGTTATGATCCTCAACAAGAAAAAGAAGTAATCTTTGATAATGTTGATGCCATTACTGTTATGGCGGTAGATAATCTTCCTTGTGAATTACCCAAAGATGCATCTGCTGATTTTGGCAGAGAATTTATAGATAATGTTTTGCCTCACTTAATTGATGATAAACTAAACATCATTAAAAATGCTACCATTTGCGAAAATGGCGATTTAACAGAAACTTACGAGTATTTAAGAGACTACGTAGAAGGGGAATAGGTCTTTTAGTTCATCAAATCTTCAATCTCTTCAGCTTCTAAAGGAATATTTTTCATTAAATCGAAAGGTTGCCCGTCATTGGTTACCACCACATCGTTTTCTAAACGAATGCCTAAAGCTTCTTCTCTTATGTAAATTCCAGGCTCTACAGTTAGTACCATTCCTGCTTCTAACGGTCTGTTTCTATTTTCTACATCATGTACGTCTAACCCTAGATGATGAGAAGTTCCGTGCATGAAGTATTTTTTGTAAGCCGGATTATTAGGATCTTGTTTGGCAACATCATGTTTATCAAGTAATCCTAAATAAATTAGTTCATTTTCCATTATTTTACCTACTTCTTTGTGGTAGTCATCAATTTTAGTTCCCGGAACCAACATGGCTGTAGCAGCTTTCATCACTTTAAGTACAGAATTATAAACATCTTTTTGTCTGTTGCTAAATTTCCCGCTTACAGGAATACATCTGGTCATATCAGAAGCAAAGTTGCCGTATTCAGCACCAACATCCATTAAAATAACTTCTCCTTCTTTACAGGTAGCTTTATTTTCTACGTAATGTAATACACAAGCATTATACCCTGAGGCAATTATAGGTTCATAAGCAAACCCTCTAGAACGGTTTCTTAAAAATTCGTGCATGTATTCTGCTTGGATTTCATATTCTGTTACGCCAGGTTTAACAAAGTCTAATACTCTTCTAAAACCTTTTTCAGTAATATTACAAGCGTGTTGAATCATTTCAATTTCAGTAGTGGATTTGATAGCTCTAACTGTTCTCATGATAGGAGCTAGCCTTTCGTATTGATGTAGTGGGTATTTGGTTTGACAAAGTTTTCTAAACCTATCATCTCTTGTCTCAACAGTATTTACAGCTCTTAGATGTTCATTTTGATTAAGATAAATGGTTGTTGCCTCTGTAGTTAATTGATGGAAAACTTGTTCAAATTGGCTGGTCCAAAAAACAGTTTTAATGCCTGAAAGAGCCGTAGCTTCTTCTTTAGTAAATTTAGCACCCTCCCAAATGGCAATTAGTTCACTGGTTTCTTTAACAAATAGTATTTCTCTATGTGCCGGATTATTAGCTTCTGGAAATAATACAACTATTGATTCCTCTTGATCAATTCCGGAAACATAAAGTAAATCGTTATTCTGACGAAAGGGCATGGTCCCATCAGCATTGGTTGGCATAATATCGTTTGAATTGAAAATAGCCATAGATGCAGGCTGCATCATCTCTGTTACTCTTTTTCTGTTGGTTATAAACGTTTGCTGATTAAGAGGATTGTATTTCATGTGTTTATATTTTTTTATTGTAATAGCAAATGCTATATATTACTGTATTTTGTTGATGTATTTTAGAGCGTTTTTAACTCTATAGGAAGCTTAACAATATCACTAATATCTTCACCCATAGATTCCATGTCTTCATCATCTTCATCATAAAGCCATACTATTTTTACTTTCTTTGATAGCGTTGATTGATAGTCGGCTAGTTTTTTAAGCAAGATATACATACATTCAGTTGAATGTGTGTTTAAGTAATCGAGGTAAATTTCTAATGTGATTTCTTCAGGAGATGTAGTTAAATAAGCATCTAACCAATTTTCCACAGGTCTATAGAAGTTAATGGGATGTTCAGGAATAGAGCGTCCCCAAATTTTTAACAAGTTGGTTGTTGCGTTAAAATCTATCTTGGGTGTGTTAATTGTTGCTTCAATTAGTAAATTATCCATTCCACAAATTTAAATTTAAATCTGAATTTAGAAAAATTCTAAGGTTTTAATTTATCTTTAAATTTCTTTTTAAACTTTTCTACCTTAGGTTTGATAATAGCAGAGCAATATGGTTGTTCGCCATTTAACTCAAAATAATCTTGATGGTAATCTTCGGCAGGATAAAAATTGGTAAAAGCTGTTATTTCAGTAACGATAGGGTTGCTAAAAATGTTGGAGCTGTCAAGTTGCTGCTTGTAAGCTTCGGCAATTCGTTTTTGAGCATCATTGTGATAAAAAATAGCAGAACGGTATTGAGTTCCTACATCACCTCCTTGTTTGTTTAAGGTTGTAGGGTCGTGGGTTTGCCAAAAAACTTCCAATAATTCTTCTGTGGCAATAATGTTAGGATTATATATCACCTGACAAACTTCTGCATGGCCTGTCTTTCCAGTGCATACTTCTTTGTAAGAAGGATTTTTTACAGTTCCGCCAGCATACCCTGAAATCACTTTTTCAACTCCTTTTAATTGATCAAATATAGCTTCGACACACCAAAAACATCCGGCACCAAGTGTTATGGTATCTGTTGTGGTAGTATCATTAGTATTTTCTGTAGGTTTATCGTTATTTTTTGCTTCCATATTACAGCTAAATATTGTAAAAATTAATATTAAAGTTAGGGTTGATATGATTCTTATTAACTTGTTCAAAATTAGTTATATAATTTTATTTGTTAAACTTTTTATTTTTTCAAAAGTAGCAGCTGTAACATTAACTAAGGGTAAACGAACTGTATCACCTGTAATTCCTAAAACTTTTAGCGTAGCTTTAATTCCGGCAGGGTTTCCATCACAAAATAAATAGTGAATTATTTCAAAGTGTTGATAATGCAGTTTTCTTGCGTTTTCTATATTGCCGTTTAACGCTTCATTTACCATATCAGAAAATCCTTTAGGAAAAGCATTGGCAATTACAGATATAACACCATCTCCACCGCTAGCAATAAAAGGTAGGGTAAGAGCATCATCTCCAGAAATCACTAAAAATCCTTCAGGTTTTTGTTGAATAATCTCCATACATTGTTCTAAATTTCCTGAAGCTTCTTTTACAGCTATGATGTTTTTAAAATCATTAGCAAGTCGTAAAGTTGTTGCAGCAGCTATATTAGAACTTGTTCTTCCCGGAACATTGTATAAAATTATTGGTAACGGAGATTTTTCAGCAATAGCTTTGTAATGTTGGTAGATTCCTTCTTGGGTAGGTTTGTTGTAATACGGACTAACTGAAAGTAGTGCATCAACACCGGTAAAGTCGATAGTTGAAAGAGCATCTAGAATAGCTTGTGTGTTATTACCACCTAAACCAAGCACTATTGGTAATCTGTTGTTGTTTACTTTAATCACAAAAGCCAATACTTGCTTTTTTTCTTCGTTAGTTAAGGTTACCGATTCTCCAGTTGTGCCTTGCACTACTAAGTAATCTACTCCGTTTGTAATGAGGTATTCTACTAATCTTTCTAATGCATTATAATCTATGCTTTTGTCTTGATTGAAAGGAGTAATAATGGCAACCCCTGTTCCTCTAAATTTTTCCATTTGGCTAATAATTTCTTTTTTACAAAGTTTTGTTTTTATTTCCACAATACTTACTAATTTGTCGAAAATTTTTATAATAAATTACAAAAAAAAAGAGCATTAACTAATATTAGTTAATGCTCTTTTTGTAGCAATAAGTTACAATACGCTTACTTGATATCCTTTAAAATATTTTGATAAAAAGCTCCTAAAAGAGGTACGGCTTTTCTTTCGCCATTAACAGCTCCAATAAGTCCTAATATCCAAAATATAAAAATCCCTATATAGCACAAGTTAATTAAAATGGCTATCATCCATCCAATAAATGGGATAAAAACCAATATAAAACTTGCAATCATCATAGAAAAGCTAGTAAGATAAATTCCTAATGCTTGTCTAAGGTGGAATGCACCTAGTTCAGATTTATTTCTTTGTTCACTGTGCATTACAAAAGCGATGATTAGTCCAATTAGTGTAATGTAGCTAACAATTGCCACTGTTTTCCCCGGGTCTTGTGTAGGAACAGCATTGTTGTTTGTAGTTTCTTCCATATTTAATTGTTTGTTTTTTAGTTATACATCAAAACTATAATTTTTATTTTGAAATAAAATGGAGAATAGTACTTAAATTTCAACAACTTCATTTGTTTTTAAATACAAAATATAACCTTTAAAAGTAAAGTTGGCATAAGCCGGAATTTTACTGATGATAGCAATATAGTTGGCTATTTGTTTTTTATGTTTATTGTTTTCTTCGCCTGTTTTATAGTCGATTACATAAACAGTCTGTTGTTTTATAACCACTCTGTCGGGCCGGAAAACTTCACCAGAAGGTAATAAAATAGAAGTTTCATTTTTTACTTCATCAACATCATCAAACAAAAAATGTATAGCAGGATTACTGAATAAATTTTGCAGTTGAAACAATAACTCTTTAGATTCTTCAATAGATATAATACCTTTACTCACATATCTGTTAGTTGTTTTTTCAATATCAGCGACTGTTTTAATATCAGCTAAAATAGCATGAATGGAAGATCCATGTTCGCCAATCTGTTCCGGATTTTCAACTTCCCAGACTTTTGGAGCTTGAAAGCTTATTTTTATTTTTTCTCTCCAATTGTTGTGGATGATCTTACCAAACTTATCGCTATTGCTTTGTTCAGCTTGTTTTTCGGTAGTATCTTTCTTGTTAAATAATCCGAAACGGTACGTGGGTACTGCTGTTTTAATAGGAGTGAAGTTAGTACAATAGTTATAAAGAAACTGGTTGGCGGCAACTTTTTCACTCTTTTTTGGAACATAGTTAGATAAAATATACAACCTGTCTTTTGGTCGAGTAAATGCTACATAGAGTACATTTACAAGGTCTAATATAGCTTTATTTTCTTCATTTTGATAAATATAAGCGTATTCGGTGTTTAAAATATCTTTATTCATTGGGAGTAGGGCAACAGGTAATTTTTCTACCGGTGTTTTCTCTATCCAAAACATTCTATTATTGCCCCTTGCTGCATTATTGGCAAAAGGATAAATTACAATTGGAAATTCCAATCCTTTAGATTTATGAATTGTCATAATGTTTACCGCTTCAATTCCTTCAGGGATGATGATGGAAAACTTTTCACTTTTATCATTCCACCATTCAACAAAACTGTTGATAGAATTGCCTTTTTTTACGGTAAATTCGTACACTTTATCTAAGAAAAACTGAATGTAAATGTTGGTTTCATCAGACAAAGAAAAATGGTTAATTAAAAATTCAGTTAACTCATAGAGCGAAAATTGGTTGATGATGTTTTTATCTAACTCTAAATCGTTCATTTTTAAGAAAGTTGCCAATACATCTTCTTTTTTTGATGATGAAGAAATAAAGAGTTCAAAAATTGCCGCATCGTTGGCTAACGAATCCGGCATTAGAGAAAGCAACGCCAATTGAATACTTTTTTCGTTAGGATAGATTAAGTACTTTAAAAAAGTAACCAAAAAGTTAACTTCTTTAGAGTTGTTTAGCAACAAGCTTTCTGAAGAAATAACATCAATATTATTATCTAGTAAAAATGAAGCTATTTCAGCCGCTTCGCTATTGGCTCGTGTAAGAATGGCAATATCGTTTAGTTGGTAACCTTCTTTTGTTAGCTGATGAATTACCTGTAAGGTTTGCTGTGCATTTAACTCTAACAATTCTTCTTTATCATCGGTTTCAAAAAAGCTTATTTCTATTCCTCCACCTGTATTTTCGGGATTAAAACCTTGGTTAAGGTCTTTATAAAGATTTTGATATTCTTCGGGTATTTGTTGGGCTACAAACTGAAAAAACTGGTTGTTAAAATCGACAATTTCGGCAGTAGAACGAAAATTATTATTCAGGTTTTTTCTGTTGATATTTCTATCAAAAGAAGCATTAATACTGTGCAGTTCTTTATTTATAATGCCTGTTTTTTCTACAATTTTAGGGAATTGAATAATTTGCTCTACTTCGCCACCTCTCCATCTGTAAATAGATTGTTTGGCATCTCCAACCACCATGTTAAACCTGTTGTTAGCTAAAGAATTATCTACCAATGGAATGAGATTGAACCACTGAATTACAGAAGTATCTTGAAATTCATCTATAAGATAGTGGTAATATTTTTCGCCTAAACGTTCGTAAATAAAAGGAATAGACTCGTTAGCAATTACATGAGCAATTTTTTTATTAAAATCGGAAAAACTAAGTACATTGTTTTCTTGTTTAATGTTTTCAATAGATTTTTCAATTTCATTAATAACTGCCAGTACAAAAATATTTTTATGGATAGATGTGGTAATGAGGTAATCGCTGTATTTTTCTACTTTTAAATTTTCTAACTTATGGTAGTAAGAAGTAAGTTCGTTAGTTATTCCATCAATGGTTTGTTTTATGTTTTCGGGAGTTTTTTTGGCATACCAATTTTGTTCGCCACTAAACATTTTAACAATAGAGTTTGTCGGTGGGTCATAGTTTTTGTTGATGTGTTTAATGAAGTATTTAGGGATATAACTTGAACTAAAATCATTATCGGCTAAGCCTATAGATTTTATTAAGGATAAGGCTTCGTTAGCTATTTTTTCAGTTTCATCTTCAAAAGATGTAATAATGGTTTCCAACTCTTTTTTTATGAGGTAAAAATCATCAACTGATAATTCGTTAAGTTGATTGGCAAAATAGCTGCCGTTTTCCTGTAAAAGTGTTTGAGCAAAACTTATTAAGTCTTTTTCAATATTCCAGCCGGCTTCTTCATTAGCTTTGTACACAGAAAAATCAACCATTAATTTGGTTATTTTATCATCTTTTCCAACTTGGGCAATTAGTAAGTCAACCGCTTTTGTCAATACTTCACTTTCTTGCAGCTCAATTTCAAAATTGATGGGCAAGTGCAAATCGTGAGCAAAAGTTCTAATGATTTTATGGGTAAATTTATCAATGGTACTAATCGCTAAGTCATTGTAATGATGAAGAATATGCCGTAAAACAACTTCGCTTTTTTTTATTAGTTTCTCTTTTGTTATTCCAAGTCCTCCCTCAGCTTCACTCAGCAATAAATCGCTCATTAAAAAATTGGAAGTACCTTCTAATGGTTGGTCTGATGCAAAATCTTCGAGTGCCTTAATCACTCTTTCTTTCATTTCTGCGGCAGCTTTATTGGTAAAAGTTATGGCAAGAATATGTTTGTAATAAGCAGGAAATTCGGTGTTTTCAGCCAATACACGCAGCAAAAATTCTTTTACTAAAGTATAAGTTTTTCCGGATCCGGCAGAAGAGTTATATAGGACTAAGTTTCTCAAATTTATAAGTTTTTAGCAGGATAATATTTCTGCTAAAGAAAGTAAATCGGTATTAATTTTTTGATGGTGTTTGATGGCTTTTTCAAAAGGAGTGTACGCAATTTTATTGTTTACAACTCCTATCATAAGGTTTGTTTTACCATCCAACAAAGCATTTACAGCAGCATTTCCCATTTGGCTGGCAAGTACTCTGTCCATAGCCGATGGACTACCACCACGTTGTATATGACCTAAAATAGTTACACGAGTATCAAATTCAGGATGATGTTCTTTTACATGTTTGGCTACTTCGTTGGCTCCTCCGGTTTCATCACCTTCGGCAACAATTACTATCATGCTGGATTTTCTACCATGTCTGTCGCTATCTAATTTTTTAAACAGTTCATTAATGTAAGAGGGAGTTTCAGGAACTAGAATTGCTTCAGCACCAACGCCAATTCCGCTTCGTAAAGCAATGAATCCGGCATCTCTACCCATTACTTCAATAATAAATAAGCGATTGTGAGAGTTAGCGGTATCTCTAATTTTATCTACCGCTTCAACTACTGTATTGAGTGCTGTGTCATAACCAATGGTGTAGTCTGTTCCAAACAAATCATTATCTATAGTTCCGGGAATACCTACAAATGGGATATTAAACTCACTATTAAAAATAGCTGCCCCTGTAAAAGTGCCGTCACCACCAATGGCTACAATGCCATCTAAACCATGTTTTTGAATATTTTCAAAAGCTTTTTTTCTCCATTTATATTCGTGAAATTCCTTGCATCTGGCACTTCTTAGAACAGTACCTCCTCGCTGAATAATGTTTTTAACATCTCTTGCACCGAAAGGCTCAATGTTTCCTTCAATTAATCCTTTGTAGCCTTCGTAAATTCCATAAGCCTGAATGTTGTGATAAGCACAAGTTCTTACTACAGCTCTAACTGCTGCATTCATTCCCGGAGAATCGCCACCAGAGGTAAAAACACCTATTTTTTGCATGGTTTATTTTTTTAGTTGGATAGTTTGGATAGTTCTTGTAAACGTTGATGACGTTCTACAGAAAAATCACTATCGTTTTTAATAATGTAATTTATGACTTCTAAAGTACTATTTCTTAAAGAAATATCCGTAGGTCTTAATAAGAATTTTTGAAATAGTAATTCTTCCAATAATTTGAATTGGATTAAATCAAAATCATGCTTGGAAATTAATGTGGAAATTAAATTGTTTTCAGACGTTTTTAATAAGTCTTGTAAATTTATTTTTAGGAAATCAGTAGCAAATTCGTTGAGTAATTCTTCAGCTTTCTCGGGTTCGTTGTTTTGTTTTAAAAAGAGGATTTTAGCTAACATCTTAGCCATCTCATCAAAATATCGTTGAATGTAATCCTTTCTAATCATTTACAGCATTTTCTGTTTTGTGCGTCTTTTTTGTTCCTTGATACATTTCATACTGTACAAATTTACATTCCAAACTTCCATTAAAAAGTTTTAATTTTTTAGAAGGTCTTAGTCCTACATTTTTTAATGCTTCCATGTTAGAACTTATTATCCATGCCGACCAACCACTAAATTTTTGTTTTAGCGTATCACCAAAATCGGTGTAAAGCGCTTCAATTCCGTCACCAATCCTCTCTCCGTAAGGTGGGTTAGAAATAATAATTCCGGGTTCAGTACTTGGGGTATAGTCTTGAAAATCAGAAATTTTTAGGCTTACCTTATCCAGTAAATCAATGCTTTTAAGGTTAGCTCTACACATGCCTAATACCCTTCCGGAATTGTCCACACCAATAATTCTAGTGTTGGTAAACTTTCTGTTGGCAATAGCTTCTTCTTTTAATTTGTTAAAAAGTTGGCTATCAAAATCTTTCCAATTAAAAAATCCAAATTCTTCTCTTTTAAGGTTGGGAGCAATGTTGAAAGCTATCATGGCAGCCTCTATAAGGATAGTTCCTGAGCCACAAAACAAATCAAGTAGAGGAGCTTTTTTGTCCCATCCACTCAATAAAATCATGCCTGCGGCTAAATCTTCCTTAATTGGTGCTTCACTACGACTTTCTCTATAACCTCTTTTAAAAAGAGCATCACCAGAGCTATCTAAACTTACTACACAACTATTTTTTTGATTGATGTAAAGGTTAATTTTAATGTTGGGGTTAAATTTCTCTACATTTGGTCTTCGGTTAAATTTTTCTCTAAATCTATCTGCAATAGCATCTTTAGCTTTTAATGCCGGGAATTGTGAGTGATTAAATATAGTAGAAGAAACTACTGCATCAATAAAAAAAGTTTGATCTACATCAAAAATATTTTCCCACTCCATTTTTTTGATTTGGTTATACAAATCATCACTATCTCGAATAGGAAATTGATGTATCGGAACTAATATTTTATTTGCTGTTCTTAGCCACATATTGGCATTGTACAATAAGGCTTTATCCCCTTTAAAGGAAACACTTCTTATGCCTTTTTCAATTTGCAAAGCTCCTAATTGAGCTAATTCTTCGGCAGCAACATCTTCCAAACCGAAAGAAGTTTTGGCTACCATGGTAAACGGTTTTTCTAACATATTACAAAGATAGATTTTTTTACAGAGAACTACTATGAATCTTTATGAAGCCTATTATTTTGTTTTATTAACAAAGCAATAAATCGATTAAAAATCGCTCTATACAAAATTCCTTAATTTTGGGACTTTCAAAAAAATTAATACATGAAGCATCCCATTATCACTTTTTGTTTGGTCATTACTTTTTTAGGGTTTATACCAAAAGTAAAGGCTCAAGATCCATTAACAGCAGGAGAAATAAAGTTAGCATTAAATAAACTTAATACTTTAGGTAGTGTACTTTACTTAGCTGCTCATCCTGATGATGAAAATACTCGATTAATTGCTTACATGGCAAATGAAAAATTGATGCGTACAGGTTACCTTTCTCTAACTAGAGGTGATGGTGGGCAAAATTTAATTGGTACTGAGCAAGGTGGTTTAATGGGTGTTGTACGTACACAAGAATTATTGGAAGCTAGAAAGATTGATGGTGGCGAACAGTTTTTTACCAGAGCTGTTGACTTTGGGTATTCTAAAACTCCTGAAGAAACTTTTGCTAAGTGGGACAAGCAAAAAGTGTTGGCAGATGTAGTATATGTCATCAGAAAATTTAGACCAGATGTAATTATTACTCGTTTTCCAAAAACCGCTTATGCAGGTCATGGTCACCATACTGCTTCGGCAATTTTGGCTGAAGAAGCTTTTGATTTAGCAGCAGACTCAACAGCATTTCCTGAACAATTGATTTATGTGGATGTTTGGCAACCTAAACGTTTGTTTTTAAATGCCAGCACTTGGTGGGATAAAGACTTGCCCGAAAAAGCTAAAGGCAATCCAGATTACATTACCTTAGATGTTGGAACTTACAATCCATTATTGGGTAAAGCTTACAGCGAAATAGCTGCAGAAAGCAGAACCATGCATAAAAGTCAAGGGTTTGGTGCAGCAAAAGTAAGAGGAGTGCAAGATGAGTATTTGGTATTGAAAAAAGGTAAAAAATTTGAAAATGATGTTTTTGACGGTATTAATTATTCTTGGAATAGAATAGAAGGAGGGAAAGAAATTAGTGCATTAATTCTAGAGGCAACTACCAATTTTGATGCTGAACATCCTGAAAAAATCGTTCCTATTTTACTGAAAGTATTTACAAAAATTAATGCCCTGCCTTATAGTTCTTGGAAATATGTTAAGTTGGCAGAAGTTTCTAGATTAATAAGCTCTTGCATGGGACTACATGCTGAATTTATTGCCGATGATTTTAGTGCAACACCAGGAACTTTGGTTAATGGTGTAATAAATATTGTTAACCGAAGTAATTTAAAGGTGAAACTTACCAATGTTGGTATTATGGAAAAAGACAGTACTATTAACTTAGAGCTACCTAAAAATGAAATGCAAAACATTAACCTACCCTTTGTTTGTGAAAATGAAGCAAACACCAACCCTTATTGGCTGAACAAACCTTATGAAGGAATTTTTGAAGTTGCTCAGCAAGATATGATTGGACTTCCTCAAAACTTAAACAAACTTTATGCTGCCATTATGTTAGAGGTAGAAGGAAAATTTTTTTACATAACTCAACCTTTACAGTATAAATGGACAGATAGGGTAAAAGGTGAGATATACAGACCATTTATAGTGTTGCCTAAAATTACTGCTGCTGTTGCTGAAAATGTGTATGTTTTTTCTGCTAATACACCTAAAAAAGTAGTGGTAACGATAAAGTCGCATGAAAAGAATAGCAATGGAAATGTAAGCTTAGCTTTGCCAAAAGGTTGGAAAGCTAGTCCCGAATTAGCTGATTTTTCTATTGATGAAAAAAATCAAGAGCAGCAAGTAGTTTTTATGGTTACTCCTTCTACAACGGCATCTGAAGTAGAAATGAAAGTATTAATAAATAATGTGCCGGCAAAAGAAGCTATTTTTATTGAATATGACCATATTAAAATACAAACCGTTTTAAAAGAAGCAAGAGCCAAAATGGTTCGTCTAGATGTAAAAACCAATGGACAAAAAATTGGTTACATTATGGGAGCGGGAGATGAAGTGCCAAATGCTTTGGAACAATTAGGTTATCAGGTAGTATTGTTGGATGAAGATAAATTGAAAAATGGAAATCTATCTCAGTATGATGCTATTATTTGTGGTATTAGAGCTTATAACACCAATAAATACATGAGTAATGTTTACACGACAATTATGGATTATATTAAAAATGGAGGAAATTATATTGTTCAGTACAACGTAAATAGAGGATTGGTAACTGATAAAATTGGTCCATATAACTTTAACATCAGTAAAGATAGAGTAACTGAGGAAGATGCTGATGTTACTTTTGTAGATGGTAAACATTCTATATTGAATTACCCTAATAAGCTTACCGCAGATGATTTTGAAGGATGGGTGCAAGAAAGAGGTTTATATTTTGCCGATGAGTGGGACGAAGAATTTCAGCCAATTTTAATGATGAATGATAAAGGAGAAACGAGTAAAAAAGGAAGTGTTTTAGTAGCTCATTATGGAAAAGGAAGCTTTATTTATACAGGTGTTTCATTTTTTAGAGAGTTACCTGCCGGAGTAAGCGGTGCTTTCCGATTGTTTGCCAACATGGTTAGTTATAAGCCAGTAGAAAGTATAAAGTAGAAAGTTTTTTTGTCAGTTCGAGTTGCAATTTGAAACGATAGTGGAAAATTGAAGTATTGAGAACTAAGACAAAAAAAACTGCCAATTTCTTGATGTAGAAATGACAGTTTTTTTGTTATTCTTCTTTTAAAACTTTTAGGGTTTATGGCCATTCAGGCGTATCCTCATCAGACCACAAAACACTCCATTGAATTTCAGAAAGTACATCATCTTCAAACCAAAGATTAATACCTGCATTTAAAAAACTAATTAGTTTTTGATTTTCGCCTTCTTCAGAGAAATCTTCTAAATAGTTTTCACCTAAATCCATATTTTCTGTTTCAGCTAAAGTTTCATCAACAGATAACCCGATTAATTTTTTGCCTTTAATTGTAGCTTCAGGAGAACTTGTAGCAACAGTGGTTAAACGCCATCCATCTTCTTCATCAAAAGAAAAAGAAGTTTCTAATTCATCATAATGCCAATCTTCTGTTTGGTAATCTTCATCTTCAGTAGCGTTGTATAATTCTTTTTCTGTAGGTTCTCCTAAAATTTGTTTTAATTGGTCTCTTTTGCTTCCAAAAGTAATGTTACTAATACCTTTGCCTGCTTTTATTTCGTATGAAAAATCACTCATAATTTTAATTGTTTTTGTGTACTGCAAAGGTACAATGCTTATTGGATATAAATAGTTATTAGGTGAATTTTTCATTAAAGATATTTAAATTCATTCAATAAAATAGATTAATCTGTTACATTTGCAGCTCAAAAATTTTATAAGAAGAATATGGCGTTAAAATGCGGAATTGTTGGTTTGCCAAATGTAGGAAAATCAACCTTGTTTAATTGTTTATCAAATGCTAAGGCTCAATCGGCAAATTTTCCTTTTTGTACTATTGAACCAAATGTTGGGGTGATTACTGTTCCAGATGAAAGGCTAAATGAATTAGAAAAATTGGTGAAGCCTGAGAAAGTACAACCAACTACTATAGAAATTGTTGATATTGCCGGACTGGTTAAAGGAGCTAGCAAAGGGGAGGGCTTAGGTAATAAATTTTTAGCAAATATTAGAGAAACGGATGCTATTATTCATGTGTTGAGATGTTTTGATGATGGCAATGTGGTGCATGTAGATGGTTCTGTAGATCCGGTTAGAGATAAAGAAATTATTGATACTGAATTACAATTGAAAGATTTAGAAACTGTTCAGAAAAAATTAGACGGTGTAAAAAGAAAAGTGCAAACAGGTGATAAATCAGCAGCTAAAGAAAATGAAGTATTACAAAGGTATGCTGATGCTTTAAATCAGGGAAAATCTGCCAGAACAGTTGAAGTAACTAAAGAAGAAGCTGTTTTTGTAAAGGATTTACATTTGCTTACCAATAAGCCGGTTCTATATGTTTGTAATGTTGATGAAGGGTCTGTAGCTACAGGAAATGAATATGTAGAAAAAGTAAAAGCAGCAGTAAAAGACGAAAATGCAGAAGTATTGGTAATTGGTGCTCAAATAGAAGCTGATATTGCTGAGTTAGAAACTTTTGATGAACGTCAGGAATTTTTGCAAGATTTAGGGTTAAGTGACGCAGGTGTAAGCAAGTTGATTAAAATGGCTTACAAATTATTAAATTTAGAAACCTATTTTACTGCAGGTGTAAAAGAAGTTAGAGCTTGGACAATTAAGCATGGAATGACAGCACCACAGGCAGCAGGTGTTATTCATACCGATTTTGAGAAAGGTTTTATTAGAGCAGAAGTAATTAAATACAATGACTTTATTTCTCTAGGTTCTGAAGCAGCAGTAAAAGAAGCCGGTAAAATGGCGGTAGAGGGAAAAGAATACATTGTGCAAGATGGAGATATTATGCACTTTAGATTTAATGTCTAATAAATAGTTTATGAGTTTAAAAGTTTATAAGGTTAGAAAATAATTACAGATACAGAATTTAACTAATAAAAACCCTAACAGATATCTGTTAGGGTTTTTTGTACATGAAGTTTTTTTATTTTCTGTCTCCTAAAAATCTTAGTAAAAATAGGAATAGGTTTACAAAATCTAAGTAAAGATTTAAGGCTCCCATAATGGCTAGTTTGTTAGTTTCGTCAGTACCATATTCCACACCACTACCAATTCTTTTTAGTTTCTGAACGTCATAAGCAGTAAGTCCGGTAAAGATTAATACACCTAATATACTAATGATGTAATCCATGGTTTCGCTGCCCATAAACATATTTACAACACTAGCGATGATAATTCCTATTAATCCCATCATTAAAATAGAACCAAATTTAGTTAAATCAGTTTTAGTGGTGTATCCCAATAAGGCCATTATTCCAAAAGTTCCGGCAGTTATGAAAAAAGTCATAAAAATAGAACTTGCTGTATAAACTAAAAAGATAGTACTTAAACTAACGCCCATAATAGCAGAGTAAATTATAAATAAGATAACCATTGCCATGGAAGAAAGCTTTTGAAAACCAAAAGACATCAGTAATACAAAACCTAAAGGAGCAAACATTACAATGTAGCCAAGCATATTCATACTAACACCTCCTTCAGCGGTTGGACTGAACAACATGCCTACCAATTCTAAATCTGTTCCAAACCAATAGGAAATAATACCTGTAATAGCCAAGGCAGACGCCATATAACTAAATACATTAGACATAAAGGTTTTTACCATAGTTCCGCTTGCAGAAGCTGTGTGCTCTATTGGACTCTTAATAAAATTATTGTTTTCCATAATTTATAAATTTTAATTCAGTTTTTTTATAATCAAATTATTTACCAGTTACAAAAACAAGTCATTATGACAGTTTGTTGGAGATTAAGCTAATAAATTCTTTACGAGTACTATCTTTTTCAAATGCTCCTGTAAAAGAAGAAGTAGTAGTTAGCGAGTTTTGTTTTTGAATTCCTCTCATTTGCATACACATATGCTGGGCTTCAATAACTACAGCTACTCCAAGAGGTTTTAATCCCTCTTCAATACAGTTTTTAATATCATCAGTTAATCGTTCTTGCACTTGTAACCTTCTGGCAAAAGCATCTACCACACGAGGAATTTTGCTTAGTCCAACAATGTGTCCATTAGGAATATAGGCAACATGAGCTTTTCCAAAGAAAGGTAACATGTGATGTTCGCACAAAGAATAAAGCTCAATATCTTTTACAATAACCATTTGATTATGATCTTCTTGAAACATTGCCGACTTAAGAATTTCAGTAGGGTTCAGGTCGTAACCATGAGTAAGGTATTGCATAGCTTTTGCTACTCTTTCAGGAGTTTTTTGCAACCCTTCACGGTTGATATCCTCACCAAGGTTTTTAATAATGTCAGAATAACTAGCAGACAGTAAGTTTATTTTTGCTTCGTTATACTGTTCTATTCTTTCATAACCATCCATATTGTTTTGGCTGGTCATATTATCGTTGTATTTCGCCATGAGTTTTATTTTCCGTAATATTCAATATAATTATTTTCTGTTTCAGCAACTTTAATGCAGTGCAATTCGCAATTTAATTCATTTACAACAGGTTCTAAAATTTCCCAAAAAGTAATCGCTACATTTTCTGTTGAAGTAATTTTTCCTTGCATAAAAGGTACATCTAAGTTTAAGTTTTTATGATCTACTTTATCAATAACATGTTCTCGAATTATTTTACTTAGCACTTTTAAGTTAACAACAAAACCGGTTTTCGGATTAAGGTTGCCTTTTACAGTAACAAAAAGTTCATAATTATGTCCATGCCAATTAGGGTTGGAGCACTTTCCGAAGACTTCAAAATTTTTGGCGTCATCCCATTCTTCAATAAATAAGCGATGAGCGGCATTGAAACGTTCTCTTCTAGTTAGGTAAATCATAAAGCAAAATTAAGTTTATGAATTGATATAGCGGAAGTTTTTAAAAAAATCGTAAAGCTTGTTAAGTAATTTTAAGATTTTATAGCGTTTTAAGTAAACAAAGTTATCTTTGTGGCTTATAAAATATTAAAAAAATGAAGCAGTATATTACCGGTGAAAATGAAATTGATTTATTTGAATTGATAAAATCAATAGTAGCATTTATGCTTAAAAATAAGTGGGTGCTGCTCTTGTCTCTTGTTTTAGGAGCCGCTATAGGCTGGTTTAGAATGAAGCAACAACCTAATATCTATACTGATTATTATCAGTCAACTTTTTATGTTAAATCTTCTGTAATAACGGATGAAATGTTACATACTTTTATTAAAAATTTGAATGAGCAATTACCAATTGTTGATAACGAATTAACAAAAGTGTTAAAAGAGGTAGAGCCTGTTAAAGAATTAAGTATAGATGGATTAAGAACCGATATTAAAGTTTATGCTAATTATAAAGAGCCGGTAAAAAATGAGGTGATTTTTAATTTTTTGAGTGATTATTTAAAAGGCTTGAGCTATTATCAAATAAGAGTAGATTCTAACACATCTTATATTAAGGAATTACAACATATAATTGAGCAAAAGTTTGATAGTTTAGGTATCCGATTAACTAATAACGATTCAAAAATCCAATTAAATCAACTAGCTAAAGATAATCCAACAGATTTTTTAGCTTATGTTGGTTTATTAGAAAAGTATTATGATTATGAAAAACAGTTAGTGAGTTATTCTAATTCATTAGAGTTTGTTCCAATTGAACCGATAAATAATCCTATCAGCACTACTAGAAAAAAAATGTTGATTGTTATAGGGTATGGGCTGTTGTGTTTTGTTATAGCTTTATTTTTCTTGTATGGATTTACTTGGGTAAAAAAATCGGTTAAGAATAATCAATAATTACGATTTTAGTTTTGCAGATAAAAAAACGTTTATTACCATCAGAATTTACTAAAAACACTATGGTGTTAATAGCGGGTACGGTTGTCGCTCAGGCTATTCCGTTGTTGTTACATCCTTTTTTGAGAAGAATTTATTCTGCTGAAGATTTTGGTGCAATGGCAGTGTTTTTAAGCTTATTTAGCATGATTACGATAGTTGCTGCATTTCGGTACGAATCTACTATAGTGTTGCCCAAAAATGATAATGAAGCTGCGAATATTCTTGGTCTTACTTTTTTAATAAACCTTTGTTTTAATTCAATTATTTTATTGGTATTGGTATTTTTTAAAGCAGAGATAGTCACTTTAATTGGATTTCCTTTAAAATATGCCAATTACCTTTATTTTTTACCCTTTACCAGTTTTTTGTTTTGTGCTTATCAGAGTATGAATTATTGGTTAATTCGTCAGAAAGCTTTTAAAGCTTCATCCTTCAATAAAATTGTTAGAAGAACTGCCGAAGGAATAGTACAAGTAATATTGGGAGTTCTTAAATTTCCGGGAGGATTATTTGTGGGTGATTTTATAGGTAATTTTTCTAATGTAATTAGTGGTATTAGACAGGTGTTTAAAAATAAATTTAACAACGCTTTTGTATCTAAAAGAAAGATGGGGTTTGTTGCCAAAAAATACATTGATTATCCTAAATTTAATTTATTACCTACCTTATTAAGTAGTGCAGCAACTCTTTTGCCTTTTTTATTTATCAATAAATTATATTCAACCGAAATAGTGGGGTATTTAGATTTATCAAGGATGGTATTGTCCATACCGTTAATATTTATATCAACTACTATCAGTCAGGTGTTATTTCAAAAAATAACAGAAAACAAGCATCAGCAAACAAGTATTTTAATAGAGTTAAGAAATATTTTCTTTCTACTGCTAAGCATTATTTTTATAGAAGTGATATTGTTGTATTTTTTCGGAGATTTTTTATTTGGGTTAATTTTCGG
>DATCTM010000018.1:0-5117 GCA_036567945.1 Vicingaceae bacterium
TTAGGATCAAAAAGTAATTACTGAGAAATATCTTTTTCCAAAAATTTTTATGCAATTTTATAATTCATTGCATCTATCTCGTAAAACCTAAAACTTATGCAAAAATTAATGTCCAAATTCAGCTACATTTTATTAGTAGCATTTATAAGCACTTTTTTAATTCAATGTTCTTCTCCCAATAGTGTGTCTGATGACGAGAATACCCGTCAGCCCGTGTTGGTTTATGCCAAAGGTGATGTATATAAAGCCGAATGGAAAAAAGTAGATTCCTTAGAGCAAAACGGCTTAACCAAATCTGCGCTTACCGAAGTAGAAAACATTGCCAAAAAAGCGGCTGCTGAAAATAATCATGAACAAATTGTAAAAACACTTATCGTAAAAGCTAAGTTGCAAAGTTATGTAGAAGAAAATGCTTTTGTAAAAACCCTAAATGAATTAGACAGTGTTGCTAAAACTGCCGAATACCCATTAAAGCCAATGCTCCATTCTATTATTGGCGAATTGTATTGGATGTATTACCAAAATAACCGTTGGAAATTCTATAATCGCTCGGCTACTACCAACTTCGAAAACAACGATATTGCCACGTGGGATTTGAAAAAAATTACCACTGAAACCATTAAACATTATCAACTTTCTATTAAAAATATCGATAGCCTGAAAAGAACGCCCATAGAAACTTTTGATGAAATTATTATCCATAAAAACGGTAGGAAATACCGTCCTACCTTGTATGATTTTTTAGCCCACCGAGCCATCGATTTCTTTATGAATGAAGAACCTAGCATTACTAAACCGATATATGAATTTGCGTTGGATGATTCTTCTTACATTATGCCTTTTCCTACTTTTTCTAAATTAAAAATTTCATCAAAGGATTCGCTTTCATTAAAATATTATGCGTTGCAAACCCTGCAAAATCTAACCAATATTCATATTAATGATACCAACCCGAGTGCACTAATTGATGTAGAATTGAAACGATTAAAATTTGTGAAAAGTCATGCAGCTTTCGATAATGCTGATACGCTTTATTATGATGCACTAGCAAAATTATATTTACGTTTTCCTGAAGATACTTCCACAGCCGAAGTAGTTTATGAAATGGCAAAAGTGTATCAAGCTCGTGGAAATGCTTTTAATCCCAACGAACCCAAAAAGTACAAATGGGATTTACAAACTGCCATGAACATGTGCAAAAATGCCATTAAAAAATACCCCAACACTTACGGAGCAGATTTATGCAAACAATTGGAAAATGAATTGAACAAAAAATCCCTAAACGTAAAAACTGAAACGGCTAACATTCCCAATCAGCCTTTAAAAGCATTGATTTCTTACAAAAATTTAGATACTGTTTTTCATAAATTAGTAAAGGTTGATTATGATGATTTTAAGAAATGGAACGAAAATAATGATAGCGAAAAAAGACTAGAAAAATTACTTGCTTCTAAGCTGATTAAAGAATGGAAAACAACACTACCCAATGATGGTGATTTAAGAGAACATTCGGGAGAAATAAAAATAGACACCTTAGAAAAAGGATTTTATATCTTACTGACCTCCACTACCAATGCTTTTCATTTCGATAAAGAAGCCATTGCCATTTCTCCATTTTGGGTAAGCAATATCAGTTACCTAACAAGAAGAAACACCAACGAATCCATGGAATTTTTTGTGATGGATAGAAATACAGGGAAACCCTTACAAGGTGTTTCGGCAAAATTGTATTATCAAAAATACAACTACACGTTCCGTAATTATGAATGGAAAACTTTAGCCACTAAGACTACCGATGCCAATGGATTTTTTAGTGTAGGCAGCAGTAAAGATTATCGTAATTTTTATGTCGATTTTTCTAAAGGAGACGATAGACTAAATACTGAAGACAGTTATTATCAATATCATTATTATGAGGATAATAAAACCCAAACTAGCACTATATTCTTTACTGATAGAGCTATTTATCGTCCGGGGCAAACGGTTTATTTTAAAGGAATTGTGTTGGAAACAGATGCCAACAAAAACAATAAAATCAAAACTAATTTTAAATCAACTATTACTTTTTATGATGTGAATAATCAGAAAGTGGCTGATTTAAAATTAACTACCAACGAATACGGAACGTTTAGCGGTTCTTTTGTAGCTCCCAACAACGGGCTAAACGGACAAATGTATATTTCCGACAGCTACGGCTCAAAATACATTTCGGTAGAAGAATACAAACGTCCAAAATTTGAGGTAAAGTTTGACCCCATAAAAGGCACTTACAAATTAGAAGAAAATGTAAATGTTATAGGTAATGCTAAAACTTACTCAGGAGCTGCATTAGATGAAGCAACCGTAACTTATCGTGTGGTAAGAAATGCTTCTTTCCCTTATTGGTGTTATTACCGTTGGGGATATTGGCCTCAATCTGCCGAAATGGAAATAACCAATGGAACCACCACCACCGATAACAATGGTGAGTTCAAGATTGATTTTATTGCCAAGGCAGATAAATCTGTCAATAAAAAATATTCTCCTACTTATTCCTACACTATTTATGCTGATGTAACTGATATTAATGGTGAAACACATAGTTCCACCACTTATGCAAGAGTAGGTTACAAAGCCCTCAACATCAATATTGGTATTGCAGAAAAACTCAACAAAAATGGTGTGGACACTATTGATTTTACTACTACCAACCTCAACGGAGAATTTGAAGCTGCAGCAGGAAATGTAAAAGTTTGGTCGCTAAAAATGCCTGCCAAAATTTATAAAAAACGCTATTGGAACAAAGGCGATGTACATTTAATGAATAAAGATGAATTTGAAAAACATTTTCCAATGGATGAATTTGAGGAGGAAAATAATGTGTATAAATGGGAAAAGAATATCAAAGTTTACGACCATGATTTTAACACCGCCAACAAAAAATCGCTTCGTCTGTTTAAGCTGCCAGAATGGAGTTCGGGATGGTATGTAATGGAAGCCATCACCAAAGATAAATTTGGTCAGGAAGTGAAAGAAATTAAGTATTTCAATCTTTTTGGCGAACAGGAAAAACATCCTTCTACCAATGATATTGCTTGGTTTACTCCGCTGAAAATTAATGGCGAACCGGGCGAAAACGCATCATTTTTAATAGCTTCAGCAGCCAAAGATGTTAGTATACTTTACGAAATAGAACATAAAGGAAAAATTGTTGAACAAAAACGCATTCAACTAAATGTTGCTCAGCAAAAAATAAGCATTCCTATTTTAGAAAAATACAGAGGAAATTTCCACGTGCATTTTATGATGGTAAAACATAACCGACACTTTAATTTTACAAGCACGGTTACTGTTCCGCACACCAACAAGCAATTGGATATTGAATTTGAAACGTTCAGAAACAAATTACTGCCCGGTCAAGAAGAAGAATGGAAACTGAAAATTAAAGGTAAAAAAGGAGAAAAAGTAGCTGCTGAAATGGTCGCAGCTTTATATGATGCTTCATTGGATGCTTTTCGTCCGAATTATTGGGGATTAAATGTGCATCACTACGATTACAGCCAGCGATATTGGCAAAATAACAATGGTTTTAGCGATAAAAATGCTCAATTGTTAGCCAAAGAATGGAATCCGTATTTGTATAACCTAAAAGCCATTTATTACGATCAACTCAATTGGTTTGGATTTAACTATTATCGATACAATTATGCATATTACTCGAGAAGTATGCCTGGAGTTCCCACAACAGGAGATATGTTGGAGGAAGAAGCAATTTCAGATGAATTTGCAGTAAGTGAAGATTCACCAAAAATGAAGGTGATATCCAAAAAAGAAAAATCTATATCATCCAACCGTTCCAAATCAGATGATGAAGATAAAAACATGGATGCAACAACTGTTTCACAAACATTGGCAGCCGGAGAAAAATTTGCCGAGCAACAACAAGACAATTCAGGTGGTTTGGATGAAGTTAAAGCCAGAAGCAATTTTAACGAAACAGCTTTTTTCTATCCTCATTTAGAAACCAACGAAAAAGGTGAAATCATCATCAAATTTACTATTCCTGAAGCCTTAACCAAATGGAAGTTTATGGGATTGGCTCACACCAAAGACTTAAAAACAGGAATGATTTATGAAGAAACCGTTACGCAAAAAGACCTGATGGTTTACCCGAATGCGCCACGCTTTTTCAGAGAAAATGATAAAATGACTTTTAGCACAAAAATTACCAATCTTTCTGAAAAAGACTTGACAGGAGAAGCTAAAATTTATTTCTATGATGCACTTACCATGAAACCCATTTCAGAAAAACTGTTATTGGGAAAAGACACCCAAACTTTCTCCACTAAAAAAGGAAAAAGCACCTCTGTAAGTTGGCAAATTGCTATCCCGGAAGGATTTGGAGCCATCACTTATAAAGTTATTGCCAAATCGGGCAACTTTACCGATGGGGAAGAAATGGCTATTCCGGTGTTAACTAACCGAATGTTGGTAACCGAATCACTTCCACTACCTGTTAGAGGCAAAGGAACAACCAATTTTAAATTCAATAAACTGTTGGCTTCTGGTTCTTCAAGCACCATGAAAAATCATCGTTTAACTCTAGAATTTACTTCTAATCCGGCTTGGTATGCCATACAAGCATTGCCTTACTTAATGGAATATCCTTATGAATGTGCTGAGCAAACGTTTAGTCGCTTTTATGCGAATTCTATTGCTACACACATTGCTAACTCTAATCCTAAAATTAAAAACGTATTTGAAAGCTGGAAAAATAGTACGCCCGAAGCATTTTTATCTAATTTGGAGAAAAATCAGGAGTTAAAAGCCTTATTGTTGGAAGAAACACCTTGGGTATTAAATGCTCAAAATGAGAGTGAACGTAAAAAACGTGTAGGCTTACTATTTGATTTAAACAGAATGAGTAATGAGTTGGGTAGAGCAGAAATGAAATTGCAACAGTTACAAGTTTCTAATGGTGGTTGGACCTGGTTTAAAGGTATGCCCGAAAGCAGATACATCACACAACATATTGTAACCGGAATGGGACATTTAGACCATCTAGGTGTAAAAAATATTCGTGAAGATTATAAAACTTGGAACATGGTTAAAAAAGCAGTGTTGTATTTAGATAACCG
>DATCTM010000019.1:0-10930 GCA_036567945.1 Vicingaceae bacterium
TAAAGAAAAAGAAGATGCCGAGGCTAAAAAACAACAAGAGGAAATGGAAAACAACGCTAATGAAGCAGGCTTTACTATTAAATCTTCTTCTTCAAACAATACATCTAACAAAAAGAAAAAACTATCGAAAGCTGCTAAACAGTTTGCCGGTGGTAAAAAAATTAAATTATAATCCTAACTCAATTATCTACTAACATGAAATTTCACAAACAGGGATATCCCTCATTAATCATTGTCCTTTTATTTTCAATTATTTTAAATGGTCTTATTTATTTTTTTGCGAATGATATAAACATTATTAAGTGGTTAGGATATGCTATTTCTGCTTTTTTAATCATAGTTATTCTTCAATTCTTTAGAAGTCCGAGCAGAAATTTTGTTATAAAAGATAGAGAAATAATCTCCCCTGCTGATGGTAAAGTCGTGGTTATTGAAGAAGTTATGGAAACGGAATATTTTAACGAGAAACGTTTACAAGTTTCCGTATTTATGTCGCCTATTAATGTGCACTTAAACCGCTACCCTATTTCCGGAATATTGAAATATTTTAAATATCATCCCGGAAAATACTTAGTTGCTTGGCATCCAAAAGCATCTACGGAAAATGAAAGAACGACCATAGTTGTTGAAGACAAACAAGGAAGAGTTATTTTATTCAGGCAAATTGCAGGAGCTTTAGCTAAACGCATTGTTTTCTTTGGAAAAGAAAATACCGATGTAAAACAAACGAATGAGTGTGGTTTTATAAAGTTCGGTTCTAGAGTAGATTTGCTTTTACCTCTAGATGTTGAGTTAAATGTAAAATTGAATGATAAAGTAAAAGGCGGTATTTCTACCATTGCAAAGTTTAAATAAACTCGTTTCGCTTGTTAATTGTCTACTCCAACAAATCTTTTAATCGCTCTAACGATTGTTCATTATTTTTGGTATTCATAGCATTAAGAATTGCATTTTTTTCTCTTGGTGTTAAATGCCAACTTAATGAAACCCTACTCTCTTCATTTTCTAGTTCAAAATCGATAATATGAATTTGCTGTTCAATATCATTCCCTAAATATTGCACCATATCATCTAAATTATAATCTTGTATGGTAAATAAATTGCTATAAAAGCTTCCTATTGGTGTAGAAAAAGTCTCCACAATACTTCTTAAAGGACTATCGGCTACTCTTTTATTCTTTTCCTTATCTCTAATTTGAATAATAATAACGCCTGAAGTATTTTCATTTATCCACTCTTTAAAAGTATGCATATACTTAAAAGTAGTTATAGCTCCATAATTATCTCTCACCCCTGCATCCATTACTTCTATTTGTGGATTTGTAGGAAGGGTAACACTTGGCATTATATACGGAAAGGTAGCACTCATTCGGATTGCACTGGTAAATTTTAAATTCATGGCATCTTGTTGTTTAAACAATCTGGTAAATTCTACATTTTCAACAATAGGGTTGTTTAATGTATTGTTTTTAGGTAAATTATAGCTTAAGTACGATATTGGTTGACTAGCAATCAGAAGCCTTCTTCCATCATTAGTAATAGTTGGGGCAAATATCATCATCGGAATTTCTGCAGCTTTTTCGGGAGCTACATAATCTTTCATTCTTTTATCTAATACATTATTGGTATTGATTAATAGCTGACGTTCAAAAGCATACCCTCTATCTTTTAAATAAGTATATTTTCCATCATTATACGTTTTCATTCTTATAAAAAAATCATTGGTAGCAATACTAAAAGCGATAGGGTTTAACAGGTCTCTACCCATATTTTCAACATGTTCATAGCTGTTTTTAAAATTTGTTTTATCTTGTTTTTCTCGAAAATACAATTCTCGATAATAAGCCGCACCTACCATTCCTCCTGACGAACCTGATATAAGATGAACTTTATGAAAAAAATTATCATCAAAAATACTATCTAAATGATAGAGTGTGAAATAAGTCCACATCATAGCTCTAGAACCTCCACCACTAGTATTTAAAAAGATTAACTTTGGTTTTTTCTCATTAGTATTCTTTTTCCAAGAATTTAAAATTGCTATACTATTTGCTTTATCGTTTTTAATGTGTTCTTCATTCAACCTAAGTTTATTTAACTCTTTTAGCGAATATTCAGCTTTTTCTGTATTATAATTTAATCCGTAAGCCATATTAGCATAAGAGAACACATGGTTTTTTGACAATAGATTGATAACTACCAATAAAATTATAAATGCAAAAGTGGTCCATCCCTTTAACCAAGTATGTAGAGCACTTAATATTATTAAAATCATGGTAAAAAACAATATTACACTAGCACTTGCCGGAATAATGAAAAAAGCATTTTCATGAAAAAGCCCCAACACAATGTAAGAGATGAAAACTAGTATCTCAAAAAAAGAAGCGTTTAAATGATTATGTTTGGTTATAGAACGTAGCATTTCTGTATCGTAATGAGAAATATCTTTGGCTGGTTTAGAATGAAATGGGGTATTTAAATAAGATTCTACATGCCATTTCTCTCTTTTTCTTAAGAAATTATAAAGGTTTTCATCTCTAAGAAAAAGTGTGCTTACCGGTTTACCACTTTCCTGGTCTGGTTTTATCCCTAATAAGGCAAAAATATTTTTATTAGTGGAAAGAAAATAGGTTAATGAAACAATTACATTAAGTGTGTAGCCAACAATAATTCCCAAAACATAAATGGATATTTCTGTTGCTGAACTACTTTCGTTTTCAAGATGATAAAATATTACTTTATAAATATAATAAAGCATGAAAATAAGTGGAATTAATGAATTGTTAATACAATACACCACAAAAGGTCTTCTGAGTGAAGCTATAAATTGAAACCGTCCACTATTGATAATATAGCCAGTAATATTGTAAGTCATCACAAAACCACCAATGGAAAACCCCATAATCATATAAGACCAAAAACTAATGGTATTTAAATATTCTGGAGCTAAAAAAAGATAAGGAATGCCGTATTTATTAGCGAAAGACTCACTAACAATACTAAAAAGTATTATCCAAAATAACAGTAACAAATGGTTTCTCTTTAGATTTACTAAAAAGAGCTGAACTGGAAAGAAAAAAACTATTTTCCGAATCATTTTAAAATTGAAATCATAAAATAAGCATAATGAAAACTTACACTCTCTTACGAATAATACTAAGATTGGTTTTTATCTAGACGACTTATTTGTTACCTTTTCGATTAATTTTCCTGAAAAAGAAATAAAGAATTTCAATACATCATAATACAAAGTAATTATTAAGGCTAATGACATTAACCAAATAATTATAATGTTGTACCAAAAAGTATCTATTGTTAAGCCAAAAATCTTTTTTACAGGAGCATAAAAATGTGCTCTTACACCATCCGGTTCTAAATATACAGGATCTATTTTTTGATACAAATTACCTTCAAATTCTAAAATTCTATTCAGTTCATTTTTATTTTTAACAAAATCGGATAAGGCATCGTTAGTGTAATCATTTTTCATTTCAATAAATAACGCCTTTGAAGTAGAATCCGCATTTAACTTAGTTGCTAAAGCATCTTTCTTTTTATTCGCTTTCTTAAATATCTCTAAAAAATGACTATTCAATTCATTTAAATAGTTATATGTCTTTTGAATTACTGATGCTTCTATTTTTTCTGGATAAAGGTTATCCACCAACTTAAATTGAACTGATGAGTTATTAGCATTTTCTTTAGTTATTTCATTCCTTAACAACAATAATGCTTCTTCAATATATTCTTTCTTATCAGGATTATTAAGGTTATTATCTACTCCACTAATCTTTTCTTTTAATTTTGATAACCAAAAGTTCTTTTTAAATTCTGCTTGTTTGAGGTCTTTATCCAGCTCATAAAATCTGGATTCAAACTCATTGTCTTTAAACTGATGTACCGCAATTGCTTCATAAGCCCAACGAGATGCCATTACCTCTCCTACTAAAGGAACGTGAGTTGGATTAGTGACTACAGGATTTAATTTATCAAACTTTACAATTACACCACTTAACAAAAGCTGAGGAATAACTAAAAATGGAATTAAAATATAAATGGTTACGGCAGAATTAAAACTTGCTGAAATATTTAAACCCATCATATTGGCAAAACAAGCGGTGGTAAAAAGTACCGACCAATAAGCAACATTCATTCCTTGTATACCTAAAATATAGTTTCCTATTAAAACAAAAGAGAATGTTTGAATAGCTGAAATAACAAACATTATGGTTATCTTAGAAAACAAATAGCTCGATTTGCTTAAGTTAAGAAACTTCTCTCTTTTTCTTATTTTTTGATCCCTAATTATTTCTTCAGCACTAACCGTTAAACCTATAAATAAAGCAACAATTACCGACATAAACATATATGCCGGAAGATTTTCATTTTCCCTAAAAATATAACCTAACTCGTTACTATTATCTGTATTATAATATCTAACTAAAAAAGCTAAAATGAAAGCCAAAACAGGTGCTTCCAAAAAGTTAATCATTAAATATTGCTGATTGGTTAACTTAGAAAGCACGTCTCTGATAATAAATACCTTAAACTGATTCCATTTATTAGGAATGTTAAAGCTAATTTTTGGAGCAGTTGTAATTTCTTTAGGTTGTTCTGCTAATTCTTTAGGTTCTATTAGTTCCTGATATTTTTTATACCATTCTTTTGGAGTAATTTTTCTATTTTCTGTAGCATGCCCATATTCATCTACCACTCTTGCCTCTATAATATTAAATATTTGCTCGGAATTTACATTACCACAAGTAATACACTCACTTTCATTACTATTTACATGATGTACCTGCTCTTTAAAATAAATTACCGCATCTACAGGGTTTCCGTTATAAATTGGATATCCTCCAGTATCTAAAATCAACAAGTTATCAAACATTTTAAAAATATCTGATGAAGGTTGATGAATTACCACAAATACCAACTTACCTTTAAGTGCTAACTCTTTAAGTAAATCCATTATATTTTCAGAATCTCTAGAAGATAATCCTGAAGTTGGCTCATCAACAAATAATACAGATGGCTCTCTAATAAGTTCTAATGCAATATTTAATCGTTTTCTTTGCCCTCCACTAATAGTTTTATCTAAAGGACTCCCAACTTTTAAATCTCTAGCTTCATAAAGACCAATGCTCATTAACACATCTGCCACTTTTTTTATCAATTTATCTTCAGGTAAATCGGCAAAACATAAACGAGCATTATAATATAAATTTTGAAAAACAGTTAATTCTTCAATTAATAAATCATCTTGAGATACATATCCAATTACCCCTTCAATCTTGTCAGGTTCATTGTGTATGTCTATACTATTGATACAAATTTTTCCGGTAGTAGGTGCATAAGTTCCATTTAACAAGTTTAGCAAGGTAGATTTTCCTGCACCACTAGCTCCCATAATCCCTACCATTCTCCCCGACTCTTCATTAAAACTGAAATGGTGCATTCCCATATTACCACCTTTAAACCTATAGGTAATATTTTGTACACTAAATACTATTCTTTCTGCATCATCATTATCAAAAAACTTGGTAATAATATCGCTATAATAGATAGGCTGAACTTTAGAACTTCTTATAGAAGAACCTTGGTTTAACAAGCTAGATTGAGCTTTTCTTAAGATAATTCCATTAAGATAAAGCTCGTTTTTACCGAAATAACGAACAAAAAATAAATTTACACTTTCAATTTTTATTATTCTTAATTCTCCTTGTAAACCATCAGAAAAAATATGTTTGCTTTTTTGCAACTTATTTTCTTTATGATTATCCACCACCAATAAGTTAGGAGAGTCTATTGGTTCTTCTATAGTGTTTTTAATGAATTGTAAACACAACTCATGCTCTTCTTTAGATATATTAAATGTCTCTGATACGGTAGAAACGAATTCTAATTCTTGCTCTGATGGATTATTATTAGCATAAATAAACTCCAACAAACGAATAAGCACAATAATTTTCTGCTTTTGAGCAAGTTCTTCATTAATTTGAGTACAGATTAAAAGAATTTTTACAGAATTTACTGATGTTCTTTTTTGTTTTTTAGAACCATCTGCTTTCCGGGTTTTTTCTTCAATAAATTTATCATAAAGAGCCAAATACTCCTCAACCAGCTGTTGATTAAGTTGTTGAGTTAAAAATGAAATTACAATTGCTCTACTTTTTTCTGATGTATCTGTAGCTTCAGATACAATTGAAAACAATTGCATTAACGCCTTGAGTATTCGTTCGCTCATCTATATTTTTAAAAAAAAAGGCATTATTTTATACCCAAACAATGCCTTTAAGTTTTATGAAAATTTTATTTATTGTTTAAACCCAACTAGTAAAACTGCACAACCAGAAGCTGATACATTAGGATCTAACTGAGCTTCAATAATACAATCTAACGTGTTAGTAATTTTAAAGTCCCAATAAGGAGCATTACTATATTCTTTATTAGTAAAAATTAAATTTCTTTCTCTATCGTAAACAGAAAAAATCAAATTTCCGTCAGAAAAACCACTACAAGCAGCAAACCTGTAAGTACTACCTCCATAAAGAACCATATTAAATTCAGCAATTTCATCATCTAACAAAAGGGCTCTGTAGTTTTGTCCGTCAGAAATATATTGTTTTGTAATATTGTTTTCACATAAAGTGGCAACAGTATCGCACGGAGATTGAGCAAATACTGAATTAAAAGAGAAAATGGTAATTGCTATTGCTAATAATTTGAAACCTGCTTTTTTCATTTTTGTTGTTTTTATATAGTTGAAATGGCGTTACCCATTTAATATCGTTTATTTATTAACTTAAATTTATTAACTGATTAACTCTGCTCTAATTTTTCCAATCTTCTCAGTAATTTGTTTCAATACTTCAGGAGAAATGTTAACCGTTGTAGTACTGTTTATAGTCGTAGTTTTTTTAGCAACATCAACAGTAGGTTCAACAAAAGTATAGGTTATTTCTACCTTTTCAAAGATATCATTCAATTCCATTAAATCATCTACCAAAATAGAAAACTCGGGCTGATCATAATAAGGAGTTAATAATTTAATTAAGTTATAAACTGTATTTTTTTGCTCTCCTACTCTATTGATGATTTCTTTATTAGAAGTCATTTCTGCACTATTAGTTGTAAAGTATAAACTTTCTACCCAACCTCCGGCAAGTACCAACGCTCCAATATGGTTTTGGTCATTATTTTTTAAATACTTATCACTAGATTTATATGCTTCAGAAACTAAAGAAAGAACTGAATCTTGGTTGCCAATATTTTTTTCAAAACGCTCTACTAATTCCATATCAAAAGCACTGCTAACACCTAAATCGTCTCCCAACGTTTTAACTGCAGTAAGAAAAGAAATGGCATCTTGAGTTTGGTCGTAAAGTGTTACATAACCTAAATCTGCTCCGTAAATTCCTAAGTTAACCGCTTTTTTAAAGTTAGTTGAGTAACCAGTGACCTTTGATGGCACATTTAAAATATCTTTGTTGTAAGTTACTCCCGCACCTTTTATAAGGTAAGCTGTCTGAATTGGAGAAGGAATACTAAAAACTTTACCATCCAATTCTAATAATTGGGTGTTGTTAGCATTTTTTTCTTCTACCTCTACTGTTTCAGTTGAGTCGTCTTTTGGTTGATCATCTCCACAACTAACAGCAAAAAATGCTACAAGAGATAGAAATAATGCTTGGTTCTTTAAATTAAAACGTGTTGTCATTTTTATTGTTTTAGAAATTTTTCTATAGATGCAAATAAACAAAAAATCTTTAATAGTAAAAAATATTATTATATATCTATTTAAAAATCATTACTAATCGTTAAATATTTTACTATGAATGAATAGATACCTTAGTAAAATCCCAAAAATTACAGCAACAACAAAATAGATCATTGCCATAAAATATTCTTGAAAAATCAATTTACCTATAAAAAATAAGGTAGAATAGGTTAAAATCACCGCACTTGTCCAACAAAAAAACAACATAGGGATTTGAGATTTTTCTTTTGGTACTCCCAACTTTTCTCTAACAGTATTCCATGCTCCTTGCGGTTTTACTTGTAAATAAAACTTTTTTAAGGTTGTTTCACTTTCTTTTGGTGTTAAAAAAGTTACTGTTATCCAACTTATGGTTGTAAAAGCGGTTGTAAACAACAATATACCTTCGTTAGCAATAAATGGATTTCCAGCATTGCAAGTTCTTTCAAACAATGGAGCAATTAAAAATTTAGCTAAAGAATAACCCAATATTGGAGCTAAAGTAGCACTTATTTCACTCCATATATTTATTCTGCTCCAATACCATCTTAAAATTAAAACTGCTCCCAATCCTGCTGATGAAGCTATTAAAAATCTTGCTGCTCCATCTATAGTTTCTATAAAAGAGGTAATAACCAATGCTATCACCATTATCATAAGCGTGAAAATACGCCCCACTTTCACCATTTTTCGCTGGTCAACCTCTTTTTTATTTTCTTCTAATTGTCTTTTATACAAATCATTGGTAAGATAACTCGCTCCCCAGTTTAATTGTGTTGATATAGTACTCATATAAGCTCCTAAAAAAGCGGTAAATATTAATCCTCTCAAACCTGTTGGCATAAAATCTCTCATCGCCATTACAAAACCATTCCCTGCATTTTCTTGTGTAAGTTCCGGATAGACTACCAACGCACAAAGACCAACAATTATCCAAGGCCAAGGACGAAGTGCATAGTGTGCTATTTGAAAAAACAAGGTAGCCAATACAGCACTTTTTTCATTTTTGGTACTCATCATTCGTTGAGAAATGTAACCACCTCCTCCAGGTTCATTTCCCGGATACCAACTTGCCCACCACTGAACTGCTACAAAAGATAAAAAAGCGCCTATGGTTAATCCAAATGTTCCTATATTACTACCTACATCACTACCTATAGTAGGAAAAAAATCAAAACGCCATGAAGGGAGTTTTTCTTGCAATCCAGTCATACCACCTACTTGTTCAGAGTTTAACATAATAATGGATAGAATGATACATCCTGCCATTGCTAATATAAATTGAACCGCATCTGTAATAGCAACACCAAGCAATCCCGAAAGTGAGGAATAAATGGCTACAAACACCAATAAAATACTTATAATAATAAAGGCTGTTTGGTAATCTATATTTAAAAACAACATCAATATCTTCAGCATGGCTGCATTTACCCACCCTATAACAATACAATTAAAGAAAACACCTAAATAAAAAGCCTTAAAGTTTCTGAAAAGCTTGGCGGTTTTCCCTGAATAGCGAAGTTCTATAAATTCTAATTCTGTTAACACATTGGCTTTACGCCATAATTTAGCAAAAAAGAAAGTAGTTAGCATACCTCCTATTAACATGTTCCACCAAAGCCAATTACCAGAAACTCCATTTTGCCTAATTACCTCTGCTACCCACAAAGGTGTATCTGCTGCAAACGTAGTAGCAACCATAGAAATTCCGGCTACATACCAAGGTAAATTTCTTCCCGCGAGAAAAAAGTCTGTTAGTGAACCGCTCGATTTGCCTTTAAACTTTATTCCTATATAAAGACTAAGTGACAAAAATAATCCTACAATTATCCAATCTATTGGTGCTAACATAATTTTGAAAAAATAATCCGAAAAGTAGTAAAGTTTATTCAAACAGTCTTAATTTAGATTTTTTGATTATTAACATTCTTAAATTAATAAACTAAATGTATCAAATAGACCTTCAGCAAATCCATTCTTACTCTAAATTGGAACTTATTGCCAAACAAGTGGTAGAAGGTTTTATTACAGGTTTACACAAAAGTCCTTTTCATGGTTTTTCTGTTGAATTTGCCGAACATAGGCTTTACAACACAGGAGAGTCAACAAAACATATTGATTGGAAACTGTACGGCAGAACCGAGAAACTCTTTATTAAAAGATATGAAGAAGAAACCAATTTAAGATGTCAGCTTATTATTGATGCCTCTTCTTCCATGTATTTTCCGGAAATAGATTTTAACACAGATAAATTCAATAAAATTAAGTTCTCCGTTTATGCTGCTGCTGCAATTATGAATCTACTAAAAAAACAACGAGATGCTGTTGGTTTAAGTATTTTTTCGGATAAGTTAGACATTCATTCACCAACCAAATCAAGCAGTGTACATCATAAATACCTTATTCATGAATTAGAAAGTTTAATAAACGTACCTAAAAAAAACACCAAAACATCATCCATAAATGCACTGCACACTATTGCAGAAACGGTTCATAAACGCTCTTTAATAATAATTTTTAGCGATATGATGGAGAATGTTGCTGATGATGAACAATTATTTGCTGCTTTACAGCATTTAAAATACAACAAACACGAAGTAATTCTTTTTCATACTTACGATAAAAAATTAGAGTTGGATTTTGAATTTGAAAATCGTCCTTATCAGTTCATCGACCTAGAAACAGGTGAAGAAATTAAGGTTCATCCCAATGATGTAAAGAAAAATTACATTGAAAATATGCAAAAAACAAAAAAAATGCTCCAATTAAAATGCCTGCAGTTCGGAATTGACTTTGTTGAAGCAGATGTAAATCAAGGATTTAATTCTATCCTTCAAAGCTATTTGATAAAAAGAGCAAAAATGATGTAATTTTTTTTTAAAATCTTTTGCAGATTTAAAAATTGAAGTATATTTGCAGCCCTCAAAGGGAGATATTTTTTAGATATCAAAACGTTCTTCTCTTTTTTTGAAAACATTTTTTAAATTAAGAGAAAAATAAATTTACTTTAATAGTAAAGGTCCGGTAGTTCAGTTGGTTAGAATACCTGCCTGTCACGCAGGGGGTCGCGGGTTCGAGTCCCGTCCGGACCGCCAACAAAGAAATAGTCTGCATGGCTGTAGACTACAGAAACCCCTAAGGTGTATCAATACCTTAGGGGTTTTGCTTTTA
>DATCTM010000020.1:0-68332 GCA_036567945.1 Vicingaceae bacterium
AGCCGGATTAGAAATTATTAAAGAAATAGCTCAAAAAAAGAAGGGAAAAACAGTAAATATTTTAACCCATTGCAATGCGGGTTGGCTAGCCACAATAGATTGGGGAACAGCAACAGCCCCAATTTACAAGGCATTTTTAGCGGGAATTGAAGTGCATGTTTGGGTAGATGAAACCCGACCAAGAAACCAAGGAGCAAGCCTTACCGCTTTTGAATTAAATCAGCAAGGTGTAAAACACACCTTAATTGCAGACAATACCGGAGGCCATTTAATGCAACACGGTTTAGTAGATTTAGTAATTGTCGGTACCGATAGAACAACCAGAAATGGTGATGTCGCCAACAAAATAGGCACATATTTAAAAGCACTTGCTGCCTATGATAATCATATTCCATTTTATGTTGCAGCTCCTTCATCGTCCATAGATTTTTCTATTGCTGATGGCGTTAAAAATATTCCAATTGAAACGCGTAATGAAAATGAAGTGAAATACATTCAAGGATTATTAGACAATGAAATAAAATCCGTATTAATTTGTCCTGAAACAACACCCGCTGTAAACTATGGTTTTGATGTTACTCCGGCAAGATTAATTACAGGTTTAATAACCGAAAGAGGAGTATGTGCTGCTGCTGAGGAAGGACTAAAAAAACTATTTCCAGAAAAATATTAATTAGGAATTATGACAAAGAAAATTGACGAAGGCTATATTAAATTTAATTGCGACTGGACTTTTAAACCACTTCAAATAAATATTCCTGAAGATTTACTTTTTTACAGAGATAAACTTCATGAACTAAAACTCATAGGTCATTTTGAAGACTTAAACATTGGCTATGGTAACATCAGTGTAAAAACGAATGATGGCATTATTGTTTCAGGAACACAAACAGGCAACATTTTCCCTATAAACAAAGAATCTTTTACTCTTGTAACCAACTATGAAATAGCCAAGAATAATGTGGTTTGCGAAGGCCCTGTTAAAGCATCATCTGAAACGATGACACATGCCGCTATTTACGAAGTAGATGACAGTATAAAAGCCATTATTCATGTTCATAATAAAAAAATGTGGGAAAAATTAATACATAAATTTCCAACTACCAACGCAAAAACTGCCTATGGAACTCCTGAAATGGCTAAAGAAATAAAACGTCTTTTTAATGACTATAACTTCAATAAAACAGACAATATTATAATTATGGCAGGACACGAAGATGGCATAATTTCATTTGGAAAAGATTTAAAAGAAGCATATAATATTCTTTTAAAACACTTTTAAGAATACAATAATACTTGTCAATTCGTTTTTTTTTATCTCAAAGTGTAGTTTACATTTGGTTTCTGAAATATCATTTTCAACACAAGGCAACTGATAATTAGATAATTCGTCTCTGTGTTGATGATAAACAAAAAACAAATGCAAAAAACCATACTTCTTTTAATTCTTTCAGTTCTACTTTTAACAAATAGCAAAGTATTTTCATCAATCCCGTTATTTTCTTTTTCTGAAAAAGAAGTTACCATAGACTTCAAAACAAGTTTAGAGGATGTACTTAAAATCAAAAAAGAACTTTCATTTTTACTTATTGCCGATTTTACCGATAAAGAGCTAAAAGCTTGGAAAAAACAAGTAAAGTCTGATGAAAATGTAAAAGATATTAAAATAAGTAAATCAGCTAAAAATGAAGGCTGGGATGTAGTTTTAGTCTTACAAAATGAAATTAACAGGAACAATGCTAAAATACTTTTTTCATTTTCTATTAAAGCCGATTACATAATTATTGGAAACGAAAAAATATTATTTAATGTATTTGTTTCTAAACATATACCAAATTAAATTTTGTCACTAAAAAAAACATGATGTTTAGGTTCATATTAGTTTTAGCTCTTTTATTTACATTCATAGAAAGTTACACTCAATCAACTTGTAACAACTCTGCACCATTTTGTACTTCTACTGGTGTTAATTTTCCAGCATCAACTAACACAACAGCTCCTGTTGGACCAGACTATGGATGTTTAGGATCTCAACCTAATCCGGCTTGGTATTATTTAAATATTTCAACTGGTGGAAATATAGACATAACACTATCTAATAGTGCTAATGTTGATATTGATTTTGCTGCATGGGGTCCATTTGCATCTCAAGCCGCAATGCAAGCGGCTGTTTGTGGTGGTACAAGTGGCAGTCCAATTGACTGTAGTTTTTCAACTGCTGCCAATGAAATTGTTTCTTTGCCTAATACACAACCTGGAGAGTGGTACATGTTACTTATCACCAACTTTTCCGGACAACCAACTAACATTACTGCCACACAAACTGGTGGTTCTGGAGCAACTAACTGTGCTATACTCTGTAATATAACAGGTTTAACTGCTGTTCCAGGAGCTTGCAATCCTGCTAACAATCAATATGATGTTACTGGAACAATTAATGTTACTAACCCTCCCGCAACAGGCACACTAACCATCACCAATTCTTGTGGGGGAAGTACAGTCATTAATCCACCATTTGCCACAAGTATTAATTACACCATTCCCGGAGTTACCGCAAATGGGGCTAACTGTACAATAACAGCTACTTTTTCTGCCGACCCAACTTGTACATTTACTCAAAACTATACAGCTCCTGCCAGTTGCACCGTTACTTGTAATATAACAGGCTTAACTGCTGTTCCAGGAGCTTGTAACCCAGCAAATAATCAATATGATGTTACTGGAACAATTAATGTTACTAATCCGCCAGCAACAGGCACACTAACTATCACTAATTCTTGTGGAGGAAGTACGGTCATTAATCCCCCTTTTGCTTCAAGTATTAATTATACTATTCCCGGAGTCACCGCAAATGGTGCTAACTGTACAATAACAGCTACTTTCTCAGCCGACCCGGCATGTACGCTCACACAAAACTATACAGCTCCTGCCAGTTGTACTGTTTCTTGTAATATTAATAACTTTACTGCAAATATTGGTGCTTGTCAGCCAAATAATACATATACTGTAAACGGTACTATTGATTTTACAACAGGAATAACAACCGATTCACTTGTAATTACTATAAATGATGGAATAAATACATACGATACTATTATCTATCCTCCTTATGTTTCTCCAATGAATTGGAGTATATCAGGAATGAACTCAAATGGAAATAACATTACTATTACCGCTACTTTTGCTGCCGACCCTTCTTGCACGGTTTCCCTCAACTCTACTGCTCCTGCTGCGTGTGGGTGTGTAGCTCAAATTGGCAACTTCAATATAAACATGACAGGAAATGGAACAACCAACTACATTTTATGTTTTGGAGATCAAATAAACATTGCTTCCAATATAGGTTATAATCCTCCAGCAGTTGCTAACAACCCTCCCGGACCGGCTTACAACCCCGGAATTGGTTATTTAATATATAGCTGTCCACCAACAATAGGAACTGTACCAAGCAATGTTCCTCCTCATGATGACATTACCAATGACCCTTGTTTTGTTGGCGTGGTAGGATTTGGTAGTAGTTTTAATGATATTAATTCTAATGGACAACCTAGTTGGGTGGGACCATGGACAAATAATACTTTATATTATGTTCCCATAACATTTTATGACACCATTAGTGGAACATATAGTTATGTTAATACCACCATGCCATGTTATGATATGGGCAACCCTATCGCTGTTCAATATTTACCTGAAATTGTTAGTTCCAACCCTACTGAAGATTGTCTAGATAGTTCATTTACCATTACTATAACTGGAGGTCTCCCAGCAATTAACGGTTCTAATTTTACTGCCTCTAATTTATCTCCTGCAAATGCAAGTTTTGTAAATACAACAACGCCTAACGGTGGTACTATACAAATTAATGGCTTGCTAAATGGAGACATGTATAGTTTTGATGTGGTTGACGATAACGGCTGTCCGATAACTATCTCAGGTGGTCCGTTTGTTGGGTTACCAAATGCTAATGCTGGAGTAGATGACACGTCTTGTGTATTAACTTATGCTTTAAATGCCATTCCAAGTATAGGAACTGGCAGTTGGTCAGGACCTGCAGGTGTTGTGTTTAATCCTGTTAACTCTCCAACGGCAACTGTAACAGTTCCATCAGCAGGAACTTATAACTTTACTTGGACAGAAACCAATACTGCTGCTTGTGTTACAAGTGATGTAGTTACTATTACCTTTTCAAACCTTTCTGAAAGTACTGTTACCACTCCTGCAACTTGTTCAGCCAATGATGGAACCATAACTATAACTGCCATTGATGGAGTATCTCCTTATCAATACAGTATTAATGGCGGTACTACGTTCCAAGCTGGCAATACATTTTCTAACTTAGCTGCAAATACATATAACATTGTTGTAGAAGACGTTGTTGGTTGTCAGGTTACAGCTTCTTATACAGTTAATAGCATTGCAGGACCAACCATCAATTCATCTAATTTTACTGATCCAACATGTAACGGAGATTGTGATGGAACAATTACTGTAACTGGAACTTCTCCTGCAGGTGGTGAGCAATACAGCATTGATGGTATTAATTTCCAAGCATCAGGAACATTTAATAATTTATGTGCAGGAATTTATACAGTTACTATTAGTGATTCAAACTCATGCATAGATACTGTTTCTTTAACATTAACCAATCCAGACTCTGTAACCATAAGTGCATCAGATATAACTATTTGTACTGGACAATCGGCTACCCTTACTGCTACTGCAGGTGGTGGTTCAGGAAGTGGTTATACTTATAATTGGAACAACGGAGCTTCAACTACTTCTACATATACAGTTTCTCCTCCGGCAACAACAAGTTACCCCGTTTTTGCTATTGATGGAAATGGATGTACTTCACCAACCATTAATGTTACCGTAACTGTTACTCCACCATTATCGGTTGTAGCTAGTCCTTCAGACACTAGTATTTGTCCGGGAGAGTCTGTTATTATTTATGCCACTCCTTTCTTTGGAAATGGTGGCCCTTATACTTACCAATGGAGTAATGGCTCAACAGATTCTAGTCAAGTAGTTTCTCCTGCAACAACAACTGTTTACACCGTTACATTAAACGATGGTTGTTCTCCTCCAACTACAGGGACAGTAACTATTAATATTATGCCTTTACCACAAATAAGTTTTACTGCCGACAAATATGAAGCTTGTGAAACTCCTGTAGAAACCTTTACTTTCTACAATACTACAGATACCACTGGTGGCATGGTTAGCTCTTCTATTTGGGATTTTGGTGATGGTAGTTCAGCTGTTGGAGATACTGTTACTCATGCGTACAATAGTACTGGAACTTATGATGTAACCCTTACCATTACTTCTTCTGCTACTGCAGGAGGGTGTACCAATAGTGTTACTTATCCAAATTATATTACCATACATCAAAATCCTACTGCTGATTTTTACATGAAAGATAATCCTGCCAACATGTTAAATCCAATAGTAAGTTTTCATGATCAATCTTATTTTAATATTGTAGGTTGGGCTTGGGATATTGGTGGTTTAGATTCAAGCTATATACAAAACCCAATGTATGAATTCCCTGTAGATACCGGGCATTACCCCATAACACTTACCGTTATTGATGATAATGGATGTATTGGAACTATTACAAAAATATTAGAAGTAGAGGGTGAATTTGGTATTTACATCCCTAACGCCTTTACTCCTGATTTTGATTTCTTAAATGAAGGTTTTGGTCCGAAAGGGTTTGGTATTAGCGAAGTAAATTACTCTTTCTTTATTTTTGACAGATGGGGCGAAATTATTTATGAATCGCATACGCTTTTTGAACCTTGGAATGGTACCTACAAAGGCAAGTTAGTACAAAATGGTGTTTATGTTTGGAAACTAGAATTTCAAGATATAAATGGTAAAAAACATTCCAAAATTGGACATGTAAATGTAATTAGATAATTTTTCCTAAACCACCTCAGCAACCACAAAGGTACTTCCTCCGATAAAAATCAAATCTTGGGCAGTAGCATTTTGTTGAGCCGCTTTGTAAGCTGCCTCAACAGATGAGAAAATTGTGCCTGACAAACCAACTACTGTTGCTTTTTCTGCTAAAATGTTTACATCTAACGCTCTTGGAATGTTGGCCTGACAAAAATAATAAGTAGCATTTTTAGGCAGTAATTGAAGAATATTGGTAATGTCTTTATCGTTTACTACTCCCAACACAAAGTGTAATTTTTCAAACGATTGTTGATTGATTTGAGCTAAAATTAATTTTATTCCGGCTTCATTGTGTCCGGTATCACAAACCGTTAGTGGTTGCTTATTTAATACTTGCCACCTACCCATTAATCCGGTATTTTTCACCACATTTAGCAAACCTTGTTTGATATGATTTTCAGCAATTTTCCAACCTAATTGTTGAAGGATTTGAATAGTAGCAAGTACTGTTTTTTTATTTTGTTGCTGATATACTCCTTTTAAATCACTTTCATATTCTTTAAGTGATAGTTTGTCGGCAAATTGGATAGTAGCGTTCAATTGGGTGGCTTTTTCAATAAAAACGTGTTTTATTTCGGATTGTGTTTCACCAATTATTACCGGAATAGTTGGTTTTATTATTCCTGCCTTTTCAGCAGCAATTTTGGCTAAGGTATTTCCCAAAAACTGCGTATGATCCATACTAATATTAGTAATTACAGCCACTTCAGGAGTAACTATATTGGTAGAATCGAGTCTGCCCCCCAAACCAGTTTCTATAATTACTATATCCACTTTTTGGTTGGCAAAATAATGAAACGCCAACCCTACTGTCCATTCAAAAAAAGAAAGCTGTATTTTTTCAAATTCATTTTTGTATTCCTTAACAAAGTCAATCACTTCATTTTCTGAAATCATAGCTCCGTTAATTTTTATACGTTCTCTAAAGTCCTTTAAATGAGGAGATGTGTAAAGTCCCACTTTATAACCCGCTTCTTGTAAAACAGATGCCAACATATGTGAAGTTGAACCCTTGCCATTTGTTCCTGCTATATGTACTGACTTAAATTGTTTTTCAGGATGATTTAATATTTCACTCAAACGATAGGTATTATCTAAATTGGCTTTATAAGCTGCATTTCCAATACGTTGATACATGGGCAACTGACCAAAAAGATAATCGAGTGTTTCGGGGTAATTCATCAATTAAGAATGTAAACAAAAGTCATGGTACCTTTTTGTTCTGCTGGAGCATCTGCTTTTACATTGAAACGAGCTTCTAGTGCTGCTTCTTTAGAAATTTTATACAAGGTTGGGTTGGTAGTACTAGAACCTCTTGCTCCAGGTGTTGCTCTAATCACTTTTCCGTTTTTATCCACCACAATTTCTACCACCACTTTTCCATCTTCTTGTGTTGGATTATTTGGTTTTTTCACTTTTACCATCGATCTTCCAGCCAAAGAAAAGTCAACACCATTACCTGTTCCTCCTCCCGTATAATTATTGCTGTTGGGGTCACCACTTTCATCACCTTGATCTCCTGGAGTTCCTGTATTTCCATCTCCAGTAGAATTGTTATTAGGGTTATTCAAAGCATTTAAAGCATTAGATAAATTTTCATCCACTGTTTGCTCTGTTTGTTGCGTTGTTGTATTTTGATTAGTGGTAGTAGTTGTATTTTGCGAAGCATTCATTTCTACAGATTCTTCCGTAGTTGTTAAAGCATTTTCTTGAGCTGAACTTGGCGTAGTAGTTTCGCTTGTTGTAGTATTTTCTGAAGTAGTAGTAGTTTCTGAAGAAGAGGGTTGAGTATCGCCCATACCTTCATCGGTTGTTCCAAAATTAATCACCATTCCTCCTGCATTTTCCTCAGGTGGGTCTTGGTAAGTCATCCCAAATTGAATAAACAGCAACAACAACAGCAAGTGAAACAAGATGGTTCCAATTACTCCGGTTCTACTATTTTTTTCTTGTAAGATTTCCATTTATTCTGCTTGATGCATTAATTTTATTTATTCCATAATTTATTTTGGAGAAGTAGCTAACACCAATTTCAATTTATTTCTATTCGCAATATCCATAATTACCACCACATTTTCTATCGGCACGCTTTTTTCTGCTCGCAATATAATTCCCGGATTTTCTTCATTAGCCGTTTGCGATAATAATAAGGTTTCTAATTCCTCAACAGCTACTTCATCTTTATTTACATAATACCTTAAATCTTCAGTAATACTAACATTCACCGTTTGCGGACGAGGAGCTGAATGACTTGCTTTAGGCAAAATCACATCCAACGCATTAGGACTAATTAAGGTAGAAGCGATGATGAAAAACACCAACAACAAAAACACAATATCCGTCATACTAGACATATTGAAGTTGGTATTTACTCTATTTTTTGAACGTATAGCCATTTTTATTAGTTAAAAGTTTGTAAAGTATAAAGTGTGACAGTTTGTAAAGTCTATTCTCTAATTCTCATATCCACACATCAATTAGCTGGCTCATGTAAAATATCTAAAAATTCGGTAGTTCTAGCTTCCATAATAAAAACAATTTTCTCCACTTTTGCTACCAATGTATTGTAGCCAATATAAGCAACAATACCTACAATAAGTCCGGCTACAGTAGTGGTCATGGCTGTAAAAATTCCTTCCGAAAGGGTATTCAAATCAACACCTCCACCACCTTTAGACATTTCATGGAAAACCAAAATCATTCCGATAACTGTTCCTAAGAAACCAATCATTGGTGCAGCACCAGAGATAGTTGCCAAGGTAGATAAATTTTTTTCTAGTTTGTTCAGTTCTAATTTTCCAGTAGTCTCTACAGCAGTTCCAATATCACTTAATGGTTTCCCAATTCTAGAAATACCTTTTTCTATCATTTTTGCCACAGGCGATGCATTAGATTTACATAACGTTTTAGCTGCATCCATCTTACCTTCATGTATAAAATCTTTAATTTGATTCATAAAATTGGCATCTTCTTTACTGGCATTTTTAATAGCCAAGTATCTTTCTATTATAATATAAACTGCTAGTATAGATAATATCAACAGCGTTATCATAATAATTGCTCCACCTATTCCACCGGAGCTTACCAATTCCCATATAGAAAGTGTTTTTTCTTCAGAAACTGCTTCTTGAACCACTGTTGATGTTGTGTCAGCAGCCACATTTACTTGTAATAACAAAGATTGAATCATAATTTATAGATTTTTATAGTGCTAAAATACGGTTGATTGATGATGATAGTAAGAACAAAAAATGTAATTTGTAAACAGCGAACTGTTAGCTTTTATTGTCCGGAATATCTTAAAACTTATTAAAAAAGCAATTATTTACGCTCGAACAATTGTAAAAAAACGGTAGAAGAATTCAGCTCATGAATGGGTTTATAACCTGAATATAAAGCTTCTAATTCTGCATCGCTAAAACCATTAAACACATTGGAATAGAGTATATAATTATCTTTACCTATATTTTTTGGTTTGAATGAACGAATATCTTCTTCCATAAAAATGATAGCATGGTTTCCTAAAACTGGAAAAGCAGCTCCTACTTCATGATATGGAATTTCATTAGCATCTAGATAGTCATTCATCTCTAACTGCAAACTATAAAAAGGCAAGTGAGCCAAACTAGCATCCCAACCTTGGGCAATTCTATTAGGATACACCCAAAAATTGCCTGCTAAAAGTGAAACCGTTAACACTCCAAAAATACTTTTTTTAACTACCGAAGAGGTAATCACTTTATTTGCATAATAGCCTGCTGCTAACAAAATCAACAAATATAAAGGCAATAAATACCTATGTCCGGTAAGTTGCTGATAATACAAAAATGGAATAATGAAAATGAAGACACTAACTATTATCAATATTAATAATTGTAATGATGTTGATTCTCTCAACAACTTTTTTCTATACATTATTGCCATAATTAAAAGAGCAAATACTACCAACACTCTTCCAAAATCTAGTATTCGCCAAGCAAATATTCCTATGTTATATAGCGCTCCGTTAAAATCATTAGCAATTCTACCTTCTTCCCAAGCAGAATTGGGATGCGACCAAAACCACCCTGTTGCCTTATAGTGATAAAAATGATACCCTATAAAAAGTAGAAATGGAAAAGTATAAAACAATGATTTCATTAATAAAAGATGTAATGGGAAACCTCTAAAATGTTGTCTTCTTAATGAAAAAATAAAATCGATTAAAAAAATGGTAAATGCTGCTACTATTCCTCTCATACTAATTAAAAACAAGCCAATAAGAGCAAACATTAAAAGCATTTTTCTATTTTCGAAAACAGCATTAAGTGCCAATAAAAAACAAAAAAGTAATACAATATCTGGAGAAACCATTGCTGCTTGACTTAAAAAAGTGGGATCAACCAGCATCATTAACATCGTTAATACCAACACATAAGAAGTTCCCATAAATCGTTTGGCTAATATATAAACCTGATAAACAATTCCCAACAAAAATGGCAACATAGCAAAATGAGCTATTGCCAACGATTTACCAAAAAACTGCCATACTTTAGCTATGTACATTGCCAATAATGGCACATGCCCCGTATCAATCTGATTAGGAAGAATAAAAGAACGAAAATTATTTTCATAAAAAAAAGTTGCCGGAGCAGCTACTAAATTAATGGTATCCCAAAAAAAGAAATTATTGGAAACATAAGCCGTAAAGAATATGAAAAACAGAAAAAATGGAATTAATATTTGAACCTTTCGACTAATCATTAAGCTTTTTTAAGGTTCAAAGATAACAATGTGAATGGTTATTTCTTTTTGAGTGCGTTAAAATTAAATCCTAATCCGAAAGAAATTCTTACTTCATTAAGTGACACTGCTTTATAATTAGACAAGTGCCTTCCATGAATCAATCTACCATCTATAAACAAATGAAACCACTTAGAAGCATAATAATTAAAGCCAAAAACACCAGAAATTAAAGGACTAACACTTGTTCCTGATGTAGTTTGAGGTAAGTTATCTAATGATTTTTTAGAGCCATTAAAAGATTGCGACAAAGCCAATCCAGGTTGAAAACCAAAGTAAGGGTTAAAATTATTACCCGTTTTAATGTGATAAGATGCTCCAGAAAATAGCTGATGGTTTTTATTTAATATATTTTCATCATTTTTTAAAAAATGAAAAATATCTCCTCTTACAGAAATTTGCGAGCTAACATAATATTCTAAATTCCCTGTAAGAAAAATATTAGTTTCATCCATATCCAACAATTTCCCCACACTTATTGTTCCTTGAAATCTTACCAATCCTTTATCCACAACATTATTGTTTTCTTGAGAAAAAACAATAAGAGGTATAAAAAATAAAATAAAAACTAACTGTTTTACCATAGGTTTCCTAATTTAAAATTAACACTAATTGTAAATAACAAATGCCCCTCTAAAGTAGGATTATTATGACTTTCTTTTTCTATATGCAGTTCTTTTACCCCGTCATGTTCATGAATATCCGTATGAATATCATTACCTAAATGAATCATGTATTGAGCTCCAAGTGAGATATCAAAATTATTTGTAATATTTAGATGTGTTCCTATCCCCAACTGAGTTGCAGAACTCAATCGAGACTGAGCATCATCTACTGTTATATTTTCTGTTGTTTTAACAGGACTCACTTTAGTATAATCAAAACAATGTCCAGCTAAAATATAAGGTACAAGTTTTCCTTGAGTGTTTAAAGGGTAAAACATTACCGACCAACCAATATGTCTATCATTTCTATATGCTAAGCCATCAATATCTTCTGTAATAAAATCAGCAAACCATTCAGTATTTATTCTATTGCTAATTCGTATTCTAAACTGACCTCCAAAACCAGTTCCCACATTGTTAGTACTACCAAAGCCACTTATGGTATTTCTAACGCCCAACTCAAACATTCCTGAAGTTTTTTTAGCACCTGAAGGACGCATATCTTCCTGTGCATAAAAAGTTATTGGAAATAATAAGGCTATAAATAAAATGAATTTGCTCATATGTTTCAAAAATAATATAAATAACGTTTGTATTACTAAAAGATTATCTTGAAAATTATTTTTGGCACTAATAAACAAATAAACTATTTTTGATGAATAATCATTTAAACTTTTAGAAATATGAAAAAATCTTTACTAAAAATTATTTTAGGTGTATTTACCTTAACATTTGGACTTAATGCAAGTGCACAATGTCCAACAATAACATGCCCTTCAGACACAATAATCAATAATGACCAAGGTGATTGTGGTGCCATTTTCAGCTACACATCTCCTACAGGGGTTGATTTATGTGCTAATGGAACTCAAACATTTAGCTATACTGGAAATGTTCAAACATTTACTGTTCCTACAGGGGTAACCTCTATTTCAATTCAAGCTTATGGTGCTCAAGGAGGTGATAATGGAACTTGGCTTGGTGGACAGGGAGGATATGCAGCAGGAGATTTAGCTGTAACACCTGGTCAAGTATTAAACATATATGTTGGAGGTAAAGGATCTAATGGAACTGGAAGTGCGGCTAATTGTGGATCACAAGGAGGCTTTAATGGTGGTGGAAACACAGGTGCTACATGTTGTAGTAATGCTGGTGGTGGTGCTGGTGCTGGTGGTGGTGCTTCTGATGTAAGATTAGCAGGAAACACTTTGAATGACAGAGTTATTGTTGCTGCCGGAGGTGGTGGTGCCGGAGATAATGAAAATGGTGCTAACGGTGGTGGATTAGTAGGTGATGATGGTGGTACTTATAACGGAGTAACCTCAACTGGAGGGACCCAAACTGCTGGAGGTTTAGCTGGAGGAACTTATTTCCCAAACCATACCTGCTCACCAGCAACAGATGGAAGTTTTGGACTAGGAGGAGACGGAGACGCCAATGATGGTGGCGGTGGTGGTGGAGGCTGGTACGGTGGTGGTGGTGGAGCCAACAACGCACATGGTGCCGGTGGATCTTCTTATATAGGAGGAGTAACTAATAGCACAACTACTTCAGGAGGTAGAACAGGAGATGGAGAAATAGTTATAACATACCAAGGAGCCCCAGTATCAACTAATCAGACTAATGGATTGTCTTCTGGAACAACTTTCCCTATAGGTATTACAACTAATACTTTTGTAGCTACTAATAACTTTGGATCTGCTACATGTAGTTTTAATGTTACTGTTGTAGATGTAGAAGCTCCAACCATTTCTTGTCCAGGTGACACAACTCTATGTGACACAACTGCTACAACAATAAACAATATTGCTCCTGTTACATCTGATAACTGTTCTGGAGAAACTGTAAGCTATACATTAACTGGAGCTACTACAGGTTCAGGAACAGGTGATGCTAGTGGAACCACTTTCAATAATGGTGTAACTACCGTTAAGTATATTGTTGCTGATACTTCTGGAAATCTAGATAGTTGTACTTTTAATGTAGAAATATTAACTTGCGTAGGAATTAATGAAAATCAAGATTTACAAGGAATAGATATTTTCCCAAATCCTGCAACAGATTTTGTTACTGTTCAGGTTAATGAAAACTATTCTTCACTTAATGTATCTTTAACTTCTATCGAAGGTAAAGTCGTTTTTCAACAAAATAATATGTCTAAAAAAATATTAAAAATTGATATCTCTAATTTTGATAATGGCGTTTACTTTTTAAAGGTAACTAATGGTGCAAAATCTAATGATTATAAATTAATTAAAAATTAAAAGTTAATTAATTAGATATAAAAAAAGAGGCTATTCTAGGAATAGCCTCTTTTTTTTATCCAAACAATTTTGAAAAAATAGATTCTATTTTATTTACAAATACGATTTCTATTTTGTGCTGACTAACATCCAACCCTTTTTGGTTATATTTAGAAACGAAAATTTTTTCAAAACCTAATTTTTCAGCTTCTGTAATGCGTTGCTCTACCCTACTTATTGGTCTAATTTCTCCCGACAACCCTACCTCAGCAGCAAAGCAATATAATGATGGTATGGAAATGTTTTCTCCTGAAGAAAGTACTGCACTTACCACCGCTAAATCTACAGCCGGATCATCTATTTTTAATCCTCCGGCAACATTTATAAATACATCTTTAGCACCTAATTTAAACCCACAACGCTTTTCCAATACTGCCAACAACATGTTTAATCGTTTAGTATCAAAACCTGTTGACGAGCGTTGTGGCGTTCCATAAGCAGCAGAGCTTACTAAAGCTTGAATTTCTACTAACAAAGGTCTGTTTCCTTCCATAGTTGCAGCAACTGCAGCTCCACTAAAGTTTTCATCGCTGTTGCTTAATAGTATTTCTGAAGGGTTATCAACTTCTCTTAATCCTGCTCCATGCATTTCATAAATCCCTAATTCATTGGTGGAACCAAACCTATTTTTTACCGAACGCAACAGTCTGTAAATATGATTTCTATCTCCTTCAAATTGCAGTACAACATCTACCATGTGTTCCAAAATTTTTGGTCCGGCAATGGTGCCATCTTTAGTAATATGTCCCACCAAAAAAACAGGCGTATTGCTTTCTTTAGCATATCGCATCAATTCAGCAGTACATTCTCTTACTTGAGAAATACTTCCCGGAGATGAATCAATAGTAGCAGTATGTAAGGTTTGAATAGAATCTATCACCAAAATATCAGGAACAATTTCATTTATATGATGAAAAATATTTTGCGTTGATGTTTCTGTCAACACATAACAATCGGAATTTTTATTTCCTATTCTATCGGCACGCATTTTTAATTGCTGACCACTTTCTTCACCGGAAACATATAGAATTTTCTGTCCTTTTAATCTCAAAGACATTTGCAACATAAGTGTTGACTTTCCAATACCCGGATCTCCTCCAAAAAGAATTAATGAACCCGGTACTAAACCACCACCTAACACTCTATTTAACTCTGTTCCCGGAAGTTTAATTCTAGGAATTTCTGCTAACTCAATAGTATCTACAGGAAGTGGTTTGTTATTCTTTTTTATATTAAAAGAACCTTTCACCTCGTTGGGATGAGGCTTACTAATAACTTCTTCAACTATGGTGTTCCACTCGTTACACGAAGAACATTTACCTACCCATTTAGGATATTGAGCTCCACAACTTTGGCAGAAAAAGGCTGTTTTTACTTTTGTTTTTGCCATAGCGTGTCACTTATATTAAACTGTAGTTGAGCGTCTTGCTATTTTTTTATTTAAAGATTTTTGAATGTCGTCTATCTCTCCTTTAGGAATAGCATTAATCAATGATTTGGTATAATCAGTTTTTGGATTATTATAAATCTCATCTGCATAACCCATTTCTTTAACAACTCCCTCTTGCATTACTATCATTTTATCACTCATAAATTTAACAACCGATAAATCGTGTGAGATAAAGATGTATGTAAACTTAAATTCTTCTTTTAGTTCATTCAGCAAGTTCAGTACCTGTGCCTGAACAGATACATCTAATGCAGAAACAGACTCATCGCAAATAATGAATTTAGGATTTAACGCTAATGAACGGGCAATACAAATACGTTGTCTTTGTCCTCCCGAAAACTCATGCGGATATCTGTAAAAATGATGCTCCGGTAAATCAACACGCTTCAATAATTCCATTACTCTTTCTTTTCTTTCTGCATCACTATTAAACACATTATGTACACGCATGGGTTCCATAATCGCTTCGCCAATAGTAATTCTGGGATTTAAAGATGAGTAAGGATCTTGGAAAATAATTTGCATTTCTTTTCTGTACTCACGCATTTCCTTCACACTAAGATTCGTAATATCTTTCCCTTCAAAAATAATATTTCCGGCTGTTGGTTCCACCAATTTTAAAATGGTTCTTCCTAAGGTTGTTTTTCCACAACCCGACTCACCCACTAAACCTAAAGTTTCTCCGGGATAAACCTTAAAAGAAACATCATTAACTGCTTTTACATATTCTTTTGCTCTGCCAAAAACTCCTTTACTTATCGGAAAATAAGTTTTCAGGTTTTTAATTTCTAAAATGGGCTCTTGAGCATATATTTTCTCGTGCTTTTTAGCTGTCTCTTCCGGACTAATCACCAAATTTTCTGTAACTTCTTCTACCGATTTATTTTTTTCTTTCATCTCTCCGTTTTCATCTACACTCATAAAATCTGAAACGGTAGGTAGCCAGTGGAGCCTTCTATTTAATGGCGGACGACAAGCTAACAAGCCTTTGGTGTAAGGGTGTTGCGGATTAGTAAAAATATCCATTACTGTTCCTTGCTCCACAATTTTACCTTTGTACATTACCACTACTTTATCGGCCAATTCAGCAATAACACCTAAATCATGAGTAATAAACATAATCCCCATATCTTGTTCTTGCTGCAATTGCATCATCAACTCCAAAATGGTTTTTTGTACAGTAACATCTAATGCTGTTGTAGGTTCATCAGCAATTAATATAGAAGGATTGCAAGACATTGCCATGGCTATCATCACCCTTTGTTTCTGACCACCTGAAATTTGGTGAGGATATGTATCAAACATCACATCAGGACGAGGTAGTTCTACTTTTTTAAATAACTCTATGGTTATCTTTTTAGCTTCTTTTTTATTTACTTTTTGATGCAACATAATGGCTTCTGCCACTTGATCTCCACAAGTATAAACAGGGTTTAAAGAAGTCATCGGTTCTTGGAAAATCATAGCAATTTCATTCCCTCTTAAACTTCGCATTTGTTTTTCAGTAGCTTTTACCAAGTCAATTACGCCATCTTTACCATGAAATAAAATTTCTCCACTAGTAATTTCTCCTGGAGGATTAGGAATTAAACGCATGGCTGATAGTGATGTAACCGATTTTCCTGAACCTGACTCACCAACTATTCCTATGGTTTCTCCTTTGTTTAACGTAAATGAAACGTTATTAACTGCTTTGGTAACTTCTCCGTCCGAACGAAATTCTGTAACTAAATTTTTGATTTCTAAAAGCGTTCTATTTTCCATATTCCCTTTAAATCTTATTGTAGAATAATATTCATTTTATTAAAGGCAATAAAAATACATTTTTAATGCAAGTTGCACAAGATTTATAAAAAATATACACTCTTTTTTAGACGACCTCCTGATTTTAAACGACAAAATTTAGATAACACTGTCTGTAACAGTTTGTTGTTAACTATTTCACAATAGACAAACTTGAAAAATTCCATATTACCCCATCCACAAACTCACTCACTTAAATCATAAATCTTAATAACGAAATAACCGTAACCATGCTTTTCGCTATCTTCTTTTAATGCTACCTCAACAGGTTTTTTGGTGATAGATGATGTTGTTCTCCAAGTGGTGAATCCATCTTGTTCTAACTTATTTTCCCCGTAATTATCGTTGTAATATTCGGTAAATTCCTGAGCTACTTTTTTAGCATCTTCTGCCAAATCAAAATAGGCTGCAATTTCAATTTCATAAAGTTTTTTTTCATAAAAATCGTAAGTAACGGTATAACTATTCCCCATGCTGATATCGTAGTCGTAATGCAAATACTGCGGCTGATCATCTATCAAAAAAGCATTATCTTCAACAGCTTTTACAGTTGTCATGTCAGCCCCAATTTTAACTCCTCTAATATGTTCTTTTTCAGTTTTATTTATGGCTTTAAAGAAATCGCTACGCTTAGTAGTACAGGCAGAAATAACCGCCAAAACCATAATAATTATTGCTGTTTTTTTCATATTATTTAAGTTATCCATTAATTTCTCGCAAAGACGCGAAGACGCAAAAAAGTTGTTTGTTAATCGTTATTGGTAATTCTTCCGGCTTTTTAGTTAAAAACAATATTCTCTTCTTTCACCAAATCTTCGTTTCTGTAACGTAAAAACAATTGTGTAAGTGCCACTACGTCTTTTTCACAATAAATTTTTATGCGTTCTACATCTTTCTCTTCCCAATATACTTGGTTTACCATACTTCCGTCAATATCGTCTTTTGGTGTTGGGATATTAAATATTGCCGTTAGCAACCCGAGCGAAGTATAATTTTTGTAATCACCAAATTTCCATAGCTGCAAGGTATCTAAATGAGCAACTTCCCAAGGTTTTTTGCCTGCCAAATCTAAAATAAATGGGATATTTAACCCGTTTACCAAAGCTCTTCGGGCAATGTATGGAAAATCGAACTCTTTACCATTATGAGCACAAAGCAAATGGTCGGCTTGGTTGAAATAATTGTTAAGCAAATCGAAAAATTCTTCTAACAACAGTTTTTCATCATCGCCATAAAAAGATTTTAATCGGAGTTTTTTTTCGCTGCCTTCGTAAGTAATAAACCCCACAGAAATACAAACAATTTTTCCGAATTCGGCATAAATACCGGCTCTGGAATAAGCTTCTTCAGGTGTTTCATCTGCAGCTATATACTTGGCTTTTTGTTCCCAAAATTTTTGTAGACGCTCATCCACCGAATTAAAATTGGGTTGTTGAGCTACTGTTTCTATATCTAAAAAAAGAATTTTTTCTAGTCGGATTTTTTCTAACATAAGCACCATTTTAAAACCGACAATAAAAGTAAGGCTTTTTGAAAAGGTGTAAAGAATTTTTGAAGATTATTTTTTCGACCCTCCCAACAAACTTAAAAGTTATTGTCCAATAACACAAATTTCAATCAATTATAATAATAATGGAGAAGGTTCTAAGCAAAATTAGTTATTAGTCTCCACAATATTTCTCAATTAGACTGACTGCATCTTCATCTCCAAGCCCCCTAGCTTTCTCCCAATCTTCACAAGCTCCTTCAATATGATTCATTTTATATTTTGCAACCCCATTATTATATAAAGCATCAACATGTTTATTATCAAGAGATATCGCTTTTGAAAAATAAAAAACACTTGTCAACAACCTGTTTTCTTGTAATTCTACAACCCCAAGATTATAATAGTAGTCTGCAGAATAAGAGGCTTCATAAAGAACTGTAGTTTTAATTCTTTCATCTTTCTCTTCACCACATGTCAAACATTTAAAACTAACAGGAAAGGTCATTCTCACATCTACCTTTTTACCATTATGTTGTCCTGACAACCACATACCATCAGTTAAACTAATAACATTTATGGCCTCTTGAGCACACCCCTCTCCAATATCTTTTAAAATCTTAAAATCTTTTGTTTGCCCTAATGTATCCACTACAAATGAAATAAATACCTTCCCCTGAATATTATTCATTTTAGCTTCACTTGGATAAATAATATTAGTACCTATAAACCTATATAGTTGTTCTTGTCCATAAACAAATAACGGCATAGAATCAACAATAGTATATACTTTAGACGAGTCTTGTCCATAAGTTTTTATTGTCTGAATTATTATAAAAGATATAAAAATTATTTTTTTCATTTTTGCTTAAGTATTTCAATTTAATAACCTAAAGTTGATAGCTAAATTAAACCTGACTCATTAATTATTCTTAGCTTTTTAAAATTTTTTATCCCCCTAAAAAACCACCCCAAAACTCATTTTTACAGCAAAATTATCGAAAGTTTTATCAAAAGCATAAGGCCCGTAGCGATAGAAACCTCCTACTCCAAAAGTAGTACTGTTTAATTTGAAAATATTGTTGATGATTAATCCTGATTCGTAAAAACCTTTTTCCATGGTATTAAAAACCACTCCTTGGTGCAACTCGGCATGGTCTAATTTCCCAACTCCCGCACTAGTAGTAATAACAAACTCTGGTTGGAATTTTTTAATTTTCAGCAATAAACCTTTAAAACTATGTCGGAAATGAAAATGTACGTATTGGTTAGACAAAAACTCGTAAGGCAACATGGTTTCAAAAGCATTTTCGGTAGAAAGCAATAAAAAATCATCGGTTCTATTAACACCAATAGGATGGTTGAGCATGTGTTGCGGTACTTTACCATCTGTATAACCCACTTCAACTCTAAAATAAGGCTGACCAAAATTTCTGGTATTAAATTTTTTCTCTGTTCTAAAAGTATAACGTGTATAGGTATATTCTCCGTCATATTGATTAATGCCTCTTTCAATTTTGGCATACAAAATCGGATATTTGGTTGCTGTTCGGTAGCTATTAGAAAGTGTTTTTAATATCTTTTCTTTATAAGCATACCTCAACTCCACACCTACTTCATTAAACAGGTAATTTCTATCTCTGATAAAAGTGGAATTATCTATTTGCTTTACAAAATAATAATCATCGGTAACTTCTACTTTTTGTTGATTTACAAAAGCGTAAGTTTTTAAATACCTCAACGTTCTGAAGCTTAATCGAGCTTGCATTTTTTCGTAATTATTCATTCTGTCTAAATACAGTACTCGAGTTCCTGCCGAAGAAATAAAAGGCACTTTGTAATCTCTAAAACCAACTACCCCCGGCTCAGCAACATCTTTATCGTAAGAAAAATTGATCGCTATATTGTTGTTTTTTTCAAGCAAGAAAGTGGCATCTCCACCATATTTTTCTTCTTTATCTTTAAATCCGTAAGCTCCATAACCACCAATAGAAAACCATTTAGAAAAATGCTGATTGGTATGAAATCCGGCACCTAGTCTAAACCCTTCGTAATTGTTATAGTTTACAAAACGGTTCAAATCTAAATCTACCACTCCCCACTTTAATTTTCCGGTTAAAATGGCTTCCAATCCACCTAATTTTTTATCAAAATTTTCTGCTCTACCAATACTATCAATTACCTGATAAGTTTTTTTCTCTTGAGCTGTTAAGGTATCACCACGGTATTCATCCCAAAAAGCTTCATCTCTTTTGTTAGCTTTTAAATCAATTTCGGTATCTATATGGCTAAATTCTTTGTTTTTTAATTCAGGATTAATCACCACATTTTTAATATAAGTATTGCTAATTCCCACCATACTAAATGAATTAATAGTTGCATTGTTCATAATAAATTTAGAACTCAACTGCTTAGGAAACCATTTACCTTCTATCTTTTCGTACTGTTGACGAATTTTAATGGTTAACGAAGCATCCTGCTCATAAGGTTCCGCAATAACATTTTGCAAAGCATAACCATCTGTATTAATATAAAGCAATCCTTGTAAAGCATCAAAATTTTTACCCTTAAGTGGTGTAAAAGATATAATGTAAACCGAATCTGCTCCACTAATAATAGTGTCTTCAATTATAAACAAATATTTGTTGTGACTATTGGTAGAGATAGGATTCAAATACGCTTTATCCATCACATAAATATTGGTGTTGTAAAAAGAGAACGATTGCAACTGTGTTCCCAGTAGTGCAAAAGTGGGATTTTGCAGACCCGAAACCCTTGAAGCAATAACTTTTTCATAATTTTTACTCGGTACTTTATATTTACGTTGAGTGATGGATTCCATCATAAAAATATGCTGTGTTTTTAAAATACTATCTGTTCTAATCACCATAGAATCAGCTTTAGCTAATTTTTCGGGGTCGTTAACCAAAGCACTATCCATTTCAGCAGTCACATATAATTTACTATACGAATCGTAAGTAAAATCTATGCTTTTTTCCGGATTAAGCTGCGTACGATTATCTACCACTTTTTTAATAATTCTATGGGCAGGATTTTCTCCCGGAAGGATTTTTACCTCGTCCAACTGAAAAGTAGTTGCCGACATGTAAATAATTAAAAAATCTTTTCCGCTAAGTTGTATTTCTTTAGATTCATAACCAACATAACTCAATTTAATTGATTGAATGGGTGACTTGGTATTAAAAACAAAATTGCCGTCAATATCGGTAGTTGCTCCGTAATTTTTATCCGAAAGAATATTAACAAAAGCTAGTGGTTGCTTTGATTTATCATCCAACACCTTACCTTTAAAAGTGAATTGAGCAAGCGCACTTGAACACAATAAAAGCAAAAGCCATATAACACCTAATTGTTTACTCAACATGGATAAAAAAGGAAAATCTGCCGTAAAAATACAATTATAATTGATGTTACAAAAAACGGTACTGTTTTACTTTTTTGTTGGATTATTTTTTTGGTGTTGTTGCTTGGTATTTGGTAAATCTTTATTTAAAATTAAGTTAGCCATTAAAACTCCAACGCAAACCAAACATAAACCTCCTAGTTTGTAAAGGTCCATAAGCGTAAGCTGTATCAAAATTTTCACCAAATGGATTTTCAGGATCTACTAATGGTGAAGGCTGAGTATAATTAAACACATTCTTAACAGCTACATATAAATTAAGGCTATTTTTAAATTCCTTTGTAATTTGCAAATTGTTCAAGCTATACCAAGGGGAACGTGTTGGTCTTTCAAATGGGTGGTCATATTCAGGAAGTTTTTGAGGACTGTAAAATTTACCTGACCAACTCATTACTATTTTTGGTTTCTTAAATCTATATTCTACTCCTATTGTTCCACTAAAACGAGGTGTAAATTCTTGCTCTTCTTTTACCTGATTCCCATCAACATCATTATACACTTGATACATTTCCATAAAGGTTCCTCCTAGACTTATTGACAATGGTTTTAAAAAAGAATGGTGAATGTTATATGAGACTCCTTTTATAAGAGCATAACCTTTTAAATTATCATAAACAATAAGATTGGGGTTCACGTCATAGTCAGGCAAAATTTTATTACTAAAATGAGTAAAAAACACGTCCATATCCAATGTGCCAGCACCACCTAGAGCACTATAAACATGATTAAGGTTAAGGTTGGCATTATAAGACTCTTCTGGTTTTAGGTTTTTTGTAATTTCCACTTTTCTTGCCCCAGAATAAAAAGCATGATCTTCTGTGAATAAATGAACCTGCCTAAACCCTGTTCCAATATTTAATCTTGCCGTGGTATATAAGCCTAATTTCTGTTTAACATTAAATCTTGGAGCAATAATAACTCCATGCTTTTCGTGATAATCTAACCTAGTACCAAAAAGCAAAGATGTTTTCTTAGTAATTGAATATTCATCTTGAGCAAAAACACCTGGAATAAATTCATTCTCATTAGTATAAGATAGTGTATTGTCTTTATATGTTTGGTAGCGTGATGTTACGCCAACTATCCAATCATGTTTGCCGTGGTGTTTACTCCATAATAAATTGGAATAAAAGATATTTTGACTTGCTTTGTAACGAGTACTACCATACCAACTGTCTTGAAAGTGATTATTGAAAGAATAGTCAAATCTGATATGTTCTTTAAAAGGCAACTGATAAGAACCAATAACTTCGTATCGTTTTGTTTTAACAAATTCACCATACACATCTTCACTTCCTCTATCATCTTTTTCCCATTGTAGCGTACCACCAAATCTATCTTCAAAATAATATCTTAGTGCAAGATTTGAAATTCTTTTATCTTTTCGTTTAAAAGTCCATTTATTAAATAGTGTAATTCTGTTATTCAGAGGTATGTCAGTAAAGTTATCGTTATTGTCATCAATCTCCAACTGATTATTATACAAATTTGTACTAAAGGTAGTTATAATTTTATCACTTAATTTTGATGTTAAAGCGGCATCTAAATTATATTGAGCATGAGTCGTACCAAATGCATGCACCATTAATTTCTCCATATTTTCAGGATTTTTGGTTATTACATTAATCACCCCTCCCACCGCTTCGGTTCCATAAAGGGTTGATGACGGCCCTTTAATTATTTCAATTCTTTCAATCATTTCGTTTGGTATTCCATTAAGCCCATAAGTTGATGCTAAAGCACTCATAAGTGGCATTCCATCAATAAGCATTAATGTATATGCACCTTCCATTCCATTAATATGAATACAACTTGTCCCACAAACCCCACAACTCACTTGCTCTTGAACACCGTTAACCATCCCGATAGACTCCATAATGTTATTGCCAGTATTGTTTCTTAAAAATTTTGAAGTAAGTATTTCTACTTTTACTGGAGAGTCTGAAACTCTAGTCTCTTTCATCGTTCCGGTTACCACTATCTCGTCTAATTCAGCATGCGTTTGTTGAAGTTCTAAAGAAATAATCTTAATATTTCCTTTTTGTATTTCAATTCTTTTTTTAAAAGGAGCAAATCCTAAACATGAAACCTTAAAAGTATATGTACCATCTGGGACATCTTTAATAATAAAATTCCCATTGTTATCTGTAGCAGTACCTAACTTAATTTCATCAATAAATATATTTGCGTATTGAACAGCCTTTCCTTCACTAACTACTTTTCCTTTTACATCAGAGGTAGGTTGTTGAGCTGTTACACAAATACCTGTAAAACCAATTAACGTTAAAATTATAAATCTTTTCATAACTATTTTTATTTAGACTAATTCTAAATTGTGGCAAAAATATTATTGAACAATTATTATAATTATGATTCTCCTCATATTCTGAAAAAAATTATTTAGCTATCGAAATAGTAACAATATAGTGAATAAAAAGCAAATTGTATTAATATAATAATTAAGTTGTTTGAACCCTACATTTAATCCACCAAAGTTTTATTACTTTTGCAGCCTTAATTTTTTAATGATGAGCATACAATTATCGGAACAAGAACAAATTAGAAGAGCATCTCTGACAAAACTCAGGGAGCTAGGAATAGAGCCATATCCGGCAGCAAAATTCCCTGTTGATACGTTAACAAAAGACATAAAAGATAATTTTGAAGAAGGTAAAGAAGTAATTCTTGCTGGGAGAATTATGAGTAGAAGGATTATGGGAAAAGCTTCTTTTGCCGAATTGAAAGACAGTTCCGGAAGAATTCAAATTTATATTAACAGAGATGAAATTTGTCCTGATGAAGATAAAACGCTTTACAATGAAGTATTCAAAAAATTACTTGATATTGGTGATTTTATTGGCGTGAAAGGAGTTTTATTTACCACTCAAGTTGGTGAACAATCCGTAAAAATTAAAGAAATTTCGGTTTTAAGCAAAGCTCTAAAACCATTACCTATAGTAAAAACAGATGATGAAGGAAAAGTACATGATGCTTTTTCAGATCCTGAATTGCGTTATCGTCAGCGTTATGTTGACTTGGTAGTAAACGACCATGTGAAAGATATTTTTGTAAAACGTACCAAACTTTTTAATGCCATGCGTCAGTTTTTTAACGACAAAGGTTATTTAGAAGTAGAAACTCCTATTTTACAAGCTATCCCCGGTGGTGCTGCTGCCAAACCATTTATTACTCATCACAATGCGCTAGATATTCCGCTTTATATGCGAATTGCCAACGAGCTTTATTTAAAAAGACTAATAGTTGGTGGTTTTGATGGTGTTTATGAGTTCTCTAAAAACTTCCGTAACGAAGGAATGGACAGAACCCATAACCCTGAATTTACCGCTATGGAAATTTATGTTTCCTATAAAGATTACCATTGGATGATGGAGTTTACCGAAAACTTATTGGAGTTTTGTGCTACACAAGTAAACGGTACTACCAAAGCTAAATTTGGTAATCACGAAATTGATTTTAAAGCTCCGTATAAAAGAGTAACTATGCGTCAGGCGATTATTGACCATACCGGCTTTGATATTAATGACAAATCTGAAGAAGAATTGCGAAAAGCTTGCTTAGACATGGGTATTGAAGTTGATGACTCCATGGGCAAAGGCAAGTTAATTGATGAAATGTTCGGTGAAAAATGTGAAGGCAACTACATTCAGCCCACATTTATTATTGATTATCCAAAAGAGATGTCGCCATTGTGTAAACAACACAGAGATAATCCGGAATTAACCGAACGTTTTGAGTTAATGATTTGCGGTAAAGAGGTAGCCAATGCTTACTCTGAGCTAAACGACCCAATAGATCAACGTGAACGTTTTGAAGAGCAGCTAAAACTCTCTGAAAAAGGCGATGATGAAGCTATGTTTATAGATAATGATTTTATTAGAGCGTTGGAATATGGCATGCCACCTACAAGTGGCTTGGGTATTGGTATGGATAGATTAATCATGTTCTTAACCAATAACCAATCTATTCAAGAAGTGTTGTTTTTTCCACAAATGAAACCGGAAATTGTATCTACAAAAAAAGCATTGGAACTAAACGAAAATGAAAAAGCCATTTTTGACATACTTTCTAAAAATGGAAAAATGAACATGAACGACTTGAAAGATGCTGTGGGATTATCTAATAAACAATGGGACAAAGGAATTAAATCACTCAGTAAATTTGGCTTGACTAAAGTTACCAAAACCAATGATGCCTTAATTGTTGAAGTAGCTGAATAATTAGAACTCCTATAAAAAACCTAAAAAGTGCTTTGATTTTCTTCATAGCACTTTTTTTATGCTTTCATCTTTTAATTCTTATGTTTTTAATACCTTTACCGCTATTAAAGTCAATTGAATTTTTATAAAAATGACAAGAATAGAAGTGCTAAAAACCTATAAAATATTTATAGACGGGAAATTCCCAAGGACAGAATCAGGAAGGTATTACATACCCGAAAATAAGTGCGGAAACATCTGTTTATCTTCTAGAAAAGATGTTAGAAATGCAGTTGTTGCAGCTGGTAATGCTACTTCCAAATGGCAAAGTGCTACAGCTTTTAACAAAAGCCAAGTGATTTACCGCATAGCAGAAATTTTAGAAGGCAGAAAAGCTCAGTTTATTGATGAATTAACGAAACAAGGATATAAAGCGAAAGAAGCCGAAAAAGAAGTTGTAACCGCTATAGATAGAATTATTTATTATGCCGGATGGTGCGATAAATTTACACCTGTTTTCAGTTCGGTAAATCCTGTTGCCACACAACATTTTAACTTTACCGCTCCCGAAGCTGTTGGTACAGTTGCCATTTTAGCTCCTGAAAAGTCAGGGTTACTAGGACTAGTTTCTGCAATTATTCCGGTTATAGTTGGAGGAAATACCGTTGTGGTTTTAGCTTCAGAAAGTTTGCCACTTTGTGCCATTACATTTGCCGAAGTACTAAATACATCTGACGTTCCCAGTGGTGTAGTAAATATCCTTACGGGAAAAAGAAGTGAATTATCAGAACATTTTGCTACACACATGGATATAAAAGGGTTGTTGTATTATGGAAGTGACAAAAAAGAAATAAGTTCCATTCAAAAAAATGCGGTAAACAACCTTAAAAGAATAACCATAAGAGAGGAAAACGATTTGTACAACGAATCGCACCAAACACCTTATTTAATTGAAGACTTTTTAGAAATGAAAACCACTTGGCATCCTATTGAAATAATTGGAGCTTCGGGTAGTGGTTATTAATAAAGATTATGAATAGAAATGAATTACTTTTAACAGCAATAAATGCTGCTATTGATGCAGGAAAAGAAATTTTAACGGTTTATTCTACCGACTTTCAAGTGGAAAACAAAGCAGATAAATCACCACTTACCGAAGCAGACAAAAGAGCACATGCTGCAATTGTAAACAAATTAAAAAGTACCAATTTACCTATTCTTAGTGAGGAAGGTAAATCCATCCCTTACGAAGAAAGAAAAGCCTGGAATCAATTTTGGATGGTAGACCCTTTAGATGGTACCAAAGAGTTTATTAATAAAAATGGAGAATTTACCGTAAACATTGCATTAATTGAAAATCAACTTTCCACTATGGGTGTGATTTATGTTCCGGTAACTAGAGAACTGTATTTTTCTGATGAAAAAGCATATAAAATAAATAACATTACTACTGCTGCTAACACACTTGCAGATTTGATAACTACTGCTAACAAATTACCGCTTAAAACAGAAAGAACTGATTTTGTAGTAGTAGCGAGTCGCTCACACATGAGTGATGAAACTAAAACCTTTATTGAAGAAAAAGAAACTGAACACAATAGTATCAGTTTACTATCAAAAGGTAGTTCACTAAAATTGTGTATGGTAGCCGAAAATGCTGCCGATTGTTATCCAAGATTTGCTCCAACCATGGAATGGGACACCGCTGCAGGAAACGCTATTATTAATGCCGCAGGAGGTATTGTAATAGATCAAACTACCCAAGAAAAAATGAAATACAATAAAGAAAACCTGTTAAACAACTGGTTTTTAGCTCAATTAAATTAATCACTTCTAAAACTTTATTCCTATGAAATATTTACTTTCTGTTACCTTAATTGTTTTTTTATTTATAACTAGTTGCCAGCCTGAAGGTAGAGTTTTTGTTGAACATAAAGAACTTTCACCAGATTTAGAATGGCTAAAAAAAGACAGCCGAGAATTTAAAGTATTGATTGAAGATAATTCTATCAATTACGATTTTAAAATCTCCTTTAGATATGCTAACGGCTATCAATATAAAACAGCCAATATTGTTATAAAAGAAATTTCACCAAGTGGAAAGGAAACCACCAATAACTATGAATTAACTATTAGAAATGAAAATGGCGAATATATTGGAGAAGCGGGTTACGATATTTGGGATAGTGAACACTTAGTTGAGCCATCAAAAAAGTTTGAAGAAAGTGGAACTTACACCTATATTATCGAACATAATATGCCCAAAGATCCATTACATTTCGCAATGGAAGTAGGCATTATAGTGGATAAAGCGAAATAAGCAACTGATTTTTAACAAAAAATTGTAAGGCATTAAAATCTTACTTATTTTTGTACTTACGTTCTTTAGAAATAAAATTGTCTGCACGGATTCCGTGTTTATCAAGAAAGGTGGAGGGAATAGGCCCTGTGAAACCTTGGCAACCAACTATAAGTCTTGCATAAGCGAGATTGGAAAATCGGTGCTAAATCCTATCCCGATAAATCGGGAAAAGATAAGTAGAAAAATATAAAAGAGACCCTTCTGCTTATCCTAACAGAAGGGTTTTTTGTTTTTATTAAATATGGCAAATATTAGAGACGAACTCAAAAAAAGAATATTAGTATTGGATGGTGCAATGGGCACTATGATTCAGCAATACAAACTTACCGAAGAAGATTTTAGAGGCGAACGATTTAAAAATCACTCTTGTCCGCTAAAAGGAAATAATGATATCCTTTCTATTACCAAACCTGAGGTAATTAAAGCTATTCATAGTAAATACTTAGCAGCAGGAGCCGACATTATAGAAACCAACTCTTTCGGAAGCACTTCTATCGCCCAAGAAGACTACCAGTTGCAAGGTGCAGTTTATGATATTAATTACGCTTGTGCCAAAATTGCCAAAGAGGTTGCTGAGGAATTCACAAAAAAAACACCTGAAAAACCTCGTTTTGTAGCAGGTTCTATTGGCCCAACTACTAAATTGGCTTCTATGTCTCCTGACGTAAACGATCCCGGTTTTAGAAACATTTCTTTTGACGAGTTACGAATTGCTTTTAAAGAACAAGCTAAAGGATTAATTGAAGGGGGCGCTGACTTATTATTGGTTGAAACCATTACTGACACATTAAATGCTAAAGCAGCATTATTGGCAATCAACGAAATTCAACAAGAACTAAACACCAATTTACCTGTAATGATTTCAGGAACTATAACTGATGCCAGTGGACGTACACTTTCAGGACAAACTACTGAAGCCTTTTTAATTTCTGTTCAACACTCCAAACCGTTAAGCATAGGGTTAAACTGTGCCTTAGGAGCAGCAGCCCTTCGTCCCTATTTGCAAGTGTTACGTAATAAATCTAATTTTCATGTTTCAGCACACCCTAATGCAGGTTTACCTAACGAAATGGGGGAATATGATGAAAGTCCCGAACAAATGGCTGCTCAAATTAAAGTTTTCTTAGATGAAGGCTTAGTGGATATTGTTGGTGGTTGTTGCGGAACAACTCCAGAACATATAAAAGCTATTGCTGAACTAGTGAAGAAATATCCAAAAAACTAAAAAATTGTACTAAACCATGAGTTTACACCCCGATTATAAAGGAAAATACACACATAAATGGGAACATCTTCCTCATTTAACATTGAGCGGATTAGAACCTTTGATTGTAACACCTGAAACCAATTTTGTAAATATTGGCGAGCGTACCAATGTGGCAGGATCGAAAATGTTTTTGCGTTTAATTAATGAAAACAAATTTGACGAAGCCCTCTCTGTTGCTCGTGAACAAGTAGAAAATGGAGCTCAAATTATCGACATCAACATGGATGATGGATTAATAGATGGAAAAGAAGCGATGGTGAAATTCTTAAAATTAATCGCTGCTGAGCCTGATATCTCTAGAGTTCCTATAATGATAGATTCTTCCAAATGGGAAATTATTGAAGCTGGATTACAAAATGTTCAAGGGAAAAGTGTGGTAAACTCTATCAGTTTAAAAGAAGGTGAACTGCAATTTATTGAGCAAGCCACCAAAATTTTAAACTATGGTGCAGCAGTAATTGTAATGGCTTTTGATGAAGTTGGTCAAGCAGATTCTTATGAAAGAAGAATCGAAATTTGCGAAAAATCATATCGTATTTTGGTGAACAAAGTAGGTTTTCCTCCTCAAGATATTATTTTCGATCCAAATATTTTTCCTGTAGCAACAGGGATGGAAGAGCATAGAAAAAATGCGTTGGATTTTTTTAGAGCTACCCGTTGGATTAGAGAAAATCTTCCAGGAGCTCATGTTAGTGGAGGTGTTAGCAATGTTTCATTTTCATTTAGAGGAAATAATCCCGTTAGAGAAGCCATGCACTCAGCATTTTTATATCATGCCATAAACGAAGGAATGGATATGGGAATTGTAAACCCATCTATGCTTGGTGTTTATGATGATATCCCTAAAGATTTATTAGAACGTGTAGAAGATGTATTGCTCGATAGAAGAGACGATGCTACTGAACGATTATTAGATTTCGCTGAATCTGTGGTGGGTTCCACCAAAGAAAAGAAAAAAGATGACGAATGGAGAAGTCAACCATTACAAGAAAGAATTACACATGCTTTGGTAAAAGGAAATGCCGATTTTATTGAGCAAGATGTGGAAGAAGCTCGTCAAATAGTGGATAAACCAATAAATGTAATTGAACAACATTTAATGAACGGTATGAATGTAGTAGGAGATCTGTTTGGCTCAGGAAAAATGTTTTTACCTCAAGTGGTAAAGTCTGCCAGAGTAATGAAAAAAGCAGTAGCTTACCTCCTCCCATTTATTGAAGAAGAAAAACTATTGAATCCAAGTATTTCAGATAATAATGCAGTAGGAAAGATATTACTTGCAACTGTAAAAGGTGATGTACATGATATTGGAAAAAACATTGTTGGAGTAGTTTTGGCGTGTAATAATTATGAGGTAATTGATTTAGGTGTAATGACTCCCTTAGAAAAAATTATCCAAATAGCCAAAGACGAAAAAGTAGATATTATTGGACTTTCAGGCTTAATTACTCCTTCATTAGATGAAATGGTTTATGTAGCCAAAGAAATGGAAAAAGAAGGTATGAGCATTCCGTTATTAATTGGTGGAGCTACTACTTCTAAAGTACATACCGCAGTAAAAATAGATCAACATTACACTAGCGGACAAGCAGTTTATGTATTAGATGCTTCTCGTTCGGTAACTGTGGTAGAAAATTTATTGGGTGAAAAGAAAAATGCTTTTATTCAAAATGTGAAGGAAGAGTATGAACGATTAAGAGAAACTTACAGTAAACGTCAGCAAACTAAAGAAACGATTAGTTTGGCCGAAGCCCGAAAAAATAAATACCAAATTGATTGGGAAGCTCATCCCCCACAAAAGCCCAATTTTATTGGCACAAAGACTTTTTCAGAATACGATTTAAAAGAAATTTCCGAATACATCGACTGGACTCCTTTTTTCCGAACATGGGAATTAGCAGGAAAGTATCCTCAAATTTTAGAAGATGAAATTGTTGGAAATGAAGCAAAAAAACTTTTTACCGATGCTCAACAAATGCTAGAACAAATTATAGCTGAAAAATGGTTGGAAGCAAAAGCGGTGATTGGTATTTGGGAAGCCAACACAGAAAATGATGATATTATTAAAGTGTATGAAGAAAATAACCCAATTGGGCAGTTATATCAGTTAAGACAACAATCTAAAAAAGCAACTGGCGTTCCTAACATGAGTTTAGCAGATTTTATTGCTCCAAAAGAAAGCGGAATAAAAGATTATATTGGAGGGTTTGCTGTAACTGCAGGTATTGGTATAGAAAAACACATTACTCGTTTTGAAGCCGATCATGATGATTATCATGCTATCATGTTAAAAGCATTAGCAGATAGATTGGCAGAAGCTTTTGCAGAATTAATGCACTTAAAAGTACGTAAAGAATATTGGGGCTATGCCGCTAATGAAGTATTAGATAACAATGCATTAATTAAAGAAAAATATGTGGGTATTCGTCCGGCACCGGGCTATCCTGCTTGTCCGAATCATACCTTAAAAACAGATTTATTTCAATTGTTAGATGCTACCAATAAAACAGGAATTGAGTTAACCGAAAGTTTAGCCATGTACCCAACTGCAGCAGTAAGCGGAATGTATTTTTCCCATCCGGAAAGTAAATATTTTGGTGTAGGAAAAATAGACAAAGACCAAGTAGAGGCTTATACTAAAGCAAATCAATTAGACTTCGATATTGCTGAACGTTGGTTGGGGTCGGTGTTGAGTTATTAAAAAAGAAGTCAAGATTTAAAGTCTGAGGTTAGAAATATTTCTAACCTTATGCCTTAATATCTCTGCACACCTAAACAACTATTTACTACAAGAATCAATAGCTTTTATCATATCTTGTTGAGTAATGATATGGTATTTATCTTTATCATAACTTACAATAACGGCTTTTGCTCCCTGCTGAAAATGTTTTGAGACGCTTATTACATCAGTATTTTCATCCACCATCGGAAATGGCTCTCCCATAATATTTTTTACAGGAAGTTCTTTTAGTTCAGGATTTTCAAGCAATTTAGCAAATAACTGATTATCAGTTAACGAGCCTACAAACTTGCCATCTTCAATAACAGGTACTTGAGAAATGGCATATTGGTTCATTAAAATAATTACTTGAGAAACAGGTGTGTCAGTAGTTACGGTTACTAAATGTTTGCCTTTATGGTCTGAAATTAAATCTAACGCATTAGATTTTTCTTCCTCCAAAAAGCCTCTGTCTCTCATCCAATCATCATTAAACATTTTACCAACATAACGGCTACCATGATCATGAAATAAAACTACTACCACGTCATCTTTTTTCAATTCATCTTTTAGTTGTAACACCCCTTTAATAGCACTTCCTGCTGAATTTCCAACAAAAATCCCTTCTTCTTTAGCTAATTTTCGTTGATAAACTGCTGCATCTTTATCGGTTACTTTTTCAAATTTATCAATTACGCTAAAATCAACATTTTTAGGTAAAATATCTTCACCAATTCCTTCGGTGATGTAAGGATAAATCTCATTTTCATCAAAAATTCCTGTTTCATGGTATTTCTTAAACACAGAACCGTAAGTATCTATTCCCCAAATTTTAATGTTAGGATTTTTCTCTTTTAAATATTTACCAACTCCTGAAACTGTTCCTCCTGTACCTACTCCTACCACAAAATGAGTAATTTTTCCTTCTGTTTGTTCCCAAATTTCCGGTCCGGTAGTTAAGTAATGAGCTTTAGTATTCGATGGATTATCATACTGATTTACATACCAAGAATTAGGAATTTCAGTAGCTAATCGTTTAGAAACAGAGTAATACGAACGAGGATCCTCTGGAGACACATTGGTTGGACAAACATGTACTTCTGCTCCAACTGCTCTTAAAATATCCATCTTTTCTTTACTTTGTTTGTCGCTCAACACACAAATTAACTTATATCCTTTTATAATAGCTACCAACGCCAAGCCCATTCCTGTATTTCCAGATGTTCCCTCAATAATAGTTCCTCCCGGTTTTAGTCTGCCATCAGCTTCAGCATCTTCAATCATTTGCAAAGCCATTCTGTCTTTTACAGAATTTCCCGGATTAGTAGTTTCTACCTTTGCCAACACCAATGCATCAACATCTTTGCAGATTTTATTTAATTTAACCAATGGCGTATTTCCTATGGTCTCTAGTATGTTATTGTAATATTGCATGAACTAATTTTTCTGAATTTTATAATTGACTGCAAAAGTAATAAATAGCTAATACAATAATACACTCTTTATTGTAATATTAATAGCCCTTCAGCTATCGCGAGTTTTTAACTCTTGATTTAGCAATTTATATTAAACGGAGCAAGTTATGCTACACCAAACTAGCACCAACAAGAAGAAGGTTGGGAAGAAAACAGCTACAAGCAGCAATTAATAATATGAAAACTATAAAAAGTCCGATTGAATTACTACATTTGGGATAAAGATACAGTGCGGATAAACGTACCGGTACGTTTATCCGGTTGTTGTATATAATAAGTAATGAGCTTTGACTTCATTGAACATAAAGAATCAAATAATCTAATTCCTCTCAAAATTGAGAATAAGGAAAGGTACTACCTAGACCTTTTAAATATTGAACATAGTTGGACAGGACGATTAGATGCTCAATTAGCGAATACTTTCATATTAGAATCAAATCAACTTCTGATAAATGCTATAACTCTATTTGAACAGGGATACTTTGATTGTGCATACTATTCCTTAAGGCAGTCTCTTGAAGTATCAACTACAATGACATATTTGATTGACAATGATGAGGAAACGAGAAGCAAAGAATTAAGAAAATGGAAAGATCAAGGTCATTTTCCAATGTATGGTCAGATGATAAAGTTCCTTGATGCTAATCAGACTGTATTCTCGGATATAAAGGAACAAATGTCTGAATACTTTGAGGATTTAAATACCGTAAAAAAGAAGCTAAATAAGTACGTTCATAAGCAAGGGTTTAATACATTCTACATATCAAAGAATCATCCTCTAAACAGAAAAAAAGACCAAAGCAATTTCATAGCAGAGTTTGAAAGCTTCATGAAAAAGTGTATCGGAGCGGTTGCCGTTTTCAGGTTAACAATTGATCCCTTCCCTATTTTACTAATGGATGAGGATATGTATTCAAGGACTGAAGACACCATGACAAAAGGATACAATGACGATTTCATTGAGCAGTATATAGGGACAGAACATATCGAATGTTATAAAAAAACTGAGATGTATCTCAATCATTATAATTCTCTAATTCAGGAAGAAGCGAAAGAATCATACACATCTGATGTTGTAAAAAATCAATTCATTGATAAAGAGCATATTGACAATATTTTAAAACAAAAACATCTGCTTTCCCAACATGATTTAGTAGCTGTAGTACTTTGTGGATTTTCAAAAAAGGTTTCAAAGATTTACTGCATTGGTGGCTTACATATGTATTTCTCTAGCACAAAATCAACTAGAGATAATTGGTCATGGAGTAGTGAGGATTTCAAGAATTTTGAATCAAGCAAAAACGCATTTAATCAAACTTATGATGAATCCTTTATCTCCTTTATTGAATTATATGGTGAGTCCTATTTTATGGAGCATAATGAGAAGTTAGATGAAAATGAAATTAAGGAATTAGAAATATTAAAAATACTACACACAACAATGGCTAAAAAATCATAGCTGCCCTATGGGTCAGCAACGCTTTTTAGCCGGAACGTTGGGTATAATTAAAAACGCATATTAAGTGAAATCAAAAAACAACTATGTAATTATTATTTTTCTCAGTTTCGTAACATTAGTTGCCTGTAATAATTATTTAGAAAAAGAAGAAATTTCTGAACTTCTGGAATTTACAAATTCAAAAGACATTGAGGTTTATGATGAAGGAAAAGATTTAGTTATAGATATTTCAGAAAGTAACCTTAAAGATTTTGAAGTTTGTCAATTATACTCTAGTTCGGTAGCAGTAACAGTATTTAACATAACAAATAAATCAAAAAAGATCTTATTTCATGACGGCACTTGTATTGTAAACTTTCTTTCGTCAGACTCAATAAAACATACCTTTCGTTTTCCCTATACTGAATTATTTAAAATAGTAGACATTTATAAGACTAATCAAGAACTTCTGCAATTCATTTGTAATAAAGACAGAAAATTAGTTGAACAGAAGATCGACAATTCAGTTGTCAGTTCAAAAGACAAAGAATTAATCGTTGATGCTTTAATAAATAGTGATTTATGTATAAACAATACTGATTATATAAATTACGGCTATTACATTGACAACGAAAATTCTCTAAACACAAATATGACAAGCCTTTATGTGAATTTTACTTACCCAAATGGAGATGTTAAAAATGTAATCTTTAACTATCTTGAAAAATCTAAAAAGCTTGTTGGTGTTGAAGAAATTACGTAACAAAAACAACACCCAACAATCTGTCATATTGCATTTTGCTTGCGAGCAGCTTAGTTGTTTGTAAATTTTGTAGGTAATTGCCATTCATTTTGTAGGTGGTTATTTATAAGCTTTACAAATTGCATCTTTGCCTCAGACAGCGAACATCTTCCCTATCTGAAAATGATTTGCTCTTTGTTACATCTACAAAATTTCATTACTTTGGTGCTATTAATAAACTGATTAAAACGCAACATACAGTTGTCGTTAAAATGCACAAAAAAAAATTAACCACATAAAAAAATCCCCAAGTTGGGGATTTATATTTTCTTAAAAATCGAAATCAGGATCCGGAGCCTTCACATACGATTTTTTCTTAGGTTTAATTTTCTTCACAAACAAAATGGTTATCAGTTCATCATCCACAGTAATCATGGTTCTGCTCATGCCATTAGTAATGTTAATTTCCTGATCGGGATACCTGAATTTTCTACTAATTTTCTCGAAAGTATTGTCTTCAAACTTTAAATACATTTCATTTACATTTATTTGTTGGTTTTTAACCAGCACTTTTCCGTAATAGCATTCTGCCATACTTCCTTTTCTAAAACTTATGATAACATCATCATAAACACCATCTTCAACTTCATAAGCGCCTCTCGTCTCAAAAACTGTAGCGTATTTTTGATAACAAGTTACTTGATCTTCTTCTGTATCTTGAGCATAAAAAGCTCCTGCTATAAATAGTAAGGATAAACTGAGTAAAATTTTTTTCATGTCGTAATTTTTTTATTGGTATAAAAGTAAAAATACTTTATTTATTATCTAAATTTAAAAGTTATATTTTTGTAACAAATTTGACAAATCGAACAAAATGAGTATAAAACTAATCAAAAATAATTTTATAGAGGCAAAACAACTTTTAGACCATTTTATAAATGAGGAGAAAAATTTAGAAAAAATTGCTCAAGCAGGCGATTTGTTAGTGCAAGTTTTTAAAAACGGAGGCACTGCTTTTTCATGTGGAAACGGTGGTTCCATGTGCGATGCTATCCATTTTGCTGAAGAATTAACAGGTAAGTTCAGAGAAGAAAGAATGGCTTTACCTGCTATTGCAATTTCCGATTCAGGTTACTTAAGTTGTGTAGGAAACGATTACGGTTATGATGAAATTTTTGCACGTTTTATCTTAGGAGTTGCTAAAAAAGGTGATGTTTTGTTAGCCATTAGTACTAGTGGAAACTCTAAAAATATTTTAAGAGCGGCAGAAGTTGCTAAAAGTAAAGGTGTTTTTGTTATCGGACTTACAGGAAAAGATGGCGGTAAATTAGCTAATTTATGTGATGTGGAAATAAGAGTTCCTCACAATGGCTATGCAGATAGAACACAAGAAATACACATTAAAATCATTCATTCATTAATTCATTATATTGAAGAAAAAATAATTTAAAAATGTTGGTAAAAACTTACGGAAGTGCAGTTGTTGGTGTTGATGCTCTTACTATTACGGTAGAAGTAAATGTTGATAGAGGCATGAAATTTTTCATGGTAGGCTTACCCGATAATGCCGTAAAAGAAAGTCAACAACGTATTGAAGCCGCATTAAAAAATGTTGGCTACAGAATGCCCGGAAAAAAAATAGTAGTTAACATGGCTCCTGCCGATATTCGTAAAGAAGGTTCTGCTTACGATTTAACCATTGCCATGGGAATTTTGGCAGCATCCGGACAAATAGCCAATGAAGAAGTAAGTAATTATGTAATAATGGGAGAGCTTTCGCTTGACGGAAGTTTGCAACCTATAAAAGGCGCGTTGCCTATTGCTATTCAGGCACGAAAAGAAGGTTTTAAAGGCTTTATCTTACCCAACGAAAATGCTCGAGAAGCGGCTATTGTTGATGGTATTGATGTTTTTGGAGTGAGTAACATTAGTGAAGTAATCAATTTTTTTAATGGAGAAACACAACTGGAATCAACTATAGTGGACACCCGAAAAGAATTTTATCAGAACCTTACCAAAGTAGATTTCGATTTTGAAGATGTAAAGGGGCAAGAAAATATTAAACGAGCTTTAGAAATTGCTGCTGCGGGAGGGCATAATGTTATTTTAATTGGTCCACCCGGAGCAGGAAAAACCATGTTGGCAAAACGTTTACCAACCATACTTCCTCCACTTTCTTTAATGGAAGCGTTGGAAACCACCAAAATCCATTCCGTTGGAGGGAAATTATCTAAAGAAACTTCTTTAATAAGCATAAGACCATTTCGCTCTCCACATCATACTATTTCTGATGTAGCCTTAGTTGGTGGCGGTGGATTTCCTCAGCCGGGAGAAATTTCTTTGGCTCATAATGGCGTATTATTTTTAGATGAATTGCCTGAATTTAAACGAACAGTTTTAGAAGTGCTTCGTCAGCCAATTGAAGACAGGAAAGTATCTATTTCCAGGGCAAAATTTACGGTAGATTATCCTGCAAGTTTTATGTTAGTAGCTTCAATGAACCCTTGTCCTTGTGGTTACTACAACCATCCTGAAAAAGATTGTGTTTGCTCTCCGGGTGTGGTTCAAAAATACCTCAGCAAAATTTCCGGTCCATTATTAGACAGAATTGATTTACATGTAGAAGTTACACCGGTAAGTTTTAGTGAACTTAGCACTACTGCTATTGGTGAATCGAGTGAGGTTATCAGAAATAGAGTAATTAAAGCGAGAGAAATCCAGTCTGAACGCTATAAAGACAAAGAGAGTGTTTATGCTAATGCACAAATATCCAGCAAAACCATTAAAGAAATTTGCGAAATTGATAACGTAGGTAAAGATTTACTTAAAAATGCTATGAATAAGTTAGGATTATCTGCTCGAGCATACGATAGAATTTTAAAAGTTGCCCGAACCATTGCCGACTTAGAGGCATCTGAAAATATAAAAAGTGAACACCTTGCAGAAGCAATTCAATACAGAAGTTTGGATAGAGAAGGTTGGGCAGGATAAAATCTGTAAACCTCAAAACAACCATTTGCTATAGTTAATCGTCTGATTAATTGTTATAACACCAAGCAATAATTTACTTTGGAACTAGATGAAATAATAGAAGGTTGTTACGAAAACAGCAGAAAGCATCAAGAAGCATTATATAATTTATATGCTGCTAAAATGCTGGGCGTTTGTTTAACCTATACCAAAGACAGAGATTTAGCTCAAGATATTTTGCATGATGGCTTTTTTAAAGTATTTAAAAAGTTTCATCAATACGATGCTTCATGGAGTTTACAAGGTTGGATTAGAAGAATTATTGTAAATACAGCCATCGATCATTTTAGAAAAACCAACCGCATTTCCCCAATGGATTTTCAGGAGGCAGTTTACCTTGTAGGAAGTTATAACAATGCCGCAGAAATCTCAAAAACAGCAGATTTATCTATGCTGATTAATATGTTACCTACAGGTGCCAGAACCATTTTTAATTTATATACAATAGAAGGATACAAACACAATGAAATAGCTAAAATGCTTTCTATAAGCGAAGGAACTTCAAAATCTCAATTATCTAAAGCAAAAAGTGTTTTAAGAGAATTGGTGACTAAATATTACGAACGTTAACCTTTTTTATATATCCCTTGAAAAACAAAAAAAACATAGAAGATTGGTACAAAAACGAACTGGAAAACTTTAGCGTTGAGCCGGAAAAAGGCTCGTGGGATAAACTTTCTTCTTCAATGGATAACCCGAGTGAATTATCTGATGAAGCTTTTGATGATTTTGTGCGAGATGAAGTGGAGCATATAAGAACAAACCCCGACAGAGCAGTTTGGGAAAAACTTTCAGAAAAATTAGATACTACAACTGTTTGGGAACGTTTATCAACTACCTTAACCCGTTACGAACGATTTATTTGGTGGAGAAATTTTGCTTTTAAATCTACTGCTCTAGCTTTATTTTTTATGGGAGTTGGATTAAGTATTAATGAATATTTTAATCAAGATACTCATCAAAACAATGAAAAAGTAAGCACTCCAACTGTTGCGGCAACTACTTTTGAGCGAGCAACAAAACAAGCTACAACCACAAGTATGTTAGCTTCAAAAGATGTATTAAACTCATCAACAGCTGAAAAAGAAAAAGTAAATCAGCACATTGTTAATCACACTTCAAAACAAACTAACAAACCCAAACCTATTGCTACAGATAAAAATGTTACATCAACAGCTAAAAAACAGGCATATATTGCCTCAAAAGAAGTTAATCAACAGCTTAATAATGATAAGGAAATTCTATTAAAAAAATCTAATCATGAACTTAAAGAACAGCTTATCCAACCCAAAGAGTTTTTAATTAAAAAAGAGAATAACAAAATCATCTTCAACAATAAAAGATTTTCATCTCACTTTGCTTTTGGAATTTATGCCAAACGAATTTATATGGGTTTAAATGTTGGGGTTAAGAAACAAAGTATGATTACACAATTGAAAGATAATAGTGAATTTAATAGTCTTTCTCAAAACACCTTATTAGACCATGGAAGTAGTTTTGGAGCTACTGCAGGTATTATTCTTTCAGACAAAATGAACTTAGAAACCAATGTAAACTTCTACTCTAGTAATGGCTTCAGAAAACAATATGCATCAAATGAAATTAGCTATACAGAAAATCTAAGCTTAGCCTATACTAACGTTAGTATATTAGTTAAAAGAATGTATAACAAATCTACTTTTGACGATAAAAAATATTCCACAAATATTATTGGCGGATTGTATTTAGGATATCTTTCTAGTGCTACTTCAGTAATTAACGGAGTATCTTACAAAAATGAAGCTTATACCAATCTTGATTATGGCATCGTATTAGGCTTAGAACAAGATAGATACTTAACTAAAGAATTAATTATTACTCCGGGAATTAGATATTACCAAGGAGCTAAAAATATAGCTAACGCAGAAAATCATTTTTCTTTTGCCTACAATTCTACTCTAGAATTTAATTTAGGCATAAAATATATTTTCTTAAAAAAACATTAACTTCTCCTACCAACCATTTATATACACTAAACGTTCTATATCCGATGGAACAACTCAAAAACATATTGCTTTATTTATTTGCCTTCTCGGTACTTTTACTTCACCCGAGTTTAAACAACGAAAAGAATCCTTTATCTTGTATTCATTACCTTGCTTATGGAAATACTTTCAAATTAAAATTTGATGATACTATTGATAAGGACAAGTTATACATTAAATGGACCTGCGAAAACCAAAATGCTGATTGCAAAGAATTAGACATTTTTATAGGAGGAAAAAAGGTTAACACCATTCCTTTTGAATCTGGAAAACAAGAACTTATTGTGTATTACAACAATAAAATGATTGGGAAAATAAAACAAACTAAAACTAAAGAGAAACATGCTCATGCCTACTTTGTAAACTTAAGTCGCGTCCACAATAATGCTATAGAATTTAAAGGTGAAATAACCGGGCCATCATCAGCTGTAGCAACTATGGTTACTACATTAAACAATTTAATTTCTCAGCATTAATGCTTGGTTTAGATATTATAAATCCAATCAAATTGATCTGCTACTCTACCTCTTTTAATATCTTCAATTGATTTTGCAATTTTATTAGAAACCGTTCTGTTTTCGATTGGAGGCAACTCAAAACGTTCGTCTTCAAAAGTTATAGAAGCAATTTGTGCAATTGTAGCAGCAGTTCCTGTCCCAAAAGCATCTTGCAATTTATTATTTCTTGCTGCTTCAACAATTTCTTTTACAGCCACTCTTCTTTCTTCTACTTCTAGCCCTAAATCTTTAGCTAATTTTATTACGCTATCACGAGTAATTCCTGACAAGGTAGTATTTAATGCTATAGAAGGCGTAATTAATTTATTATCAATCAAAAACATTACATTCATTGTTCCTGATTCTTCTATATATTCATGCGTTTTTGCATCCGTCCAAATCAATTGCTTATAACCTTTTTCTTGGCCTAATTTAGCCGGATAAAGTGCTGCAGCATAATTTCCTGCGGCCTTAGCAAAGCCTACACCACCTTCGGCTGCTCTAGAAAAATTCGATTCAATTTTAACATCTACAGGGCCTGTGTAATATGAACTTACCGGAGAGGTAATAATCATAAATTTATATTCTTCTGCCGGTCTTACTCCTAACAGTTCTTCGCTAGCAAAAATAAAAGGTCTTATATATAACGAACAACCTTCATTTTGAGGAACCCAATCTGCATCTAACTGCACTAATTGATGGATAGCATCCATAAAAAGCTCTTCCGGAACTTCAGGCATACAAAGCCTTTTGGCAGAAACATTTATTCTTTTTGCATTTTCTTTTGGCCTAAATAACAATACTTTTCCATTATCATTTTTGTATGCTTTCATTCCTTCAAAAACTGCCTGACCATAGTGAATTGCTGCACAAGCAGGACTTAATGAAATTGGTGCATATGGCTCAATTCTTAAGTTTTTCCACTCACCATTTTTATATTCTGCCACAAACATGTGGTCAGAGAATTGTTTTCCAAATTGTATATTATTGAAATCAACCGACTGAATCTTAGATGTTTTTGTTTTCTCTATCTTAATATTACTTACTGCATCCATCATTTAAAAAATCCTTTTTTTTTGTAGGCATAAATTTACTATTTTTTATTGTATTGAATCATGATTTTTATTTGGTTCTTTAGTTCTCGCACTAAAGAATTGTTTCTCTATACATTGTAAAGAAAAATAATTATTTTTATTCCAAAATTTTTTGTTGAGCCAACTTCAAGGCATTTTGAAATTGTTCTTCTTGATTGATATGTGTATTATCTAACACAACAGCATTTTCAGCTTGAATAAGTGGGTTTTCTGTCCTACTGGTATCATCACCATCACGAGAAACAATATTTTTCAGTACCTCATCGTAAGAAATATTATCTCCCTTAGCTTTGAGCTCTTCATACCTTCTTTGAGCTCTAACTTCAAAATCGGCAGTCATAAAAATTTTCAGTTCTGCATCAGGAAAAACTACAGAACCTATATCTCTCCCATCCATTACCAATCCTTTATTCTGTCCCATTTTTCTTTGCAATTCTACCATTTTAGTTCGTACTTGTTTTACTTTGGCTATTCTGCTTACTAAACTAGAAACTTCAATGCCTCTAATTTGTTTTTCTACATTTTCATTATTAAGACAAGTTTCTGAACTGTTTTTTTCTGCATTAAATGAAAAAGAAACATCAATGTTGTCCAAATCATCAATTAATTTTTTTTCGTCAAAAAAATCTTCTCCAATATATCCTTTTCGGAGAGCATATAAAGCAACAGCTCTATACATTGCTCCCGTATCAATATAAATATAGTTTAGTGCTTTAGCCAATTGTTTTGCCAATGTACTTTTTCCGCAAGAAGAGTAACCATCAATGGCTATAATAATTTTTTTCATGTGTTTATATTTATTTATTTTTTATCGGACACATGGAACTCCCTTTATAATTATACTTCTGTGTGAGAATTTTTTACTCATGGTCGTTTCATTCTTCGCTTTGTTTGTCTTTTTTTCTGTTTCGAGATTTTTTTGAAACTTTTTCTTCTGGGATTACTACCTGATTCTTCTTGAAATAATCGGAAATGGTGGTGGTAATGGTAAAATGATTAGAGGTACCTGCTAAGTGATAGCTTGCTCCTCCGTAACTTACATGAATTTTTTTGATTCTAAATCCTAATCCCCAACTAAATCCGATTAATCCGCCTTTGTTATCAAAAGCCAATTCAGCTCTTCGTTGGAAATTATAACCAAACCTCAACATAAAACTTGGCGAAAGCACAAATTCTGTCCCAACAACAACATGTCTAAAAAATTCACTTACCATTCCTGTTTTATTTAATTCTTTTCTGGCTTCATCATCTAACGTATTATCTCTATTTGTTACCGAAGAAGAATCATTATAAGCTAAATTCCAATTATTTAAATGTATAAAATCAACATTAAAACGAATAGGCGTATGAGCCAATTTTTTAGAAATTCCCAATTGCACTTCAAAAGGCAAGGGTTCTGTTTCTCTTTCTTCAATATAAGTAGAAAATTGTCGTCCGATGTTTTTAATTAATAAAGCGGTAGTCAATTGTTTTTTTGCATTATGATAAGTTGCAGACAAATCCATTGCCATGGCAAAAGAGCTATATTGATAAAATTTGGAATAAATTGGTTTTAAGTTTGCTCCAACAGAAAAAGATGTGTCTATGCTTTTTCCCCAACCTAAAATAAAAGCATAATCTGAAGCTGAGAAAGAACCCAACTCATTTCCTCCTTCGTCTGTTTCTAAAAAATTTCCGTAATTAATGTATTTCACACCTCCGGAAAATGTTCCGTACTTTTTAAAATCATGGGTATAAGAAAAATGCCCTAAATTAACATCTGCAAAGTAATTTAAATAAGTAAATGAAAGAGCACTACTCATTTCTGCCGAAAGTAATGAAGGATTATCTAAAGCAAAATTAGGATCGTCATCTTTTATTGCTATAGCACTACCTCCTAAGGCTCCCGTTCTGGCAGATACAGGAATATTAAGAAAGCTAAAAGCACTCTCTCCTCCTACTTGTGCTATTGACTCACAAAAAGTAAGGATAATAAAAATGAGTGTAATAAAAAATTTCATCAACCGATTAATATTAGCAATGGATGGCTAAATTACGCTTTTATCAATAAATTATTGTATTGCTGTTAGATTGTAAAAAAACTTAGATTAATGATGATTAGCTTGTTCTTGAGAAATAGCAATAATTACATCATTATAGATTTTTTCCATTTCTTCGGGATACATAGAATAATAAGCAATGTTGTTATTAAATTGCTCTTCAGTAATGTTATGTTTTTTAAAAATATGTATGTAATGATTTTCTTGAAATGCTTTACTTCTAAACAAAGAATCATCTATTGAAGATTTAATTTTAAGATAGCCTTGAGCAATTTCAATATCTGTAAGTACAGGTACTAGTTCTTCATGGGTAAGAATTCCCTCCGGTAGTTCATTTTGAGAAGAACTACATGATAAAAATAATAAAATGGAAAGTATAAAAATGAATTTATTAAGCATCGGTTGCTGTTGAAGCGGCAGGTACATATCTGAGCGTTTTTACAGCTTTAATCATATCTTGAATCATTTTTTCTCCGAATTGCTCACTTTGCAAATCTCTAATTTCATAAACATCATTGTTGACAGTTGCTTTATAGAAAAAATGATGTTGTGTTTTCACTCCTGATTCAGGAATATCTTGCTTATAAACCAACAAATTTTCTTCTTCGGAAATAATTTCTGAAACAAAAACCAAGTCTTCTTCTAAATCCATCTTTAGCAACTGAATATCTCCTTCTCCATACATAATTTCTATTCCGAATGAATTGCCAACCACTATTTCTAGCGCACCTCTATTGGTTAGAACTACTTGCGGTTCACCATGATTTTCAGCATCCGGAACCATAATTACCATTGGGAAACCCCACTGATTTAAATCCAATTCTTCGTGTCCTTTCAGTTCAACTACTTCTTGATTTTCATCTGTTGTATTATTGTCATCACCACACGCAACAAACAAGAAAGTTGAAAATATGGCTAAAAATATAAAGGTTGTATTTTTCATATATTATAAATGCTTCTTAATAAAGAACAAATATAAAATAAAAAAATACAACCTTCAAAAATTAAAAATTTAATTTTTAATTAGTGCTTGTGTTTAGGCTCGTAAATCAATCTAAAGAAAGTACTAAATCTTTGAGATTCTCTTTTTATTGGAACTCCTGCAACAATACCTACTAACAAATTATCTGTAATTCCTAACCTCATTTGTGGTCTAATTACCATATCAAAATCATCATATGTAATTTCTTTATTAAACTCAAGACCAATAAAGTTTCTTGTCCCATCTATCATGTAATGAAAATTTGTATTAATTTGCCAAATGGTATGCATTGAGTTATCTGAAAAATGTTGCTGCATTTGTGGTCCTGTATAAATTAATGTATGAAAATTCTGTCCCCATCTTTTAGCAGCTACAAAAAACGGATTATAAACATTGCCTTCAACAAAAGCCTCATTACCATAATGACTAAAATTAACAAACTCAAACTCATTTAAATAACCTATTGCCATAGATGTACTATGTTTTTCAGAAACAAAAAAAGAGTATTGAGCAGCTAATTTTAACCCATTAATTTTATTTTGAGGCATCATTGATTTATCCACATCATCTTCATTAGGGTAAAAGAAAGTAAATGGGACTTCGATTTCTAGACCTATCCTGTTAACTGGAGCCCATTCATATTCTACTAATGCCTCATAGGAATCAAACTTATTATTATCTGTCATTCCAAAACCAACATTCCATTCTTTTTCACCTTTTCTAGCTCCTAAATCTCTAATTAAATCAATAAAAAGTGGTTCGGCATGTAGTACTTTATCCAATTTACGTTTATTTTCAACTTCCTCAATATATAAACTATCTAATCTATCTTTTTCTATTTTTAGTGTATCTAAGTTTTGAGAAAAAACACTAACTGACATTAACAATCCAAAAATTAAAAATAAATTTTTCATGTTATTTTAAAACTTTAACTGATAAACATTATCTAATTCATCATTATTAGTAAAATTAACCCCCAAATCTTTTATTAATCCGTTGCCAATTCCATAAACCCAACCATGTATATGTAAGGTTTGTTTATTATTCCAAGCATTTTGAACTATAGAAGTTTTTGCTAAGTCGAACACTTGTTCTACAACATTTAATTCAACATATCTGTCAAAACGTTGTTTTTCATCAGTGATAGCATCCAACTCTTCAGCATGAAAACGATAAACATCTTTAATATGTCTAATCCAATTATCAATTAAACCAATATGCTGATTTCCCATTGCAGCAGCAACTCCTCCACAACCATAATGTCCACAAACAATTACATGTCTTACTTTTAATGCATTAACCGCATAATCAAGTACACTCAACATATTCATATCTGAATGGATAACCATATTAGCAATATTTCTATGTACAAAAACTTCTCCCGGTTGAGCTCCAATAATTTCGTTTGCAGGAACTCTACTATCTGCACAACCTATCCACAACACTGGTGGTTGTTGTCCATTAGCTAATTTATTAAAAAAATCCGGATCTAAATCCAATTTTGATTGAACCCACTCTTTATTGTTATCTAAAAGTTGTTTATAAAATTTATTTTCCATTTTGTATATTTTTTTAATCGTTATAAAATTAATTAGTTTTATTTAAAAGCAACACCATCTATACCTTTTGTTTCTACCTGAATATTTTTTAATTTAGAAGTATAATTTACAAATTCTTGTATATTTTCTAAAACATCGTAAGCAACCGTATAGGATTTTGAAGCATCAATTATTAAAGTTGAATCTTCAGGTATTTTAGCTAATTCTTTTGCAACACTTGCTTTATTTAAAAATGTCACTTCTTCTGAAAGTGTTAAGGTATATTTAGTTTTACCATCAACTATTTCTTTTTTACAGTTTAAAGCGTTTTTATAATTCTTTCTTAAAATATAAAATACGGCCACCACCATTCCTATTCCAATGCCTTTTAACAAATCTGTTCCCACAATAGCTATAACAGTTACTAAAAAAGGAACAAACTGCTCATGTCCTAATTTAAACATATCTCTGAATATTGATGGTTTAGCAAGTTTATATCCTACTAATAACAAGATTGCTGCTAAAGAAGCTAATGGAATTAGATTTAAAAAAACGGGGATAATAATTGCCGATGACAATAAAATTACACCATGAAATATGGCTGACATTTTAGTTTTCCCACCAGATGTAATATTTGCTGTACTTCTAACTATTACTTGTGTAATTGGCAATCCTCCAATCATACCGGAAACCATATTTCCTATACCTTGAGCTCTTAATTCTTGGTTGGTTGATGTTCTTCTTTTATATGGGTCTAATTTATCGGTAGCTTCCAGACACAATAAGGTTTCCAAACTTGCTACTATGGCTAAAGTTACAGCAACAACATAGACATGCGGATTACTAAATGCAGAAAAATCTGGAAACTTAAAAAAACTCAAGAACTCTTGTGGAGAAGAGGCTACTGGTAATTCAACCAAGTGTTTTCCACTTAAAACTAACTCTGGAGCCAGATTTAAAAATAGTGCATTAAGTAAAATACCTGTTAACACTACAAATAATGCTCCCGGTAAAAATTTAAATAACCCAATTTTTTTCATAAAATTAGTTTCAAAAAGAATTAGCATTCCCAGAGAAATAATACTAATGATTATTGCTCCCATACTGCTATATTTAAAGGCATAATAAATTTCGGTAACGGTATTATGACCATCCTTTTGAGCAAAATCGAAATCACCCATAAAATCTTCATCATAACCTAAAGCATGTGGAATTTCTTTAAGAATAAGGATTATTCCAATAGCGGTTAGCATTCCTTTTATTACTGATGATGGAAAGAAATAGCCAATAATACCAGCTTTCATAAATCCAGCTAAAAGTTGCAACACTCCAGCTAAAACCACCGCTAATAAAAAGGCTTCAAAAGATCCTAAAGTTTCTATTGCTCCTAATACAATTACTACTAAACCAGCAGCAGGACCAGAAACTCCTAATTGAGAGTTACTTAAAGCTCCTACTACAATACCTCCCACAACTCCGGCAATAATTCCGGAAAATAATAAATCGGAGCGACCTGTTGAGGCTAAGGCAATACCCAAACATAAAGGAAGGGCTACAAGAAAAACTACTAATCCGGCAGGAAAATCTGATTTTAGATTAGCAAACATATTTAATTTTTTTGGTGTCATAATATAAATTATTGAACAAATAATTAATTGATAATCAATTAATTAAATTTGCATTATTGATAAATTAATCTTGAAAAAAAATATTTTTTCAATGATAATAAAAGAAACACTATAGCTTACTATAGCATTAATTCAATAATTTATACTAATTCGGGTGGAGGAGCAACAATTTCCTTATATGGAGGAAATAGCAAAGAAAATTCTACTTGATGTTCTAACTCTGTAGCTTGAAAAAAACACCTGAAATCTGAATCTTCTGAAATATATTCTTGCATGGCGAAGGTTACAGTAGAACCACCACTATGTCTATTTTCTTCTTCAGCAATTTCAACAAATTGATAAGTAGAAACAGAAAAATATGAAAACGAAAAGGTGCTTACTAAAAGTAGTAAAAAGAATATGGCTATTATTTTATGACCTTTCACAGTGGCGAAATTACATATTAAAAGCTACTTTTTCTTTTTTTAAAAATTAAAAGTGTGTTAAAATATGCAAAAAAAGTAATTCCCACTTGTGTTTCTAAGGTATCTTCGGTAAGCATGGAAAGCATTGAAATGGAAATAAAACAGAGATAAAGATAATCTCTATATTGTTTTAAAACAATGATGGGGTAAAGTAAAAAAATTAAAAAATAAACTCCTCCTAAAATACCAAAACTCACAAAATAAGTTAAGTACTGATTATGTGCTCTTCTCCAATATTTTTCAGAAATAATATCTCTTTCTTCATGTTTTTTATTGAAAGCATCCTGAACATCTCCTGTTCCAACACCAACAAACATATTATCTTTAACAATGTTGACAGCAGTATGCCAATACACCCACCTGAGCATTACAGAATGACCATCGGCAACATTATACTTATTGTACATTTCTATTTCCCAAAATATTTTATGCAACCTTAGCTCTATCCCATTCATATCAAGATACCTAAAATTTGAAACTCCGTTTTCTATGGCTTTTATTTCTTCAGGTGTTAATTCATTAATAGCTTCTTCGGTTTTTAATTTACCCTGAGAAGTAATAAACCTTAATATGGTAAATCTAATTTGTTGTCCTTTATTATCAAACCCATTAAAATTGATTTTACTTCTTTGGTTCCAAGCTTGTTCTATTTCTTGGTTGGCAATATTTCTATAAATATAATTTCCATTTTCCATTCGAAAACTATTAGAACTTATAGTGTCATGAAAAAGTTTTTCACCCTTAGGTGAATATTCTTGAATAGGCAGCACTTCAACATCATTAAAAGACAAATATTCTTGATAACAACTTTTTATATAAAGTACTAATGAAACTGAAATTACAATAACTACTGTTACTGCCGATAATTTTACAATGATTTTATTATATCTTATTCCGTAATAAAAAACCAATAAAATAATAGTAATAGCTGTAACAGCAATACCTGTTATTAAGTTAAGTAAAAACAGAAAAGCTACCAACCAACCAAAACTTAATATCCATCTGATTTTTTGCTTTTTATCTGTTGTTTTTATTGTATAATAAAATGCTCCAAAAATGGCTAACGATACTTCCAAACCAAACCTTATATGCGAGGTAAACCTTGATAAATCTCTCTTGTCAATAATTGCTTCATTAAGTCCTCCTAACATTACAAAAACGCTCCATAGAGATGCTGTTATTACACCTCCAACATACACCGAAAAAATTAAACGAAATTCTTTATTGGTTAATGGTTTAAAGCTAACTATTAAAAAAGGCAATATAAAAAGCGGCAACTTTCTTCTGATATCATCAAACGCAAAATCGAAATTAGTAGTATTTAAAAGTCCTAAAAGAGTAAGCAGATACACAGAACTTAATATAAGTGCCGTTCTATTTTTAAAAAAGCGCTTTATTTTTTCTAGATGATTTCCTTCTAATAACCATAAAAACCCTATACAAAGCTCTCCTAAAGTTATAAGAGGTTTAGACAATGAGAGTCCCACTGCAATAAACATCAAAAAAAACAAATACATGTTTCTTGAATAAGTGGAAACAAAACTCATTTTAGCAAAGAATTTAAATTAAACAAAAGTTAATCTTGCTTGGTATTGCCTGCAAAAACAGCTTCATATTTTTGTTTATCAGAAAGTACTTCAATAGCTTTTTCCATAACAGGGTCTGTTTTTAAAGATGCTTCCATTTTTCCTTTCTGATAGTAATATCTTGTAGCAATTTCTGTTTCCAAAATATACTTTATTTCTTCCTTAAAAGTATATAAATCTTCTTCTTTATTATGTTTTAATTTATTTAGTAAAGCATTGTATTCACTTTCTAAACTTTTAAAATATTTATCTGCTTTAGCTGCTTTTTCTAGTTTCTCTAATAACGCTTCACTATCTGTAGTATAGTCGTAGTCCTTACCATCAAGAAACTTAACAAACTTTTCATACTCTTCATCAGAAATAGTAAACGCATCTACAGCAGGAATTGCATTGTTTTTTAACCTAAAATCTGTTGCATAATCAAACAAATGATTTTTTAGATACAAACTGGTAGCAATATCGCTAATTTCTTTTTTCTCTACTTTAATATCGGGTTCAATTCCCATTCCATCAAATACAGGTCTATACGTTTTTAAAGTCTTAAACTCTCTTATTAAAGAATCCGGAATTGCATTTACTTTTCCATCCTCATCTTTATGCGAATAATCTAATTTTTGGATACATCTTCCGCTTGGTGTATAATATTTAGCAACGGTAACTTTTAATTTTGAGTTATAACTCAATGGTCTTACTTGTTGCACCAATCCTTTTCCGAACGAACGATTTCCAATAATAACAGCTCTATCATGATCTTGCAATGCTCCCGACACAATTTCTGAGGCAGATGCAGACATTTCATCTATCAACACTACAATAGGAATTTCTGTGTCAATAGGCATTGCTGTAGCTTTATACACTTTATCCCAATCGCTAATTTTTCCTTTAGTGCTAACTACTTCAGAACCTTTAGGAACAAAATAATTTACAATATCTATGGCTTCTTTCATTAGTCCTCCACCATTTCCTCTTAAATCTAAAATTAAAGACTTAGCATTTTGCTCTTTTAATTTTGTAAAAGCTGCTTTTACTTCAGCACCGGCAGACTCAGTAAATCCGTTTAGCTTAATATAACCTATATCATTTGAATACATTTTATAATAAGGTACATCGTCAATTTTAACCTCTTCTCTAACCACTTTCTTCTCAATTGGCTCTTCCGTTCCTGGTCTTTCAACTGTAATATTTAAGGTAGTTCCCGGTTGTCCTAAAAGTAAATCTCTAATTTCTGAAGTTGATTTATCAGTAACATCTTTCCCATCAATTTTTAACAATCTATCTCCTGCCCACAAACCCGCTTTATGAGCTCCAAATCCTTCATAAGGTTCAGAAATAACTACATGCTCACCATGCTGTTGAATTAATGCTCCTATTCCACCATATTGCCCTGTAGTCATTAACTTGTAATCTTCAATATTAGATTCAGGAATATAGTTAGTGTAAGGATCTAACGATTCTAACATAGCATCAATTCCGGTTTTCATCAACTCTCCCGGATCGGTATCATCAACATAGTAAATATTTAATTCACGAAAAAGTGTTGCAAAAATGTCGAGATTTTTAGAAACTTCAAAATAGCTATCTACAAAACCAACCGAGAAAACACTTGCTAATGTTATGCTTACTATTAAAATGTATTTTTTAAATTTTTGTGTCATATTTGTTTCTTTAATCTTTATTTATTTAAGGTACAGGATCGTGTCCATGTCCTCCCCAAGGGTGGCAAGATGAAATTCTTTTTATTGCCAACCAAGTTCCCTTAAAAGGGCCATACTTTTCAATTGCCTCGAGACTGTACTGCGAACAAGTGGGTGAGTACCTACAGTTTACTCCTAAAAATGGAGAAATACTTAGTTGGTAAACTCTTATTAGCAAAACAACTATTTTACTTAACATCCACTTCACAAGGCATCTCTTAAACGTGATAAAATTACTTTTATTTTTTCTTCTATCTCTTTGTATGACAAAATTTGTTCCGAACTATAAATCATCATCATATTAATTTCTTTCTGATTTTCAAGCAGCTTAATTTTTAAATCATGATTATTTAATCTGTAAGCTTCTCTAACCCTTCTTTTAATTAAATTACGATTAACTGCTAGCTTAATTTTTTTCTTAGGAACGCTAATACCAAAGTTAATAGGAACATTATTTTTTTCGGTTTTGACCTTATAAATTAGCCTTATAGGAAACTGATTAATAGATTTTCCTTGTTTAAAAAGCAATTCAATTTCTTTTTGGCTTTTCAGTTTTTCTTTTTTGGAAAATTTATATGATATTGGCTTGGTCAATGTCAAAGATATTTTGAGCAAAAATACGAAGAGAAAAACAATTCTATTCTTTTATTCTTTGTGGATGAGCGTAACATGTTGCTTTATTTTCTCTGCAAAAGCCAAGAAGCGTTATTCCTAATTCTTTAGCAAAATCAACTGCTAAACTTGATGGAGCCGAAACTGCTCCCAGTACCGGAATTTTAGCTGCATAAGCTTTGGCAACAATTTCATAAGAAATTCTTCCACTTACCACCATACATTTTGACTGTCTTAGTTGATTTGTGGCTACAAGGTTTCCAATAACTTTATCTACTGCATTGTGTCTGCCAACATCTTCTTTTAACGAGAGTAAAGTACTATCTTTAGCAAATGCTGCTGCTGCATGAGAACCTCCCGATTGATGAAATGTAGGTTGACCTTTTTTCATAATATCAAACATGGTATAAAGGTCTTTTATAGCAATAATTTGCTCTTGTTTTTCAATTTTTTCGCCACTGGAAAGTTCTAGTAGTTCTTGTCGTCCACAAATTCCACAGGAACTTACCGATAATAAATTCCTACTATTTTTATAACCATTGCCCAATTGATTTTCATCTATCTCAACAAAAGCTTTAGAAACAGCATTTTTTTCATCTTTTTCAAGAATGACTGAAAGCACTTGTTTTCCTCTATAAATATCTTCGGCATATAACAATCCTCTAACCAAGTCTTCATCGTCTCCAGGAGTTCGCATAGTAATAGAAAAAGTTTTGTTATTGATATAAATCTGTAAGCCTTCCTCTACTGTTAAATTATCTTCAACTAAATTACTATCATTTTTACAAAACTTTTTTCCTTGATATTGGTGTATTTTCATTTGACTTTAATCAGTAAAGTTGTAAAAATAGTTATAAAAAAAATCCTGACTAGTAAAAAACCAGTCAGGATTATATTTTTCTTTTTGAGGGACTATATTTTTTGTTTTACCTCAACTTGTTCATAAGCTTCAACAATGTCGCCTTCTTTTATATCATTAAATTTATCAATGTTCAATCCACATTCGTAACCTTTAGCAACTTCTTTAACATCATCTTTAAATCGTTTAAGCGAACCTAGTTTTCCGGTATAAACTACAATTCCGTCTCTAATAACTCTTATGTCGCTTGTTCTATAAATTTTTCCTTCTTGAACCATACACCCTGCAATTGTTCCTACTTTAGAAATTTTAAATATTTCTCTAATCTCAACTGTTCCGGTAATTTTCTCTTCAAATTTAGGAGCTAACATACCTTCCATTGCATCTTTAATCTCTTCAATAGCATCATAAATAATTGAATATAATCTAACATCAATTTGTTCTTGTTCTGCAATTTTCCTAGCATTTACTGATGGTCTTACTTGGAAACCAATAATAATAGCATCAGAAGCTGCTGCTAACATCACGTCTGACTCAGAAATTTGCCCAACCGATTTATGTATAATATTTACTTCAATTTGATCTGTAGATAGTTTTTGTAAGGAATCAGATAGTGCTTCAATAGAACCATCCACATCACCTTTAATAATTACATTAAGCTCTTTAAAGTCTCCAATAGCCAATCTTCTTCCTATCTCATCTAAAGTAATGTGTTTATTAGTTCTAGCTCCTTGTTCTCTTACTAACTGAAGTCTTCTTTCAGCAATGTTTCTAGCCTCTCTCTCATCTTCCATTACATAAAACTTATCGCCCGCACTTGGAGCTCCGTTTAATCCTAATAAAGATACGGGAGTTGATGGACCTGCTTCTGTAATTTTTGTACCACGCTCATTAAACATAGCCTTAACTTTTCCACTATAACATCCAGCTAATAATACATCTCCAACTTTCATTGTTCCAGATTGAACCAACAAAGTAGATACATAGCCCTTCCCTTTATCCAATTCGGATTCTATAACTGTTCCTCTACCTTTTTTATTCGGATTTGCTTTTAATTCTAACATTTCTGCTTCTAGCAATACTTTTTCCAATAATTCTTCTACATTGGTACCAAATTTTGCAGAAATCTCTTGTGTTTGATATTTTCCTCCCCATTCTTCTACTAAAATATTCATAGCAGAAAGTTCTTCTCTTAATCTATCAACATTTGCTCCTTCTTTATCAATTTTATTGAAAGCAAAAACAATAGGCACTCCGGCAGCTTGAGCATGATTAATTGCCTCTTTTGTTTGCGGCATTATATTATCATCTGCAGCAATAACAATTATAGCAATATCTGTTACTTGGGCTCCACGAGCACGCATAGCGGTAAATGCCTCGTGACCAGGAGTATCTAAAAATGCTATTCTTTTACCATTGTCTAATGTTACCGAATAAGCTCCAATATGTTGCGTAATTCCTCCGGCTTCACCGGCAATTACATTCGCTTTTCTAACATAATCCAATAAAGATGTTTTACCATGATCTACGTGCCCCATCACTGTAACTATTGGTGCTCTATCTAATAAATCTTTAGGATCATCTTCCTCTTCTTGTTCAAAATCTAAGTTTTCTGAAGCAGAAATAAATTGAACAGAATAACCAAACTCTTCTGCAATAATAGAAATGGTTTCTGCATCTAAACGTTGATTAATAGAAACAAACAAACCTAAGCTCATACATGCTCCAATTACTTCATTAACATTTACATTCATTAATTTTGACAGCTCATTTGCTGTAACAAACTCAGTAATTTTTATTATTGATTTTTCTTTTTCTTCTCTTTCAACATTTTTCTGAGCTTCTTCACTTGCTGCTAATCTTTTGTCTTTTCTGTGTTTTACAGATTTACTTTTCCCCCCTCCTGTTAAACGAGCAAGTGTTTCTTTTACCTGATCTTGAATTTGTTTTTCTGTTAATTCTTGTTTTTTCTCTACTCTTTCGCCTTTTTGTTGTCCTTTTTTAGCGAATTTTTTTGGAGCGTCTGATAAATCAACTTTTTTACTAAGTCTTTTTCTTTTAGATTTACTTCCTGACTTATCATCATCATCAACATTTTTTTCTTTATTGGATGATGCTATCGGTTTTCTTTTTTCAAACTTTTTCTCAACGGGAAGGTCTATGGTTCTCAGAACCTTAATTTCATTTAGTTTTTCATATACTGTTTCAATACTTTGAGGACCTTCTTTTTTAGGTTTTTCCTCTTTTTTAGCCTCCTCTTTAGCTTCTGCTGCTTTTGGAGCTTCTTCTTTTTTAGGTTCCTCTTTCTTTTCTTCCTGTTTTTCAGCAGTTTTTGCTTTTTTATCAGGTCTGGTTTTAGAGTTAATACTATCTAAATCTATTTTAGATATAATTTTAGGTCCTTTTGTTTCTTCTTCCTGAGCAGCTTCTTCTTTAACAACAGGTTCTTCTGATTTTTCCTCAACCTTTTCTTCTGCTTCAACCTTTTTTTCAATTGGTTTTATAGAAATTGTTTCTTTTTCAGACCCTATTGTTATCTTTTTGGATTCTTCTTTAGTGTTCTTATCTTGCTGAAACTCATCAAGTAAAACAGCATAAACGCCTTCATCTAATTTTGTATTAGGATTGCTTTCAATCTTAATATTTTTAGATTCTAAAAATTCAACAATGGTATGAATACCAATGTTAAATTCTTTTGCTACTTTACTTAATCGTTTTACTTGTGATCCGTTAGACATACTTTTATCCTTTTTTTACAATATTATTGATTATATTTTAATCGATAATTTTAATGTGCTACTAATATATGAAATACTGAGGAATTTAAAAAATTAATCTTCAAACTCTTCTTTCAATATACTCATAACGTCTTCTACAGTTTCTATTTCTAAATCTGTTCTTTTAACTAATTCTTCAACCGATAAATCTAATACGCTTCTTGCAGTATCGCATCCGATAGATTTAAGTTCTTCCAACACCCATCCTTCTATTTCATCAGCAAATTCATCTAATGCAACATCATCAGAATCATCATCAATATCTCTATAAACATCTATTTCAAAACCTACTAATTTTCCGGCTAATTTAATGTTATGACCTCCTTTACCAATAGCTAAAGATATTTGATCTGGTTTTAAGAACACTTCAGCTTTTTTAGTTTCTCTATCTAATTTAATAGAAGTTGTTTTTGCCGGACTTAATGCTCTTTGAATGTATAATTCAATGTTATTAGTATAATTAATTACATCAATATTTTCATTTCTTAACTCTCTAACAATTCCATGAATTCTTGCTCCTTTCATCCCTACACAAGCTCCTACCGGATCAATTCTATCATCATAAGATTCTACAGCTACTTTTGCTCTTTCTCCCGGTTCTCTAACTATATTTTTAATGGTAATTAATCCGTCAAAAATTTCAGGAACTTCTAATTCAAATAACCTTTCTAAGAATAATGGAGAGGTTCTTGAAAGAATAATTGCAGGTTTGTTATTTTTCATATCCACACGAACTACAACTGCTCTCACGCTATCTCCTTTTTTAAATCTATCGCTAGGAATTTGCTCAGACTTTGGCAGAATAAGTTCATTGTCTTGATCATCTAAAATTAAAATTTCTCTTTTCCAAATTTGGTAAACCTCACCTGTAATTAGTTCTCCAACTCTATCTTTATATTGTTTGTAAATGTTATCTTTTTCTAATTCCATTAACTTAGACATTAAGTTTTGTCTAAGTGATAATACCAACCTTCTTCCAAAATCTTCAATTTTAACTTCTTCAGAAACTTCTTCACCAATTTCAAAATCAGGTTCAATCTTAATAGCGTCAGAGTATGCAATTTCTTTATTTTCGTCTTCTACTTCACCATCGTGAACAATCTCTCTGTTTCTCCAAATTTCCAAATCTCCTTTATCAACATTCACAATAAAGTCAAAGTTATCGTCATCACCATATTTCTTTTTAATAGTGCTTCTAAAAACATTTTCTAGTATATTCATTAGAGTTACTCTATCAATATCTTTAAACTCTTTAAACTCTTCAAATGAATCAATTAGGTTTACGCTTTCCATGGTTGGTTGTTTTTATTTAAATGAAATTATTATTTTAGTTTCTTTTATATTATTAAAATTTATTTGCTCATTTTGTATTGAAATTTTCTTTTTCTTCCCTACTTTTTCTTTTATTTCTCTCTCAATGGTGATGTACTCATCTGTTACTTCTATAAGCTTACCTTTTAACTGCTCATCATCATTAGTAGTAATTTTCAATTCTCTTCCAATATTTTTATCATATTGCTGTTTCACTCTAAGAGGCTTGTCTAACCCCGGTGAAGAAACTTGCAATTCAAAATCTTCTGTTTCTCTATCTAAATTGTGCTCTATTGCTCTGCTAATATCAACACAATCACTAATTTTAACACCCTCTAAACTATCTACTTCTAATAAAATATTATTTCCGGGTCTAATGTCCAACATTACTATAAAGGCATTTTTTTCTTCAAGTGTTGGCGTAACCAAGGATAATATTTGTTCTTCTGTTATCATTTTTAGATAAATAAAAGAGGGGACGCCTGTCCCCTCTTTATCAATTCTTATTTATTTCGCTGCAAATATAGTAATTAATTTTTATTCTTCAACTACTTCAAATTTAATTATTGCATCTACTTCTTTATGCAATTTAACTTCAGCTTCATAAGCTCCTAAGTTTTTAATTGCATCTCCTTTCAATTTAATTAATTTTTTATCTAATACAATACCTGCTTTTTCGGCTGCTTCAGCAATTTGTATGGTATTGATAGAACCAAAAATCTTTCCATTCTCTCCAGCTTTAGCGCCAATTTTCAAAACAGTTTTTGATAATTTGTCTGCTGCTTTCTCTGCTTCTTCTTTAATTTTTTGGTTTTTAACTGCTTGTTGTTTTAAGTTTTCTGCTAAAACTTTTAAAGCAGATGGAGTAGCTATTTTAGCCATTCCTTGAGGAATAAGGAAGTTTCTGCCATAACCGTTTTTCACGGTAACAACATCATTCTTAAATCCTAAGTTTTCTATATTTTCGTTTAATATGATTTTCATCTGTATATTTTTTAATGTTATTAAATTGTCAGATGGAACTCCCATAATGTTTCTCTTTACTTTAAGAGAGACTTCAATTTATGGTCGTTTCATTTTTCTAAAGTGTTTGTAGGTTTAAACTTAGTTTGAATTATTTAAGCATATCAGCTACATAAGGCATTAACGCTAAATGTCTCGCTCTTTTTACTGCTTGAGAAACTTTTCTTTGATATTTTAAAGAAGTTCCAGTAATTCTTCTAGGAAGTAATTTTCCTTGCTCATTTACAAATTGTAATAAAAACTTTTCGTCTTTATAGTCAATGTATTTGATTTTATGTTTTTTAAATCTACAATATTTTTCTTTGGTTAACTCAATGTTTGGAGGAGTTAAATATCTAATTTCTGATGAATTTTCTGACATGATGTTTTGTTTTAAAAGTTAATTATTCAGCTGTTGTTGGTTCAGCTTTTTTACTTCTGTTTTTTCTTGATTCCACGAAAGCAATAGCGTGCTTATCTAAAGCTACTGTTAGAAAACGCATTACTTTTTCGTCTCTCTTCAAAGCTACTTCAATATTTGCAATAGCCTCTCCTTCTATTTCGTACTCAAACAAATGGTAAAAACCTGTTGATTTTTTTTGAATTGGGTAAGCTAATTTTCTTAATCCCCAGTCTTCTTCGTGCATCAACTTAGCACCTGAATCTTTTAAAAACTTTTTAAAGTTTATTACTGTTTCCTTTACCTGATCTACAGATAAAACGGGAGTTAAAATGAAAACAGTTTCATAACGTTTAGTCATTTTTTTAATGTTTTTTGTTTATAAATAATTGTTATCCTTCTTAAAAAAAGGACGGCAAAAGTAAACAAATTTTCTTTATTTTCAAATGCTTAAAGAAAATTTATTCATTTGCAAAAATGGTTAATGCTAAAACACCATCTTCTTGCAGTGCATAATCTAATTCTATGGTAATACTTTCGTCATTTTTTAACCATCTTGCCAAGCCATTAGCATCATCTTCTAATTTAAAACCTTTCAACTCATTAAACTGCTTAGTATAGGCTTCTTTTAATACACCAAACTGCTCCTTGTTATTTACTTGGAAATCTATCCCTACTTCAAAACAACCCAGTTCATCAAACACATAGGTCAATTCGTAAAAATCTGATTCACTTAATTCATATTTATAAACCAACAAATCGTCATCTTGCTCTATTAAATTCTTTTTCTTTTCTTTTTTAGCAACTTTATCAATAGATAAATTAATTCGTTGCAACAACTCCTCTACCGTGGCTTTTTTATTCATCTGCTCGTAATAACTATCCGATTTTTTATTCGACTGACACGACACAACAAACAATAACAACACTAATATTGGGGAATACACTAATTTTTTCATCTGCAACTGTTTTTAAGGTGTAAAGGTACAAAGATCCTTTATAAAATAAAAAGTATATTTGTTTGGTGGTTAAATTATCAATAAGTTAAGCCATTAAACTCTGATTTGTTATTAAATAACAACTACAAAAAATAATAAAAAGTCCATACTACCAAAAAATTCATGACTTAAATCATTTTACTATATCATGTTTCTTTTATACATTTGCTATGACATCATTATTTTTATATTATGAAAACTAATCATTTGAAATACGCTCAACTTTTCAAAAGAAGCGTAACAATCGTTATCATTACTTTTATGAGTTTTGTATCTCTCACATTAACAGGATGCGCTAAAGAAAAACATTGTAACTCTGGTTATCCATTATATTGTGCAAAAGTTAAAGTATGTTGCCCTGCTGGCTACCCTTATTATTGTGATGGCGTTTGTAAACAAGCACCATGTCCAAGTGGAACAGTAACAGTAGATGCTTGCGAACCTGAATAAAATTAATGGTAACCCTTAAAAAAACTTAGTTATGTTTAACTAAGTTTTTTTTATAAACAAATATTTTCCAGCACCTTAGACAAGTTCACCAAATACAGAAATGAGATTTTGTAGCATATCTTACTAAAGAATAACTAACTCCACTATTAATTAAACATAAAACCTTAATTTAAACAAACATTTATATCCAATAAAAATCTAACCAACAACTACTTAACACTATACAACCATCCTAGAAACTCCTAAAATTAAAAAAATTATACTCGTATTCATCAAATTTTTTATACTTTAGCCAACTATTGTATAAAACAACCTATTACATAATGAAAAAATTACTATTAACTACCTCATTATCAATAGCTACTTTTTTATCTGTGTTAGCTCAGAACATTGATTTTGACAAGAAAAACTTTAGCAACAACAAAGATGGTTTCAAACAAGCCTTAACAGACTTAAACGAAGGTAATATGGCTTATTTTAATGGTGTGTTTTCAAAAGCTATTGAACCTTTTGAAAGAGCCCAAAATTTCAATCCAAATAATGCTGAATTAAATGGAAAAATTGCTGATTGTTATTTTCAAACGGACAATGCCCATAAAGCCAAACAGTTATTAGAAAGTGTTTTTAAATTAGATGCTCAACCAGACGGTTATTTTATTTATTTAAATGCTCAAATAAAACATAGCGAAAATGAATTTGATGAAGCTATAAAACTCTATCGTAGTGCAAAAACAAAAGGATCTAATATCAAACCTAATGCTTTATACAATATTGATAAAAAAATTAAAGAATGTACTTACGCCAAAAAACTCATCAAAACACCTGTAAATGTAGAAATTATAAATGTTGGAAAATCTATTAATTCATCAAATCAGGAATATGTTCCTGTTATTACTGCTGATGAATCTGAACTATTTTTTACCTCAAGGAGAGCTGATACAGAAGGTGGAGGAAGAGACAACCTAATTGATGACTTTTATGAAGATATTTACTACAGCACTAAAGACGAAAATGGTGAATGGCAACCTGCAACTAATTTAGGTAAACCCGTAAGTAGTGAATTCCATGACGCTACTGTTGGACTATCTATCGATGGACAGAAACTTTTTATTTACAGAGATAACGAAAAAGGTATAGGGAATATCTATGTTACGGAGAAAAAAGGTACTGAATGGACTGAGCCTACTGAACTGCCAAAACCTATCACATCTAAATACCAGGAAACATCAGCAAGTTACGATTATACAGGAAAAACTATTTTCTTTGTTAGTGACAGACCTGGAGGAAAAGGTGGAAAAGACATTTATAAATGCACACAAGACAAAGAAGGTAACTGGGGTGATGCTATAAACTTAGGCAGCCCAATAAATACCGAATTTGATGAAGATGCTATTTTTCTTCATCCTGATGGAAGAACACTTTATTTCAGCTCTAACGGAAACAACTCTATGGGAGGGTATGATATTTTTAAAAGCACCTTAGAAAAAGAAAAATGGACTACCCCTCAAAATTTAGGATACCCTATAAATTCTGCTGGCGATGATGTTGCTTTTGTACTAACCGCAAATGGCGAACATGGGTACTATACTTCTGGAAAAACAGGTGGCGAAGGCAAAAGAGACATTTACAAAATTGTATTCTTAGATGAAATTAAAAATAACAATCGTCCTAAACTTACCTTACTAAAAGGAGTTGTTTTTGATAACAAAACCAAAGAGCCATTAAGTGCTTTAATAGAAATTTTTGATAATGATAAAAATGAAATGGTATCTTCTTACGAATCAAACAGTGCAACGGGGAAATACATGGTTTCTCTACCTGCCGGACATGATTACGGAATTAGTGTAAAAAAAGAAGGATACTTGTTCTATTCTGAAAACATCAATATTCCTGATACTGCTGCTTTTCAAGAAATTGAAAAAAACATTGGTTTGGATAAAATTGAAAAAGGTAAAAAAGTAGTCTTAATGAATATTTTTTATGACTATAACAAGGCTAGTTTAAGGTCTTCATCATATAACGAATTAGACAAAGTAGTTGAGTTGCTTAACAAAAATGCTAAGATGAAAGTAGAATTAGCTGCCCATACTGACTCGAGAGGTGGTGATGCATATAATTTAAAACTATCTCAAGAAAGAGCTCAATCGTGCGTAGATTATTTAACTTCTAAAGGAATTGACCGCTCTCGGTTAATTGCTAAAGGTTACGGAGAATCTCAACCATTAGTAAAAGAAGAAGTGATAAACAAAATGGCAACTGAGCAAGAAAAAGAAGCTGCTCATCAGCAAAACAGGCGTTCGGAATTTAAGATTTTAGAGAATTAATTAGTTTAACCAATAAAGGTTCTTACTTATTCGGAATAACAACCATTGTTTTCACTCTTTCTTCTTCATTTTTAATAGAAAAAAAAGCCTTTTTTCCATAAAGTAAATCCAACCGTTGTTTGGTATTTGCTAATCCAAAACCTGTTTCTGAACTAGCTTGCTCATCATAATGTCCGCTATTATAAATAATTACTTTTAGCTTATCAGCTTCTAATGAAGCTGATATTTCTACCGTCCCACCTTTTGGAAGTTTAGAAGTGCCGTGCTTTATAGCATTCTCAACTAAGGTTTGTATCATTAATGGCGGCACCAAAAAGTTTTTGGCGTTTTCATTTATTGCTAATTTAATGGTTAGCTTTTCTTCAAAACGCATTTTTTCCAAGCTCAAATAATCTTCTACCATTTTAAGCTCTTCAGAAAATGGAACTAGAGTCTTTTTCCCCATCAATAAAGAGTTTCTAAGCACATTCGATAGTTCTGTTACCGCTTTTTTTGCCAATAGAGGATTTTCATCAATTAAAGCTCTAATGCTATTCATGGAATTAAAAACAAAATGTGGATTTAACTGAGAAATTAATCTATTCAGCTCAATTTCATTTTTGGCTGCTTGCCATTTTAAATTTTTAATTTCTTCCTTTTTATAATTGGTCACATAGTGAAATAGGAAATACAGAAGTGACCACAACAGATAAATGAAAAACCAACTCAACACCCCTGTTATCAAACTATTTAAAGATATAGAAAATGCTCTACCTTCAATTAATTTTTCTATAACAATTAGCTTTAAAAAGTAAGTAACAAGTGCTTGTAGTAAAGATCCAAAAAAAATAGGTATAATGAGCTGCGTTACGGGTAAACCCATTAAATTTCTAATAATAATGATACACCTAAACAAATGCGATATTAAGAGTGTAATCAGAAAAATAGAACCTAAACTCAACCAAAAGGAAGCAGACAAATCATTGTTAGAAAGAAAATTGAAATACCCAACAACGCTCACATAGATAGCCCATCCAAAAAGCTGGAGTAACCAATATATTTTAGTTCTAGAATAACTCAACTTAATTTTAATTTAGACAATAAAAGTAAGCGAAATAGCTAAATTATTTCGCTTACTCATCGTTTTTTATTGCCCTAACCAAGTTTTTCTCAACTGCACTTGTTGTTCTGTAGCATTTGGATTAATAGCTATGTAATAATCTTGTGTTGCTTCTGTTTGAATTGCTTTAGCTTTTAGTGAAACCTGAATTGTTTTACCCTTCACTTTTCTTTCTACTAAAATTTCTACTTTTTCACCATCTTCAGTATTCGTTTGGTAGTCAATAATTACATCTTCCAAATTATCTAAAGTAAGCTCTTTGCCATTAATAGCTAAAATTTCATCATTAATTTTAATCTTTAATTTTTTACCAAACTTATTTAAATCTGCAACGTCCATAACAAAAAGTCGTTGTGTCTCCATATTAAACCCAATAGTTGCACCACCAAAACTAACTTCTTTAATAGTAACATCGGTTTTAAAATCAACACCTACTTTAGCCAACACTTCTTCAAAAGGTAATGGTTTAGAACCTTCTACATAATTAGCAAAGAAAGCACGTAATTCGGGAGAGATTAATTGCGCAATTTTATCAAAAAGCTCATCATCTTTAAATGAAACTTCCTTTCCGTATTCCTCCGAAAGCATTAACATTAAATCTTTCAAGCCCTTTTTTCCACTGGTTTGCTCTCTTATTAAAATATCTAAACACAAACCTATTAATGCTCCTTTGTTATACACATTCATGTATTGGTCTTGATGTGCATCTAATGCACCTAAACTCATTTTTGTAAACGGCAAATCATCTTTAAAACTTTCTGCCGTAGCCATTTTATCCATTAACACATCAAAATAAGCTTCGGGAGTTATCATGTTTTGATAAACCTGAACATGATTGGCAAAATATTCTGTAACTCCTTCGTACAACCATAAATGTTTTGACATTTTAGGATTAATGTAATCAAAATTGCCAATTTCTTCTGAGTGAATATTTAGAGGAGTAACTATATGAAAAAATTCATGTGCGGCTACATCTACCAAAAACCCTGATAATCTTGCTGGATCCATTTCTGGCAAATAATAAAATGAAGAATAAGAATGCTCCAAGGCTCCACTTCCTCCAGAGCCACTTACTCCTTCATAAAGATAAATAATAAAAGCATATTTATCTACAGGTAGTTTTCCACCTAAATATTCTTTTTGAGCCTCTAAAATTCCTTTAATATCTTTGGCTAAAACTTCTGCTGGAGCCACCTTATTTTTAGAATAAACAGAAACTAAAATAGATGTTTCTACAATTTTAAAGGTTACTGTATCTGGCTGATTATACATAATCGGTGAATCCACCAAATCCATATAATTATCGATGGTAAACTTATCTGTATTGCCTGTAGTGGTTATATTAGTTAACCCTGTAGAACCGAAAAAATCAGCAGGTCTGGTAATGTTTAACTCATAAGTTAAATTTTTCATGTTATCAAAATAACCAAAAAAGCCATGGTTATTCAATACCACATTTTCTTTTTCTTCAATGTTAGTTCCTCCCGGTTCAAAAACCAATTCATCTACATCTGCATCCCAAGTATCTTCTACCCAATAAGCTATTTTTTTCATCTTATCAGCATCATGAATTTCCCATCTGTTATCATCCAACCTATTTACATAAAGACTTTTTCCGTTTGCATCAAAAGCTTGAAAATCCATCACATATTGTCCAAAATCGTAAATTTGATACGTCCCTGGAACAATTTTAGGCATGTTATAAATTATTTTACTCTCTTTAATTGACGGAGTTTCTAAAGTAACTTCTATTAAATCATTACTAATTTTGTTCAAATCCATATAAAATGAATATTTATCTTGACCAAATACACTGCTTATAGATATTAAAAATAAGGCTATAGGTATTAAAAATTTCATATTTTTTTAGTTTATAAGTTAAATAATGAAACAAAAATAGAGAGTATGGTGTAAATAATGAAGATAAATTACACTAATGGTAATTTTTATAGATTAAAGGAAAAAATCGATGAATTATTTGGCTCATTTTCTACTTTCGCAACAAAACGAAGCATTAATTGTTGGGAATTTCATTGCTGATGATGTAAAAGGAAATCAGTATAAGAAATATCCTAAAGCTATTCAACAAGGTATCTTATTACATAGAGAGATTGACACATTTACCGATAATCATCCAATAGTAAAAAATAGTAAAAATTTAATCAGAAAATTTCAGAGAAAATACACCCCTGTTGTTATTGATGTTTTTTACGATTATTTTTTGGCAAGCAATTTTCATCATTATTCAACTTTTGAATTGAAAGAATTTAGCCTAAAAACTTATTCCGTTTTAAATAAAAATATTAACTTATTAACTCCAAAAACTAGTTTTATTTTTCATCATATGAGCAAAAACAATTGGCTTTACAATTATGCCTCAATAGAAGGAATACAAAGGGCTTTAACGGGATTGTCGCGAAGAACAACTTTTGAAAACGATATGCAAGTGGCACATCATTTGTTATTAAAATTCAAAAATGAATTAAAAACAGATTTTGAACAATTTTACCCTGAGTTAAAACAACATGTTAGAAATATATGAAAACAAAAGTTTCATTTTTTCGTAACTATTTGAGTAAACTTATTATATTTGTTCGATTATTAAAAATTCATTGGAATTTAATAACTAACAATATTTTAGCACCAATATAATAATGAAAAAGCTACTCCTCATATTATTCTTACTTCCGGCAATCATGTTTGCCCAAAGTGCAAGAGACATCAATTTGGTAATTCAAAAGACACTTGATTTAGAAGTTTTAAAAAAACATTATAATGGTGATGAGATGTCGGGACAAACGCCAATTCTAATAATAAATGATGATAAAATCCCTAACAACCTGATTGTTTTTAAGTTTAATAAAAGAGTTAAGGTAATGACTTTTGAGGAAATTGAAACTTTTAAAAATATTTATAAAGGAAGTTTAGACAGTTACTTTATTTTTGAAGTAATGCATTTTGAAGGTGATAGTGTCCTAATTAAAGCATCTTTTAGAAAGGCAAATCCTCTAAAAATCGAAGTTACCATGCAGAAAAAAGATAAAGACTGGATAGTAACCGCTTCATCTGCCCAATAAATATTATATGAATGAGTAAACTTAAACTCGATTTACACGATATTTATAACAAAGGACAACAGATAGACAACGCTCTTGAAGAAATAATAAAAGAAGCCGTTAACAAAAAAATTAAGTTAGTAGAAATTATTCCGGGAAAAGGTTCAGGACAATTAAAGAAAAAAGTCGTCCGATTTTTACAATTACCTTCCATAAAAAACCAGTATCACCGATTAGAAAAAGACGCTAAAAACTTCGGAAGAATATTTGTCCATTTTAAATTTTAATAAAAATATGTTTTCTCAAGGTCAAAAAATATTCGCACTAATTTTTATCATCTCATTTTTAGTGATACTAACCTTTCAGTTTTTAAAAGATAGAAAAAGGAATAAGAATTTATTTAAAGGGACTTATTGGGTGCTAATTGCTATTATGGCTTTAATGCTCGGTTATTTACTACTTACCAAACTAATTCATTAAGGCATATTTAGGGGTATACACTGTGTGTCTTACATAAAAAAACCTCTTAGAGACTCTAAGAGGTTTTTAGCTGGTGGGAGATGAGGGATTCGAACCCCCGACCCCCTCGGTGTAAACGAGATGCTCTGAACCAACTGAGCTAATCTCCCCAACTGCTTTTTAAAAGCGGATGCAAATATATGTAAATAATAATTATTAAAACAAACAATGATTCAAATTTATTTATAATTTTTTTTCGGAATAAGACACCTAAAATCTATTACTTTCATTAACAACAAAATAATA
>DATCTM010000021.1:0-25608 GCA_036567945.1 Vicingaceae bacterium
CACTAATGCATGAATAAAAAAGAAATAATATTCGTGTATTCGTGGCTTTTACATAAATCAAAAAATTAAGTAGTTTTGGCATTGTAAAAGCAACATTACATAACTAAATGAAAATATCAGGATCTATCTATTCAGATAATAAAAGACCTTTAAAAGAAACCATTGCAGATTTAGAAGCTCATCAGGTAGATTTGTTGCATGTAGATTGTAATGACAATCCAAGTGTTTTTGAGGATATTGCTGACATTAGAACATGGTGTAAACTCCCCATAGACTTACATATTATTACCAAAACTCCTGAGAAGTATTTTGATTTATTAAGAAAACATCCTGTAGAATATGTTACTTTTCAGTACGAAGAGTTGCCTGTAGATTTTAAAATGCCTGCCGACATTAAAGGACAAAAAGGCTTAGCTATTATTACTCCTACTGATGTTGATGCTTTTGATAAGTTTAGCGATTTTGATTTCATCCTGATAATGGCAACTATTCCCGGACAGAGTGGAGGTGTTTTTGATCCTATTAACTTTAAAAAAATCAGAAAATTTAAACAAAAATACCCAAATAAAAATGTGCATGTTGATGGTGGTGTAAATGGAGAAGTATCTTTTATTTTAAGAAATATGGGGGTACATACTTCGGTTTCCGGGAGTTTTTTGTTTAAAGCTGCAAGTGTCGGACAAGCATTAATGGATTTAACTAAGCGAGAAATCGTTTCTCTTTTTAAGATAAAGGATTTTATGATCCCTCGCGAAGAATGTCCGGTAATAGATTTCTCTCAACTTAATCTTAAAAATATTTTAGAACAAATAACTTTTGGAAAGCTAGGAGTAACTTTAGTAGAAAACAATAAAAAATTTGAAGGAATAATTTCCAATGCAGATTTAAGAAGAACCTTGTTGCAGAATTTAGACAATATTGAAGGGATGGATACTAAGGAAATGATTAACAGAACGCCTGTAACCATTTTAGATACAGCAACAGTAGATAATATGTTGAATTTAGTAAGAGAACAATCTTTTCCGGTAATGTATCTTCCTGTGTTAAATGAAGAAGGAAATGCTGTTGGAATTATTACTTTTGTAAACTTGATAAAAGGAGAAATATGATCATTCATTTAAATAAAGATATTACTGCCTCAACTGCTAGTCAGTTAGCTGAAAAAATTAAAGCTTTTCACATTCATTCTCAAGATAGAGAAGTATTAATTACTTCATCTTCTGTAAAGGAAGTGCCTAGTGAAGTTACTTCTTTTACCGAAAAGCACTGGGTATTTGAAAATGACATGCAGCTTGCTTCTAGAGCCTACAGAAACCAAACTCGTGAAGTAAAAATTGGTAACGTTATCATTGGTGGAAACACTAAAAACACTTTATTGATTGGCGGACCTTGTTCAGTAGAATCTGAAGAGCAAATTCAACAAAGTGCTGCATTGTTAAAATCACTTAATTTAACCACCTTAAGAGGCGGTTGTTACAAACCTCGTACAAGCCCTTATAGCTTTCAAGGGTTGGGATTGGAAGGATTAAAATTGTTAGTTAAAATGCGTGAGCAACATGGTTTGGCAGTTATTACCGAAGTTAGAGATGCCACGCATGTTGACGAAGTGATAGAATACAGCGATGTGATTCAAATTGGTGCCAAAGCTATGTATGACCAGGGTATTTTGCGTGCCTGTGCTAAAACGCGTAAGCCTGTTTTATTAAAAAGAGGTTTCGGAACAACATTACAAGAATTTGTTCAGGCAGCAGAGTTTATGCTTTCCGGAGGAAATGAAAACGTTATTTTGTGTGAAAGGGGCATACGTACTTTTGAAACAAAAACACGTTTTACTTTAGATTTATGTGGAGTAGCCTATTTACAAGAATACACTAACTTGCCTATTATTTTAGACCCAAGCCATGCTTTAGGTTACCGATACGGAGTAGAACGCTTATCTAAAGCTTGTGTAGCAATGGGAATTGATGGCTTGCTGATAGAAGCTCACCCAAATCCTGCTGTTGCTAAGTCGGATGCTTCACAGCAATTAACACACGAATCTTTTGCAGCGTTAAAATCAGCCATAGAACCTGTAGCTAATAGTGTTGGCTATAAAATTATATAATGAAAATCCTTACTCAAAATATCACCTCATTTTTAGCTCGAGAAAAAAAATCGTTGAATGATTTTTGTGCTGAATATGCTATTGCGAACATCAATGAATTGTCTTTGGGCAATTTACAATTGTTTTGCACCAACAATCAGTTAGACTTTGAAAATATGCTCACCAGACCAATGTTTGTTAACAGGTCTAAAATGAAAGATATTAAATTATTGATTTTAGATGTAGATGGTGTTATGACTGATGCAGGAATGTTTTTTACAGAAAATGGCGACCAGTTTAAAAAATATAATGCTAAAGATGGAATGGCAATAATGGCGTTGCCTAAAGTTGGAGTTGAAGCAGGTATTATTTCATCGGGATACAAGTTGGAGGTGGTAAAAGCTCGTGCCGAATTATTAAATATTAAACACCTTTATGTTGGTCAAGAACCTAAGCTGGAAATTCTTAACCAATGGTGCGAAAAACTAAACATTACGCTTGCTGAAGTAGCCATTATTGGTGATGATATTAATGATTTATCAGTGATGAGAGCTATTGGTTTTAGTGCTTGCCCTGCCGATGCGGTACTAAAAGTAAAAGAAACCGTTGATTTAGTCTTACAAACTAAAGGAGGCGATGGTTGTGTTAGAGAATTTATAGACTTTTATTTGTTGGATGAACCATTAACTAAGTAAATTTAATGCAAACTAACGAAGGCAATCCGGAATTACTCATAGAATTGGTTAGAATGAAAATGCCTTTTGGAAAATACAAAGGACGACTCATTTGCGATTTACCTTCATTTTATTTAGAGTGGTTTCAACGAGAAGGATTTCCCAAAGGTAAATTAGGCGTTTTATTAGAAACCATGCACGAAATAAGATTAAATGGCTTAGAACATTTGTTAGTTCCTTTAAGGAGAAGGTGATCCCTATCTCCTATTTCTAATTCATCCCCCAACAAGCATTACAAACACTTTTTTCAATTTCATTTTCAATACTGTCAGGGAGTTGATGAAAAAAATCGGTACCTGTCATTTGCTCAACACTATCAATGCTTACGATAAAATTGTTTAATGAAAAGGATGATTTTTTATTAGGCAAAATAAAGCCTATCGCTTTTGTAGCATTGTTTTTATATTCCAAAATAACTTTGTAATAATATTTCGGAATGCTAACCTTGTTTTCTCCAATGGTAGGCAAACTATCTTCTAAAACAGGACCTGTAACCACATAAATGTTATCGTATAGTTTAGCCCAATCTCTAACTTGTTCTTCTAATTTTTTCCAAATACCTCTGTTAAAACTAGGCGTTTGCGGACTCATATTGCTATAAAAAAATGAACAACTCATAGCCTCTGTCGACCAAGATAAATCTCCAGCCGGAGCTAAATGTCCTCTGTCAAATCCTGAACCTTTGTAGTCGGTTGATGTTGCTGAACCAGTAAGTACTTTTGGATCAGGTCTGAAATCGTCTGTTCTATCCGCTTTTTTTAACGTTTCGGCTTTTGTAAATTCATAAGCCACCCATTTGGCTTGTTCGTGTGTTTCACTATATACCAGACGAAAACCAGTATGTTCAATGATTACTTCATCATCAACAAGATTAGGAAGTTCCAATAAATCTATTTTAATAAAACTACTTGATGAAGCAATAATAGTATCTTTTGTAGTTGCTAATGTATCATTTGCAGATAAAGCACTTGAAATATCTTGATTTGGAACTTCTATTGTTGTATTATCTGTATGATTATAAAAAGCAGACCAAACAAATGAGAGTAAGATAGCAATCAAAATAATGGATAAGATGATTATTGTCTTTTTCATGGGTTATTAATTTATCCCACTTTTACCACAAAATAATTTTTCTTTCCTCTTTGTAAAAGCAAGTAGTTGTTATTGATTAAAAATGAAGCATCAACCACAGTATTCTCATCAACTTTGCTTTTGTTTACACTAATAGAGTTCTCTTTTAATGCTCTTCTGGCCTCACCATTAGAAGTTAAAAAGTTGGTTTGAGCTGCTAATAATTCAATAATAGGAATACCACTATTAAACTGGCTTTTAGAAATTTCTGTTTGAGGAACGCCTTCAAAAACAGCATTAAATAAATCTTCAGGCAATTTTTTTAATCCCTCAACCGCTTCATCACCTGTTTTAAATAAAATTTCAGAAGCATTTACAGCCGCATCATAATCTTCTTGCGAGTGGACTCTAACGGTAATATCTTCAGCCAACGCTTTTTGTAAAATACGCAAGTGTGGTGCTTCTTCATGTTGTTTGATAAGGTTATCTATTTCCTCTTTTGGTTTTAGCGTAAAAATTTTAATGTAATTTTTAGCATCATCATCAGAAGCATTTATCCAATATTGGTAAAAGGCATAAGGCGAAGTTTTCTCAGGGTCTAACCAAACACTTCCTCCTGCTGTTTTTCCAAACTTAGTTCCGTCAGCTTTTTTTATTAATGGAGTGGTTACTGCAAAAGCTTCTTTGCCCGACATTCTTCTAATCAATTCTGTTCCGGTAACGATATTTCCCCATTGGTCGGAGCCGCCTAGTTGTACTTTACAATTTTTATTCGTGTTTAACCAATAAAAATCATAGCCCTGCACCAGTTGGTAAGAAAATTCGGTAAATGACATTCCCGATTCTAACCTGGTTTTCACAGAATCTTTACTCATCATGTAATTAATAGTAATATGTTTACCTACATCTCTAATAAAGTCTAAAAAATTCATGTTTTTAAACCAATCGTAGTTGTTTACCATTTCTGCAGAGTTGGCTCCACAATCAAAATCTAAAAATTTTGACAATTGTACTTTTATAGCTTCTAAATTTTGTTGCACTTCATCAGGAGTCAATAAATTTCTTTCTTGCGATTTTCCTGAAGGATCGCCTACCATTCCTGTAGCTCCACCAATTAAAGCAAAAGGTTTATGTCCTGATTTTTGCAAATGAACTAAAGTCATAATCTGAACTAAATGCCCAATATGCAACGAATCAGCTGTTGGATCAAACCCAATATAAGCTGAGGTTACTTCTTTCTTAAATTGTTCTTCAGTTCCCGGCATCATGTCGTGAACCATGCCTCGCCACTTTAGTTCTTCAATAAAATCCATATGCAAAAATTTATTTTTTTAAGAAGACAAATTTAGTAATAAAAGCGAAAGCTTAAGAATAAAAAAAAACTTGATTTGTCGATAAAACAAACTCGTTAACCTCATTTAACGTTTTTCGGACAAAAGTCTAAAAAACGGATTGTATCTTTGCAAAAAATTAATTGAAATCTCTTTGAAAACAAAAACCCTAAAAAAGAACAAAGTAAATGTAATTACATTAGGTTGTTCTAAAAACTTATTCGACTCGGAAGTAGCAATGACACAGCTTAAAGCTAATGGTTTTGAAGTGGAGCACGAAGCTGAACAAGATGATTCGGAAATTGTTATTATCAATACTTGTGGATTTATTGATAATGCCAAACAAGAATCGATAGACACTATTTTACGATATGCCGAAGCTAAAAAAGAAGGTTTTGTAGATAAGTTATACGTTACCGGATGTCTTTCCGAACGTTATAAAGATTCTCTTGAAAAAGAAATTACCGAAGTAGATGCCTATTTTGGTACGAAAGAATTGCCAAGATTATTAAAAACACTAAAAGCCGATTACAAACACGAGTTAATTGGCGAAAGAATTATTACTACGCCCAATCATTACGCCTATTTAAAAATTTCTGAAGGCTGCGACAGAGCTTGTTCTTTCTGTGCTATTCCGCTAATGAGAGGAAAACACGAATCAGTACCCATAGAACAATTGGTGGAACAAGCTAAAAGCTTAGCCAAACAAGGCGTTAAAGAGTTAATTTTAATTGCTCAGGAACTTACTTTTTATGGGTTGGATATTTATAAAGAAAGACGATTATCAGACTTACTTAATGCTTTGTCGGAAGTGGAAGGAATTGAATGGGTAAGGTTACACTATGCTTACCCAACAGGTTTTCCGATGGATATTATTGAAACCATGAAAAGTAATCCGAAAGTATGTAATTACTTAGATATTCCTTTACAACATGCTTCAAACAATATGTTAAAAGCTATGAGGAGAGGAGCTACCAGAGAAAAAACTACTCAGTTAATAAAAGATATCAGAGCTATTATTCCTGAAATTACTATTAGAACTACCTTCATTGTTGGTTTTCCGGGAGAGACACGAGAAGATATTGAAGAAATGAAAGCTTGGATACAAGAAATGCAGTTCGACAGATTGGGTGTTTTCACTTATTCTCATGAAGAAGATACCCATGCTTATCAGTATGAAGATACACTTACGGACGAAGAAAAAGAAGCTCGTGCTGAAGAAGTAATGGCAGTACAACAACAAATTTCACTTAACTTAAATGAAAAGAAAGTAGGAAAAACATTTAAAGTGCTTTTCGATAGAATGGAAGGCGGTTATTTTATTGGTAGGACTGAATTTGATTCTCCTGAAGTAGATAACGAAGTGTTGGTAGATGCTGCTGAGCATTATGTGAGAATAGGAGATTTTGCTAATGTTAAAATTACTTCTGCCGGAGATTTTGATTTGTATGGAGAGGTGGTTTAATGTTCTAATTTTTTAATATAACAATGTACCAATTGTTTAATTTGAAGTTAGATGTTAATTGAATGCAACTGAGAACTGATAAACTATTAACTAAATGAACAAACAAACAATACCCTATTCACAAACAACATTTTTTTCTTCGTTAATCAACGATTATTTGGTTAATGAGGAAAAATTACACCCTTTTATCAATCATAATTGTTCACTTCAAGCTTTTGCTGATGCCATTGTTGAACGTAAACAAACTACCATTAACCGAGAGTTGCTTACTAAACAACTTCATCATCAATATAAAGGTTTACCATTAAGTGATGCTGTTAAAACAAACATAGAGCAATTAAAAAATAACAACTGCTTTACCGTCACTACAGGACATCAGCTGAATTTATTTACAGGTCCTTTATATTTTCTTTATAAAATTATTTCGGCTATAAATTTAGCTAAAACGCTTAAAGCTACTTATCCAGAAAATGATTTTATTCCCGTTTTTTGGATGGCAACAGAAGATCACGATTTTGAGGAAATCAATCATTTTAATTTGTTTAATGAAAGGTTATCCATACAAAAAGAAGCAGGAGAAGATGGAGCGGTTGGAGGATTAAGTTTAACGAATGCTCCACAAGTAGCTCAACAATTAGAGGAGTTGCTTGGCGATAGAAATGGTGGCGATAAAATTGTGGAACTGTTTAAACAGTTTTATACTAGCAATAATAATTTTACACAAGCAACAAAAGCATTGGTCAACCATCTGTTTGGTGAATATGGTTTAGTAATTATTGATGGTGATGATGCTGAATTGAAAAAAAGCATGATTCCTTATTTTGAACAAGAATTAGTAGCGCAAAAGAATCACCAATTTATAGAAGAAACTACGCAGCAATTAACCGATTTAGGGTATAAAAGTCAGGTTACACCACGAGAAATTAATTTGTTTTATCTTGATAACAACCTACGAGAACGTATTGTTGTTGAGGATGAACAATACAAGGTGTTGAATACCAATTTAAGTTTTACCAAAGAAGAAATCCTTACGGAATTAAACAATCATCCCGAAAAATTTAGTCCGAATGTAGTAATGCGACCACTTTATCAAGAAGTGATTTTGCCTAATTTGGCTTACATTGGCGGAGGAGGAGAACTGGCTTATTGGTTTCAACTAAAAGATATGTTTAATGCTAATAATGTGTTTTTTCCAACATTAATATTGAGGAACTCTGTTTTGATTATTGATGCAGGAAGCACTAAAAAAATGCAAAAACTAGGATTGGAAGTCTCACAATTGTTTGAAGATACGGAAGAACTCATTAAAGAATATGTTACCCAACATGCCGATATTAATTTAGCACTTTCCCAACAAAAAGAGCAACTTGCTAAACTGTACGAAACTATTGAAAACAAAGCTGTTCAGCTGGATAAAACATTGCAAGCAGTTGTAAATGCAGAATTGCAGAAAGCTACCAACGGCATTAATAATATTGAAGCTCGTCTGCTAAAAGCAGAAAAACAACGTGAGGAAGTTGCAGTAAACCAAATTAGGAGCATAAAAGATAAACTTTTTCCAAATAGTGGTTTGCAAGAGCGACACGATAATATGAGCTCTTTATTACTTTTCTACGGAATGGATATTATCCCAATATTAATGCAGCACTTATATCCTTTAGATAAAGAGTTGGTGGTGTTGATGGACAAATAAAAAATCCAACCGTATCTTCTAATTAGATGGTACTATTCTCTTAATTCTTAATAAACTTTTTAGTGGTAGTTTGCTCGTTCGTTCGAACACTAATCAAATAAACGCCACGAGACAAATCGCTAACATTTAATTTATTGGTTGTTGGTGTGATGGTTTTTATGGTTTTACCTGTAATGTCATAAATGGTTACTTCATCAATAGGAGTATTTCCATTTCCTATCATCATAAAATCATTTACCGGATTAGGATAAATTAAAAGAGTAGTTGAGTTTTGCTCAGTAATTTCAACAGTAGAATTATAATAAACAGAATCACAATAAGAATCATTACATCCGCCATTGTTTGCAACAGTTAAACAAACATTGTAACTTCCTGTTGCAGCATATTGATGTGTTGGATTTTGTAAAGTAGAAGTGTTACCATCACCAAAATCCCAAAACCAAGTTGTTATTGGTGATAGAGGGAAAGTACTTTGATCTGAAAAATTGAACAAACCTGACCCATTATTGGTATGAGTGAAAGTAGAAGTAGGAAAGTCATGTACAGTTAGTGGAGAAAATCCCATAAAAGTACAGCCATGAGAAGTGGTGACAATATAGGTCACCATATATGTGCCAGGTTGAAAATAAGTGTACATTACAGGAGAAGGACCAACATGAGAATTACCATCACCAAAATCCCAAAACTCACTAACGACAACATTGCCCGTTCCACTTCCCGGACTATTCATTCCAAAAAAGGTAACAACATCGCCTGAACAGACATCGGTAGGAGCAGATATATTAGCAAAACCATCATTTTCGCAAGCTAAAGGAATATAAATTAGCATTACACTTGTTCCGGTGTCTAATCCTCCACAGCCATTCACTTTAGGATAAATATCTACAAAAACACGATAGTGATAACCTCCCGGAAGAGAATCGAAAATGGTAGAATCTTGCCAACCTCCTAATGTTCCTAAGGGAAATGAATTGTTTTGTTCTTCTATTTTATAGAAAACAGAATCTGCGGTGGTTGTTACATGCAACTCTAATAAACCAGAATCTGGATTATTAGTAGAATCTGCTTCTACCGTTACAGAATCTATGTTAAAAACAGGAGGAGTTGGTGGATTAGTAGAAAAATTATAATAAATGGTATCTCCACTAGAGTTGGCTATGGTTAACTGAAAAGTATCTTGACATAATTGAGAATAGTTGGTAATTCCTGTTGAAGAAACATTGTTTACAGGTGTTGTATTCGCAGGGTGTGAACCTGTTAATGAAAAAGTATAGGGAGCAACACCTCCGGAAACTTCTATATATAAACTACCATAAGGATTGGGTAAAGGGTTTGAATTTATACTATCACAATCTAAACAAGTGGTTACAACATTTGAGGAATCAATACTGATTTGAGCATTTAAGTTGATTGCTAATACAATTACTAAAAGTAGGGTTAAAATTTTTTGCATTGTTTTTTTGAATTTTATTAATAGAATAGCATTAAGACTTTGTTTTTTTATTTTAGTTGCTTTGTGAAGGTAATAAAAGTTAACCAGATGAACTAACAGGGTATTAAAATTTCAGAATGAAATTTAACTTCTTTGCGATTAAAAAAAGATTTAACAATACTCAAACGTACAGAACACAAAGTTTTGCGTAGTATCAAAAGGAGTAGGGTGGTCGATATAAAAACTTTCTACTAGTTTAAAATGTTGATGAAAGGTATTGGTAAGACTTTCTTTGGAGTATTGCTGAATTTCAATGCCGCTACATTTTTTAGGACCATTTTCAGAAAAAGTAGCAATGGTCATCTTGCCATTCTTGCTTACTGCATTGTTTACCAAATTAAGGTAGCTTTCCACATCTTTTTTATCGGTTAAAAAATGAAAAACAGCTCTGTCGTGCCAATAATCGTACTTTTCTGTGGGATTAAAAAGTGTAACATCTTCAATAATCCATTTTACCTTATTGGCTTTCTCGGCTAATCTTTCTTTTGCTCTTTTTATCGCTGCTTCAGAAATATCTAATACCGTAATATTGGTGTAACCCAACGTTAATAAATTATCTACTAAAAAGCTATCGCCACCACCAACATCAATAATGGCAGCATTTTTATCTTTAACATGTTTGGTAATTTGTTCTAAAGAAGTTTCGGGAGTTGGCTGATACCAGCTTACTTCATCTAATTGCTTAGAAGTATAAATCTTTTGCCAATGTTCTTTTCTGTCCATATATAGTTAGTTTTTTACAAACTTCAGCACTTGCTGGTGATTTGCTGTACGAATAGTTAAAAAATAAATTCCCGCAGGAAGCGATTTAATAGCAATACGATTAGTGAAGTTATCGGTTTTTTCAATTAGTATTTTTCCGCTGATATCGGTAATAAAAAAAGTGTTTTTTTCATTTACAGGCAAACCAACTATTGTAAGTTCTTCTTTAGCTGGATTTGGATAAATAGCCAAATCAGCAGTATTGTTAAGTTCGTTTACGGTAAGTGCATCAGTATTAAATTGTGTTTGAGCAGCATCGGCATTTTGTTGAAGGTGTAACAAGCTATCTCCTGCTAACAAAGCAAAAGCCACTATATGTTTACCGCTCGGAGCAATAGAAAAGTTATCAGCACTAATAACATGAGCTACATCATCGCCATTAAAGCCTCCTGCCAATAAATTATTGGAGCTAAGTGAGGTGTGTTTTTCTAAGGTGGTAAAACCATCATTAATATTCATACTGCTACCACTTCCGTTTACATCTATTGCGTGTGCTAACAGATTGTCGGTGGTTAAGAGTTTAATTCCTGCATACAAAGAATCAGTATCAAGAGCATACACAAAACCTAATTTTCTGCTGAGGTCTGTTCCTGCTTTGTTAACACTAGGTTGGAGAATGTCCCAATCGGCAAAAATACCTGCATAAACATTATTAAGTGTTGCAGCACTCTGGTTTTCAATTTCATAAACAACAATTACAAAATGGTCGTTTGGCGAAGTTGGATACGCATAAGAAAGTTGTTTAATACTAACTTGTAAAGGGTTTGGTGATTGCAAATCGTCCATAAAACCAACTAAATCTAAAGCAGAAACATAAGGCGGATGGTAAGCCACATTAAAAATACTTCCAAAATCTTGGTCGAAACCACTTACTCCTCTAATAGGGTCTGAAACTCTTGTAGGGCCATCACTAATCATAAATCCTGCTTCGTAGAGCAATTGTTTGCCTTTATATATAAAGCCCCTACCAACATTGTTGTTATTATCATTAAATCCAATTTTACCCTTGCTGGTAATGGTGGTACTAATAAGGTTTTCCTCTAAATGTATATAATCGGGGTTGATAAGCAGGTTAAAATAATGGTTGTAAGAAAAAGTGCCGTTGCTTATAGTTGCCTGAAATAAAATATTTTCGTTGAGGTTAGCTCCCGAAAGGATTTCTATCGTAAATGGTTGGGCGTAATTGCTGGCAGTATCGAGCATGTTTAAATTGGGAAAACTGCTTATATTATTAATAATATTTACAAAAGGTGAGGAAGAACTGAGTGTTACATTAATGCCGTTAATAGGATTTAAAAAGTTGGTAAGTTCAGTAATAATTCGAAGTGTATCACCATTCTTAAACAAATTATTGTTGTTGTCGGTGATGTTTTTGTTGGTAATATCTGCAAATTGTGCTGTTGTGTTGTTTAACGCATCAAAAAGATTTAATCTGCCTGTACCAAGTTTATTGATGTAAGATGGATTTTGTGTACTGATATCATCTGTAGTAGCTTTTAGTTGGGCAGCTACTTGTTGGGTGGTATAGGTAGGAAATTCATTTTTTACAATTGCAGCAGCAGCAGCAACTATAGGAGCAGCCATAGAAGTTCCGCTGTTAGTACCGTAGTTGTTGCCAACGGTGGTGAAAATTATTTCTCCCGGAGCGGCAATATCAATATGGTAACCATAATTGGAGTTGTTTTTTCTAATGTCACTTTGGTCGGTAGCAGCAACATTGAGGACACCATCATAACTTGCAGGATAAAAAGGTGTTTCTAAATTGTCATTTCCTGCTGCAGCAACTATCAAACAGCCTTGGTTTATTTGAGCATATTTAATAATATCTTCCTGAAAGCGACTGTTTTCATAGCTTCCCCAAGAGCAATTAATGATAAAACAACCGTGATCTGCGGCATAAACGACTCCTTGATAAGCGTGCGTTAAAAATCCCGTAGCATTAGAAATTTTTACAGGCAAAAATGTAGTGTTGAAGCCTACTCCTGCAATTCCGGTAGTGTTGTTAGTGGCAGCAGCAGCAATTCCTGTTACCGCTACTCCGTGGGAGGTAGATTCAAAAAGAGCATTATTGTCGTTCATTCCCAAGTCCCAACCGTAGTAGTTGTCTATGTAACCATCATTATCATCATCAATGCCATTAATAGGGTCGGCATAATTAATTTTTATTTTTGAAATTAAATCTGTATGTGCCGGTTCCCAACCTGTATCTGTAATGCCAATGGTTATTGAAGTATCTCCTTGATTGATGTTCCACGCATTAAAAGCGTCAATTAAATTAAGATAATATTGTTGAGAAAGTAGCGTGTCATTAGGAGTAAAAGTCAATTCTGGTAAGTAATAAGGTTCCACATACTCCATTATTTTAGAGGCTGCGATTCGCTGTATAGCGGTTTCAATATTAACTAACTGAGCATTAAAAGTAAGTTGGTAAATCAGCGATAAGTCAATAAAATTGGGATGGTCTTCTTTGCTTTTTTTTGGAAATATTTTTTGAAGATTAGTTGTTCCTAGTTGAGTGCTGATGTTGGCAAATTGTGGGTGATTGATTTTATTATTAAAACAAACATTTCTGTACTGTTCTTTAACCTTAAAAATAAGGGTATTATTTAATTGGTTATTTTTTTGACTAAAAGCAGGAAAGCTTAATAGCCACAAGAATAGTAAAGGTAAAAGGTGTATTCTTTTGATAAACATTCAGTTAGTTTTAGGAATGTAAATTTAAGAAAAAATCAAACAGCAATTTTTAATCGATAATTAAGACTCTTATATTGTTTTAGCTAATATGTGAATAATTATGGACAGCAAAGGCTATACATTAATTAACACAATTTTCTTTTAATTTTATTGCAGCTTCTTTATCACCTAATTCGGCAGCCAGTTTAAAACTTTCACATGCCTTTTCAGTGTTTCCTACTTTCATGTAGCAAATTCCTAAATTAAATTGAGATTCTAAATCTTTTGAATTGTATTCTAAAGCTTGACTAAAGTGTTTTATAGCATCTTTATAATTTTTTTTACCATATGCATCAACACCTTCTCTATATGAAATTTCATTATTACGGCAACTACTGTTATCAATGTATGTTTTGGTTTTATCTTCATAAATAATGAACTCGTGGCTTTTATTTTGATAAAAAACTTGTTTCTTTCCTGTTTCAACTCTTTCTGTAGAAGTGTTAATTTTAGTAGTTCTAAATTCAAATGATCCTTTAAACTCAGACGGTAAGTCATTCATATGAAATGGAATCCAGCTCCCTTCATGGGAATTAACATTATAAATGATTAAACTATCTAAAAATTCATTTCCTGCACTAGGAGAGACAATGATATCTTCTATTTTACCTATAGAAGATATTGTAATATTTAATTTAATTCTGTTGTGCAGGCAGGTATTAATGGGTAAAGAGAATATAATTTCTCCAATGGATTTCATTTGTTCTTTATTCTGATAATAAAAAATATATTGACTGGTAAGACTATCAGTTTTATTCTCAATTATCGCACTTTTGTTTTTTTGAATATTAGCTGCTTTTGCATTTATTAGTTTAAAATTTCTTAATTTATACTCTAGACAATTCGTTTTAATAATGTATTCAGAATATCCAGAAGAGTCTCCTAACTCTTGGCTAAGCATCCAGTCTTCGCATGCCCCATCCATATAACCAATTTCTTTTTTAATATCTCCTCTGAAATAATACAAATTTGGGAGTAATGGATTCAATTTTATTGCAATATTGAAGTCTCTTAATGCCTCTTTATAATTTTTCATTTCTATATGTAACATTCCTCGTTGTCCATAAAATATGTCATTTTTTGGAGATATTTCAATGGCTTTTGTAATGTCTTGTAATCCATTTTCATTGTCTTTCAATTCAAAATAAGCACTAAATCTGTTAGCATAATAAGAGGAGCTATCTGGATTTTCATTAATTAATTTAGTGTTAATTTCAATGGCTTTTTCAAAATCTACTTTCGCCAATGATATTTTTCCTATCCTTCGGTAACTTAATCCTCTACAGTAATAATAATTTTCTTTAGTAGGATCAAGTTTAATTGCTTTAGAAAATGCTTTTAAGGCTAGTTTTGGTTGTTGAGTTTCGTATAAACGGATACCTTCTTTAAAGAAATTGTCTGCAGATTCTTGTGCGAAAAAAGAATGTGCTGAAGTTAAAATAATAATGAATAGAATAATTTTTTTCATCTATATTTTGTTTAGTATAAAGTCAAAAATCAAAAACTTGTAATACCAACCCTTTTAAGTATTCACCTTCAGGGTGAAAAATGTTTACCGGATGGTCGGTAGGTTGAGATAAATGATACAATACCCTAACATTCCTTTGTGAGCTAATGGCTGCAGCCATAATAGTATCGTAAAACAACTTTCTGTTAATGACCTGAGAGCAAGAAAAAGTGAATAATAATCCACCGGACTTCATGTTTTTTAAAGCCATCTCATTTAGTCTTTTATAACCCTGAACAGCTTTGTGCATCGATTTTCTGTGTTTGGCATAAGCAGGAGGATCTAACACAATGATATCGTAAACTTCTTTATTTTCTTTTAAGAAAGTAAGCGTATCAGAAACAAAAGATTGATGGTTAGTAAGTTGGTTTAGCTCAATGTTTTTATCGGTTAATTCAATTGCTTTTTTAGAACTATCAACAGAATGAACTGCTTTGGCTCCATTTTTTAATGCAGCAACAGAAAAACCTCCTGAATAGCAAAAAGTATTCAACACTAACTTGTCTTTAGCTAATTCGCCCAACAATTTTCTATTCTCTCTTTGGTCAATAAAAAAACCTGTTTTTTGTCCTTCAACCCAATCTAAATGGTAGTTGCAATCGTATTCTGTTCCAATTAATTCAGGATTTTCAGCTTGATACAAATATCCATTTTCGATTTTTAGGTCAGTTTGTTTTTCAAGTGTTTCAGCACTTTTATCGTAAATGGCTAGTAACTTTTTACCATAAATTTTTTGTAAAGCGGCAACAATTTGTGGTTTGGCAAAGTGCATACCAGCTGAATGAGATTGAATAACTGCGGTACCATTGTAAAAATCTATGATTAATCCAGGGAGTTGGTCGCCTTCAGCATGAATTAATCGATAAATATTGGTAGATAGATTTTCGGTTAATCCCAATGCTTTTCTAAGTTCAAAAGCATTGGTTAATCGTTTAAACCAAAAATCATCATCAATAAGTTCTTGCGTAAAACTTATAATTCTAACAGCAATGGTCCCATCTTGAAAATGTCCTGTGGCCAGGAAATTATTGTGTTCATCAAAAACATTTACCAATTGACCATCAGTAAGTGGTTCGGGTGGAGTAGTATCCACAACAATTTTTTGAATAGCTCCTGAAAATACCCAAGGGTGTTTTCTTTCAATAGATTTTTCTTTGTCTTTTTTGAGGATTACCGAAGGATAGTTCATGGAATAAATTTAGGCTTTTTGGAAAGCTACCATTTTTAAAGCAGTTATGGCAGCTTCATCGCCTTTATTACCATGTTTTCCACCAGAGCGATCTATGGCTTGTTGCATGGTGTTATCGGTAAGTACTCCAAAAATAACAGGTTTGTTGTATTTCAGAGCCACATCTTTAATTCCTAAGGCAGTAGCATTACAAACAAAGTCGAAATGTTTGGTTTCTCCCTGAATAACGCTTCCTAAGCAAATTACGGCATCTAAGGTAGTTTTTTCTAATAGTGTTTGAGCTCCTAATGGCAATTCAAAACTTCCGGGAACATATTGAATAACAATATTTTCTTTAGCAACATGATGTTTTAAGAGGGTATTGTATGCACCGTTAAGTAAACCTTGAGTAATTTGTTCGTTCCATTCAGCAACAACAATAGCTATTTTCATGCTAGCACCATCAGGAATGGATGCAACATCATAATCTGATAAGTTTTTGTTAACAGTTGCCATAATGTTGTTACTTTTTTAGGGAATTAAACTGCTTATTTCGCACTCATCGTTTCAGCTCTAGCGATGTATTTTTCTACATCTCTTGCTTCAGCAGATTCAGCAAAATCTTTTTTAATCTCTTTGTATTTCTTTACCGCATTAGCATAGTCGCCTAAGGTTTCGTAAGCTATACCTGCTTTAAATAAATAAATAGGAGAAGTAAGTTTATTACTGTTTTTAGCAGCTGCTTTTTCGTAATAGTCTACTGCATTTTCAATATCATTTAATTCCATGTATGAATCGCCAATAGCACCCAAAGCAACAGCACTAATAATTACATCATCAGAGCTAAATTCTTTTAATTCATAAATAGCATCTTCAAACATTCCCATATTTCTGTAAGCAATACCTAAGTAATAGTGAGCTAAGTTGGCAGATTTTGTACCGCTGTAAGTTTCAACGATTTCAATAAATCCCATGTTTGTTCCACCATCGCCATTAATAGCTAAGTTTAAAGAATCTCTTTCGAACTGTTGTTCAGCCCAAAACATATTTTCTTGTGCTTCAGACTCTATTGGTGGAAGGTAAACTTTATAGTAAAAAGCAAAAGCTGCAATTACCAATATGATTGCACCTAATGCAACGGTAATAGGCATTTTATTATTTTCTACAAAGTTTTCGGTTTTACTGTAAACCTCTTGAACATCAACAATTACTTCCGAATTTTCTTCTTTCTTTTTTGCCATTTTGTTTTCTTGTTTTTTATAGGGTTGCAAAAATAGTTTTTTTAATCAAAATAATAACGATTTGCTCAATTTTATCTTTTTATGGTGAAAATATATTGGATTAATAATCTTAGAATTAAAGGATTTTCTTACCGCGCCTAATAGCTACCTAATCTAAAACCTACTATCACCATCTAACATTCTTCCTAAACCACCTAAAATACTACCTTCACCTTTTTGGTTTCCACCATAACTTGGAGCTGAAGCTAATACTCTGTCGGCTAAACGGCTAAACGGTAAGGACTGAATCCATACTTTACCCGGACCGGAAAGTTGAGCGAAAAAGAAACCTTCGCCACCAAATAAGGTGTTTTTAATGCCACCAACAAATTTAATATCGTAATTTATAGTTTGGGTAAACCCTACAATACAACCAGTATCCACATTAAGTACTTCACCGGGTTGTAAGTCTCTTTCTATAATAGTTCCTCCGGCATGCATAAACGCCCATCCGTCACCTTCTAATTTTTGCATAATAAAACCTTCACCACCAAAAAATCCGGTACCTAATTTTTTCTGAAACTCAATGCCAACAGCTACTCCTTTGGCTGCACACAGAAAAGCATCTTTCTGACATATAATTTTACCGTTATAAGCTCTTAAATCAATAGGAACAATTTTTCCCGGATAAGGAGCAGCAAAAGTGGCATGTCTTTTATCAATTCCCTGATTGGTATAGGTAGTCATAAACAAACTTTCGCCTGTTAATACTCTTTTTCCTGCCGAAAATAACTTACTCATTATTCCTTGATTTTGACTGCTGCCATCACCAAAAATAGTTTCCATTTTAATGTTGGAATCCATATACATTAAGCTTCCGGCTTCGGCAATAACTGTTTCCTGAGGATCTAGTTCTATTTCTACACATTGCATGTCATCACCAAATATTTTATAATCAATTTCGTGTGCGTTCATGGTTTTAAGGTTTAAATTGAATAATTTTGAACAACAAAAATAATAGAATTAACTTCACAAACTAATTATTAAAATGAAACTTATTTCTTGGAATGTAAATGGTATTAGGGCCATCGTTAAGAAGAATTTTTTTGAATTTATTGATGAATATCAGCCAGATGTGTTGTGTTTGCAAGAAACTAAAGCTCAGGATGACCAAGTACAAGAAGCTTTAGCGGAATTAAAAGGTTATCATATTTATTCTAATTCTGCTGAAAAAAAAGGATATTCGGGAACAGCTATTTTGACTAAAAAAGAACCTATAAACGTATTTTTTGATATTAACCAAACAGAACACGATAAAGAAGGAAGAGTTACTACAGCCGAGTTTGATGATTTTTATTTGGTGACGGTGTATGTTCCCAATTCTAAAACAGATTTATCGAGATTAGACGACAGACAAAATTGGGATGCTCATTTTCTTAACTTTTTGAAAGAATTAGAAAGCAAAAAACCTGTAATTGTTTGTGGAGATTTTAATGTGGCTCATAAAGCCATAGATTTAGCTAGACCTGCTGCTAATTACAACAAAAGTGCTGGTTATACACAACAAGAGATTGATGGTATGAGTAACTTTGTAAATGCAGGGTTAGTAGATACTTTTAGATACTTTTACCCTGAAAAAAAAGATATGTACAGCTGGTGGAGTTATAGGGGGGGGGCTCGTTTTAAGAATGTAGGTTGGAGGATAGATTATTTTTTGGTTAGTCAAGCCTTTTTACCAAAAGTGAAATCGGCTGCCATATACATGGAAGTTGATGGTTCAGACCATTGTCCGGTAAGTATTGAATTGTAAAAAGTTAAAGAGAACATGTTGCAACCATCTATTCCATTAGCAGAACGACTTAGACCCAATTCTTTTGAGAATTATGTGGGACAAAAGCACCTTGTTGCCGAAGGAAGTACTTTGCGTAAGCTGATAGAGATGGGAACTATTCCTTCTATGATTTTTTGGGGACCACCGGGTGTAGGAAAAACAACATTAGCTAACATTATTGCTCAATATGCCAAACGACCTTTTTATACCCTTAGTGCAGTTAATTCAGGTGTAGCAGCGGTAAGAGAGGTAATAGATAAAGCTAAATCGCAACAGTTTTTTGGCACGAATCATCCGATATTGTTTATTGATGAGATTCACAGATTTAGCAAGTCGCAGCAAGATTCTTTGTTGGGAGCAGTAGAAAAAGGCATTATTACACTTATAGGAGCAACAACAGAAAATCCATCTTTTGAGGTAATTTCAGCTCTTTTATCGCGTTGCCAAGTTTATATTTTAAAAGAACAAACCAAGGAAGATTTGTTAGAGTTAATAGATATTGCTCTTACTCAAGATGAATACCTCAAAAAAAGAAAGATAAACATTAAAGAATACGAAACGCTGTTGCAATTATCGGGAGGAGATGCCAGAAAATTACTCAATACCCTTGAAATTGTAGTAAACAGTTTGCCTGATGATAAAACGCCTATCACCAATGATTTGGTGATGGAAATTATTCAGCAAAACTTAGTGCGTTACGATAAAACAGGCGACCAACATTACGATATTATATCTGCCTTTATTAAATCTATTAGAGGTAGTGATCCCAATGCAGCTGTTTATTGGCTTGCCAGAATGTTAGAAGGAGGCGAAGACCCTAAATTTATTGCGAGAAGGTTATTGATTTTATCCTCTGAAGATATTGGAAATGCAAATCCTACAGCTTTAGTAATTGCCAACAATTGTTTTCAGGCAGTAAATGTCATTGGTATGCCCGAATCTAGAATTATTTTATCGCAGACAGCCATTTATTTAGCTACATCCGCCAAGAGCAATGCTTCTTATATGGCCATAAATGAAGCCCAAGTATTGGTTCAAAAAACAGGAAATTTGTCCGTTCCGCTACATATAAGAAACGCCCCAACAAAATTAATGAAAGAAGTAGGCTACGGGAAAAATTATATGTACTCACATAACTATGAAGGCAACTTCGCTCAGCAAGAATATCTGCCCGATGATATTAAAAACACTAAATTTTATGAGCCGGGTAATAATGCTAAAGAAAGTAGCATTAGGAATTTTCTTAAAGAAAATTGGAAAGATAAGTACAAGTATTAGTTAAGTAGTACTTAAATTACTTAGGAGTTAAAAAGTTGATTTTTCATCCAAAAACACACGATTTTCGACAAAATTTACCACCTAAAGAGAATAAAAGTCAAGCAAAAAACACTCTTTTTTCACCCCTCAAAAAAATAATTTAAAATTATTCTTATTGATAATCAGTTTATTATAATTTTTTACACTACTTTGTATTGCATAGTATTAGTTTTTGTATATATCTTTGCAATGTAAATTAATTTGTATAACATTTAAAAAAATATTAAAAGATGAAAAAAGTAATAATGGTAGCCATGTTTTTAATGAGTAGTATCTTAATAACTACTAAAGCAAATGCTACCACCATCAAGAATGACGATAACAGTTGTTTGTTAGAAGATAAATTAGAAAATAATTTAAAATTGCCGGAAAGTTTAAAAAAGCAATCTAACAGCGGAGTGGTAAAAGTAGAATTTAAGATAAATGTCGATCGCCAAATTGAAGTGCTAAATATATCTGGAAACAAAAAAGAAGTTACAGCTTATGTAAAACAACAGTTGGAATTATTGGGAGAAGACATTTGTGTACTTGAAAAAGGTATTGTTTACCACATTAATATAAAAATTAAAATAGTTTAATATGAACATAGAAAATACACAGGCTCAGATGAGAAAGGGAGTGCTGGAATATTGCATTCTTTCTATTCTCAACAACGGAGAAGCCTATCCGTCAGAGATAATTGAGCAATTAAAACAAGGAAAGTTAATAGTAGTAGAAGGAACACTTTACCCGCTTTTAACTCGATTAAAAAATGCCGATTTGCTTTCTTATCGTTGGGAGGAATCTACATCAGGCCCACCCAGAAAGTATTATCAACTTACTGATAAAGGTAAAAAATTCTTAGAAGAATTAGCAACAACTTGGGACGACCTTGTAGCTGCTGTAGAAATTACCAGAAAACCAACTAAAAAATAAAAACAAACTTTCAAAACGACAATCATGAACCAAACATTAACAATAAACATAAGTGGAATAGTTTTTCATATAGAAGTGGATGCTTATGAAGCGCTTAAAGTCTATTTAAATACCATTAAAAGCTATTTCAATAATTCTGAAGAGCGTGAAGAAATTATGCTTGATATAGAAGCTAGAGTGGCAGAAATTTTTGCTGAAGCTCAAAATGATAAAAACCAGGTAATTGTAATGGCAGATGTAAATAAAGTAATCGCTATTATGGGAGAACCTGAGCAGTATTTAACAGATGAAGAGGAAGAAATTCCTGCTCAAAAAACGCACAGAAAAAGAGAGGATAAAAAACTTTTTAGAGATCCTGATGATAGAGTTTTAGGAGGTGTAGCTTCCGGATTAGGTGCCTACATTGGCTTAGATACTGTTTGGGTCCGACTGTTTTTTGTTGCTGCATTTTTTATGGGTTTTGGTATTCTAACCTATATTATTTTATGGATAGTAATGCCTGAAGCTAAAACCACTGCTGAAAAATTAAAAATGCGTGGAGAACCTATCAACATTAAAAATATTGGTAAAGCTTTTGAATCTGAAGCTCAAAAAGTGGGGGAGAAACTACAAAATGTTGATGCCAACAAATTTTCATCTAAAGCAGGAACAGTGTTAGAGAATATTGTAATGGCAATTGCCAGTTTCTTTACAGCTGTTTTCAATATTTTCGGGAAAGTGTTAGGGATTGCTTTTTTGTTTGTAGGAACTTTTATGTTGGTAGTTTTATTAGCATTACTTTTTGGTTCTACAGCAATATTTTCAATTTCTAATGATGGCGTTTATTCCATGGCATCACAAGATTTTTTTAATTTGATTTTTGTAAATCAAGATCAATTTTATTTGGCATCTATAGCTGTATTTTTATTAATTGGCGTGCCTGTAATAGGCTTAATTTTTCTGTCTATTAGAATGTTGTTTAAGGTTAGATCTCACTATAGTGTTGGGTTGACTTTTGTAGGGTTGTTGGTGGTAGGAACTATTTTAGCTTTTATGGTAGGAACGAGGTTAGCAGTAGAAATGTCATCCGAAGAAGAGTTTGAAAAAACAGAAATTATTTCGCCTGATTTTAACACTTATGTAATTAAAACCAACATTACAGAAATGCCGGGACAAGGTGTTTTAGAAGATAAATTTACCAGTATTTCTATTGAAGGAGATATGATGTATCAACGATTTGTGGAACTATCTGTTGAAAGAAGTAAAAACGACAGCATGATGATAACCACTAATTTTTCTTCCCACGGAAAAAGTCCGAAAGATGCACTGAATAAAGCTAAAGCAATTAACTATGTTCATCAGCTTAACGATTCGATACTATTTTTTCCTGATTATTTAGCTACCAATAAAGAACATAAAATTAGAGGTCAGCAAGTAGAAATTACGGTGTATTTACCACTTTATCAAAGTATTTATTTAGATAAATCTACCAAAGAGCTAATTTATGATGTAGACAACTTTACTAATACCTATGATAAGAAAATGGTTGGTAGAAAATGGGTGATGTTAGAGCAAGGGTTAACATGTCTAGATTGCAACGATATTGAAGGTATTACCTCTAAAGAATTGGAAGAGTTAAAAGCCTTAAAAATGGTGGAGACAGTAATAGAATAATTATTAATCTATAAAAAAAAGCGGTGGTTTTTAATGTGAAAGTTTACACCGTAATTAAGAACTGCATGGAAGATTAAAATCTGAAATGCAGTTTTTTTTATCCTTCAAAAGTAAAAGAAAGCAAAAACATTTTAGAACGTAATTGACCAATAGGAGTAGAGAGTGCAGTGCCATCATCTTCTAGTAGGTTAAACAATCCGTACGACATTTTTAGTTCTATCCCAAACTTAAAATACTGTAAGTAAAAGTCTGTTCCAAAACCTATTTGTCCTACAATATCATCTCGTTTTAGTTTTACAATAATATCACTTAGTTTGGTAGAAAAATTATCGGCATCGGCATTAGAAGCTAAATCTAAAGTATAAGCAGCTCCACCAATAATGTAAGCACTAAAATTGTTTAGTCTTACAGATTTATATTTAATGTTTAAGGGAAAATTAATTAAAGTAGATTCAATGTCTTTTTGATAAGTTTCTACCCCTTTCATGGTTTCAAAAGTGTAAATTAAACTTCTGGAGGAGAAAGCTAAGTTGGGCGTAAACCTCAAACCGAAATAATCGCCCATGTGTAATTCTGAAATAATTCCTAAGTTAAAACCCGGTGCGGTTTTCGGTTCTAAAATCATTAGAGAATCGTTGGAGGTTAAGTCTGTTTGGTCTCTTTTAACCACAAAATTGGCAATGTTGTAACCTAATAAAAAACCAAAGTGCATAAAGCGTTTCTCAAACTTAGGCAAGTTCTTGGTATGCTCTCTTTTGTTGTATGTCTGTGCATCAGCATCAACAAAACAAAGTGTAAAAAGTAGAATTAATATGATTTTTATAGATTTCACTCGTTTCTTTTTTGTTATTGGGTAAACATAACGGAATCTAATTAAAATTATTTGCTTGCCTTATAAATTGTTGCTATTCCAAATAAAAGGGTGGTTGCTTTTGCATTTTTATACCCTATTTTTGTGAGTAGCTGTACAAAATCCTCTCCATCAGGAAAAGCATACACCGACTCAGGTAAATAGGTGTAAGCAGCAGTATCTTTAGAAACCATTTTTCCTATTCCCGGAAGGATTTTATTGAAATAAAAATTATACAGTTGTTTAATCGGAAATTTTCTTGGTTTAGAAAACTCTAAAATTATTCCTGTACCATTTGGTTTTAATACACGTAACATTTCTGTCAAGCCTTTTTCTAAATTCTCAAAATTTCTTACACCAAAAGCAACGGTATAAGCATCAAAATAAGCAGTCTCAAATCGTAAGTTTTCAGAATCGCCAAGTTCTAAGCTGATGATATTGTCAACGCCTTTCTTCTTAATTTTTTCTTTGCCTACATTTAACATTCCTTCAGAAATGTCTATTCCAATAATTTCCTCAGGATTTAATTTTAACGCTTCAATAGCAAAATCGGCAGTTCCTGTAGCAATATCTAATATTTTTTTAGGTTGATGAGGAGCCAACATTCTCACGGCTTTTTTTCTCCAAAGAATATCAATACCCAACGATAAAAAATGATTTAAAAAATCATATTTATGCGAGATATTGTTGAACATGGTAGCCACCTGCTCTTTTTTGGTTTCTTGTTTTTCTTTGTAAGGAATAACGGTCATTCAGCTAAGTGGTTTAAAGTTTCTTTTAATAAAATATTTTTATTGATGGGTACAACACCAACCTTTTCGCAAACTAATCCTCCGGCAAGGTTGGCAACTTGAGCAATCACTTCATTAGGTTGTTTTAAGGCTAAACATAATGAAGCTACACTAATTACGGTATCTCCGGCACCCGAAACATCTGCTATATTTCTAATATGAGCAGGAATATGTTGGTGAGAAGAAGTATTGAAAATTAACATGCCATGTTCAGACAGTGTAATTAAAGTAGCAGCAGGATGAAGTTCTTCGTGTAATAATTTTAATGCGTTGATGATGCTGTTGATGTCTGAAGTTTTAATGTCTAAATTTAATCCTTCTCTTAGTTCTTTAAGGTTAGGTTTAAACAAGGTAACATTTTTATAGGCTAAAAAGTTTTTCTTTTTCGGATCTACTGTGGTCGGGATGTTTTTGTCATTGCATAGCTCTACTAGTTTTTCTATGAGCGTAGGTGTGATAACACCTTTGTCATAATCTTCAAAAATAACTACATCTACTTTTTCGGTGGTAATGATGTTTTTTATAACATCAAAAAGTGTATTGCTTTCTTGATTGTTGAGTGGTGTTTCTGTTTCAGAATCCACTCGTAACAATTGGTGGTTATTGCCAATTACTCTAGTTTTAACGGTGGTTACTCTATTATCGAGTTTAAGTAGTCCTTTAGCAGTAAGTTGCGAAGAGGTAAGCAGGTGTTCAAAAGCAGCACCATCCTCATCGTTGCCTATGGCGGAACACAAAATAGGGTTGCCACCCAATGCTTGTACATTAAGGGCTACATTGGCAGCGCCTCCTAAACGATTTTCTCTCTTTTCCACTGCCACAATAGGTACAGGGGCTTCAGGAGAAATACGGTCAACTTTGCCAAAATAATAGGCATCTATCATTACATCACCAATGATTAATACATTGAGTTGATTAAAATCATCAAATAACTGATGTATATCTTTTTGATTTATTGATGGTTGCTTCATGAAACTTCTTGGTAGCGTTTA
>DATCTM010000022.1:0-3770 GCA_036567945.1 Vicingaceae bacterium
TATGCAGGAGATTATAGTGATATATTGAATCCGAATACTTCTCTTTTAGTTTCTCAGGAAGTATTAACTTATTTCCAACCGGGAGAGGAATTGCCTATATTAGACCCTAGTGATTTAACTTATTCCACCACCATGCCTTTAGGTAAAGAAATGGATATGGCTATGGAAGCTAAAGTAGTAGAAGACATTAATACCGATGGTAACGTGGAGTTTGATGCTGATGTCGGTATTTTTGGAATACTTGTACTTCCTTTCTTGACGGGATTTCCATCCATGACTTTTACAGAAACAAAATTACATACGCATACCACTACAAAAATAGTGAGTTACCCAGCAATAGTAAAAAGTACAACATCTTATGCAGATGGAATTTATCACATTTCTGAAAACGTAGCATTTAATCCGGAAAATGGGCAACCAATAATGACCAGAACAACAGACGGATTTGCTAACCTTAATTTGTTAGCTTCTAACAATCATAACGGAACCTATACGAATTACAAGTTTCCGGGATCATTGGAGTATGAAAACATCAGTCAAAAAGCTAAAAATGAACGAAAAGTTGTTAACGGTACTACCGGAAATGTAACCATTACAAAAATAGTTGAAAATGGAAAAGCTTATTTATCTTTTGCTGCAACACTTCCTAACACGGTATGTGATGCTATGGCAAATTTTGTAGGAGGAGATTTAATTAAACTATCCGGTGATGGCTTGTATCATACCGGGGAAGTAGTGGGCAGCAAAATTGAAATTCAACCAACCAATTATACTTCATTAGGAAGTGGAGGCAGTACTGTAAATGTAGAAATTATTAGAAGTGGTAGAACCAATCAGTTAAACGTAAATGTAGGAAGCGTAACTACCTATGGTCAAAGTAGTGTGAATGTTACCCCTATAGATTCAGCCTTATTATATGATAGAAACGCTTTTGCTGATTTATTGACTTCTTCCATGTCAACCGGAGATACCATTTTTCCTGCTGATATTCCTGAAGGTATTGAATTTTTTAATACTGATGGAACATGTGCTCCTTTAGACAGCAATAATTTCATTTTTATTATGGGAAATATGGTGAATATTTATGGTCCTGGAGAACCTCACTCTTACGATACTACTATTGTAGGTACACCAAGCACACCTCACCCTATGGTGGATTCACTGAATAGTTATATCAGTCAATATTGGGATTATGCCTTAGATACTTCCTCAACAGATACCTTAAAATGTTCTTTTGGAGATACCTTGTTATACAATTTATTAAATACGAGTACGAGTGTAGCAGCTATGAGAGTGCTTCAAGATACCTTTTTATCAAAAGTGTTTAATTCGGTTAATGGAGGAACATATGCAATTGATGATGTACTGGTGGATGATGGAGTTGGTCTAGGACATACTAAAGCTTTCCCGGTATTAGACACAGCAAGCAATCCTGTAAGCATGATTAATAAAAGGGTGGTCTTAGAAGAAATTACATCAGGAAAAACAATGGGCATTACATGGCAATGTGTTCCCAATGTAAGTGGAACAAATATTCCTGTCTATTTTTCAGCATGTAATGATGGTCAAGGAGGATTATTATACAGTAACGACACGACCGTAGTAGGAGTGTTTAAAGAGGATGCATCAGGGTATTTGTATTTCTTGCCTTATGAAGGAGCGGAGCCATGTCTAACTGATATTCGTTTTTATGATGTAACCCCTATTTCAGATGATGTGGTTTTATGCTCATCTCCATTACAAATGTCTAAGGGACTTGGTTCTTTTGATATTGACCCAAAAACAGCAGCCCTAGTATATTTTGCAGCAGACAATCCATGTTATGCTCAGGATGTTCCTTGTCTAAAATTTTGTTCAGACAAATACCCTTCAACGGCCATTACCAATGTAGTTGCCTCAGAAGCTACTACGCTAGGTAATAATTGGGAGTATAATCTTAACGATTATCCTGCTAATGGAGCATTAGCAGATAATGATTATGAAACTGGTAAAAAAGGAAAATGGCGTATGGAACGAACTTTTGCATTTAAAACAGAAGTGGATAGACTTTCAACAGGTCATGAAAAAAATTATAATTCAGGTGTTTATGAATTAGAATTATTCAATTGGGAGATTTTAAATGCCAACAGTAATAAGTGGTTGGAGTTAAATAAAGTAACCCAATATTCACCCAACGGAAATGCATTAGAAGAAGTAAATATCTTAGGCATTAAGAGTGCAGCCAAGTTTGGTTACCACAAAACATTGCCTTATTTAATAGCTCAAAATGCTGATTATAAATCGGTGATGTTTGAGAGTTTTGAAAACACTTATAATGGTGGAAATACCTTAGAAGATGGCATACAACTAAATGCCTTAGACGGTTCAATAGATAATACCGTTAGCCATTCTGGAGAGCAATCCTTTAAATTAACTTTCCCTGCCAACGATGGAGTAGAAATGACTAAAATGGAAGTAACTAGTCAGTTTCTCTCTAAAGGAATGTTGATGAAAGTTTGGATAAAAACAGATTTTAACGATAGGACAGTATTAGATAATTATCTTAAAGCAGAGTTATTAGATGTAAATAATAGCCAATCTGTCTCTCAGGCATTTAAAAAAGTAGCACAAGTAGGCGAATGGTATTTATATGAAGCAAAAATACAACCGGCATCTTTCTCAGGAATGTCGGCAGGAGATGTGTTAAAAACATTTGTGAAGTATGAGTTCACGGCACACGGTTCAGAAAATATATGGATAGATGATGTTAGAATTCAACCTATGGATGCTCAGGTAACCACCTATGTTTATGATGTCGTTTCTCATCGTGTAATTACCACTTTTGATGACCAACATTTTGGCTTGTTTTACCAATACAATGCCGAAGGAAAATTGGTTAGAAAATTAATTGAAACAGAAAAAGGAATGCAAACGGTTCAGGAAACACAGTACAATACTCCTAAAATATCGAGATAGTAAAAAAGACTCAATGAATTTGGAATAAATTTAATAACAATGAAAAAAATAGCAGGATTAATAATGGTTTTTTTGTTCACGTACACCATTAGTGCTCAAACTAATGATGGGGTAGCCTATGTAAAACAATTTTACAAAGAGTGGAAAGAAAAAGTAGATCAACATAATGAAAACACCATTTATTTAAATTACCAAACAGAAATTACAACAAAAGCTGATGATGATAAACTAATAACCAATAAGACAACCATAGAGGTAATTTCTGACAAAGAACATGCTACTTTTTTGACTAAAGAATTGAGTGTTTTCCAAGATAAAAAACATACGGTAAGTATTTTACCAGATAAACAATTAATCATTATAAATGAATACGCAGGAGATAATTATAAAAAAGAAAAACTAACAAGTTTTGAAATTTTTCAGGATTCTATTTTTAGCTCGCTTACAACTCAAAAATTCGAAGAGGTTGTAATTGAAGGGATAACCTATAAAAAAGCCATTCTGAAAGCAAATGCCTATGCTGTAAAAACGTACAAAATGGCATCTATGGAGTTTTTATTAGATGAGTCCTTGGGAGTAGTGAAAGAAGTAAAAGTGAACTATGTGAATCACCCACAATTCAAATCAGTGAAAATTAACATCCTAAAACAAGACTTAACCTATAAAAATTTGGTGTTAAAAAGAAAAGCGTTGGCCAATGTATTCGACAGTAAAGGTGAATTATTAGAAAAATATAAAAACTATAAATTAATAGATAACCGATTAAAATGACTTTAAACACTTAAGAGTACGATTATTAGTAAGTTCTAAAAAAG
>DATCTM010000023.1:0-5603 GCA_036567945.1 Vicingaceae bacterium
CCCATAATATTAGGAGAGTTTGCTCTTAAAGTGAAAGTGCTCCCTCCATTTGTAGAGCGATAAAGTCCTAAAAAGCCATTATCGCTTGAATTAGTTGTTAAAGCGTAAACATAATTAGTATCATTTGCAGTAACAGCAATAGACATTCTTCCTATTTGACTGATAGATGGTAACCCACTAGTAATCATTGAAAAACTTGTTCCATCTATAGATTTAAAAAAATTGGTATTAGTACATGCAAAAACAGTAGTTGGATTTAGTGGATTAAACTCCACATCTCTAAAAACACCACTTCTCACATTCGTCCAACTTGCACCTGAGTCATCGGTTTTCCATAAACCATTATTGGTAGCCACATACAAAACTGCAGGATTATTAGGGTTTATAATGATTTTATTCATCACTCTTGATTGAGAAGTTGACCAATTCAGTCCTGTTGGTTGCCATGTATTTCCTCCATCTAACGATTTAATAACTCCAATACTATAAGTATCACTTCCATCTCCATCTCCTGTCGCCAAATAAATTTCATTTGAATTTTGTGGATTAATTGCAATTCCTGAAACCCCAAGAGTTGCCAGTGTATCCGTTAGTGGCATCCATGAATTTCCTCCATTTGTAGATTTCCAACACCCACCGGCAGGAGCTCCAACAAAAATAATATTTGAATTGTTAGGATCTACAGCTACCACATTTATTCTTCCAATACCCGGGTTCCAACCTACGGAATTCCAACTTTGAGGACCTAATGGTGTCCAATTAGAAGATTTTGCTCCCAATTTTGCTGTTGTATTATATTTTTGATGAAATTTTAAATATTCATTCCAAGCTAAACTAGGGTCGGGGAAATTCCCATTTTCATCCACTCTAGATTCCATAAGGTACTCCCAACGTTTAAATTGTTTCCACCCTTTACCTCTTTCATAAGGTTTATTCTCCCAATATTTATAAAAAGCATCTTGTATTTCGTGAAAATTTGCTGTTTTGTTTTCCATCATACGAACATATTCCTGCGAATAAGCGTATGAAGCAAATAAAATCCCTATTATAATGAGTGTGAGTTTGTGCATATTAAATGATTATTAAATTTTTATCTAAATCTTTCCAAAGATACTGAATTATCTAACTTTAAATTATATAAAAAAGCCATTTACTATATGAATCTTATTTACCTTTGAGCAGTATGAACCAAACTATAAAACCTATGAAAAAACTAATATTAATTTGCAGCATTATTTTATTTAGCTTTAACAATAATGCCAAAGCACAAAACCCTATTGATGTTGGACAAATGCAGCTTAACGCTGGTTTCGGACTATCTAATTATGGATTTCCTGTTTATGTTGGTTTAGATTATGGCGTACACCCAGACATAACCATTGGCGGTGAAGTTTCTTTTAGAAGTTATCGTGAAAATTATTTTGGTACTAAATACGGACATAATATTTTTGGATTTAGTGTGAATGGTAATTATCACTTTAACACCATTATGGGGATTCCTGATAATTTTGATTTTTATGCCGGAGCCAATGTTGGTTTTGTAATGTGGAATTCTCCTCGTAATTACGGTGGCAATAGAACTTCCGGATTAGGACTAGGTTTACAGGTAGGTGGAAGATATTACTTTAACGAAAAGTTTGGAATTAACCTTGAATTTGGTGGTGGAAATTCTTTTAGTGGCGGAAAAATTGGTATTTCTGTTAGGTTTTAATTAACTATTTAATTTCTTTACTTTTTCCATTACAGCATCGTTTAATTCTTGCTTGTAAGTTTGCATTTTTTGTTGAATGGATTTATCTCCTACTGACAAAATTTGTAATGCTAACAACCCTGCATTTTTAGCTCCATTTAAAGCCACAGTAGCTACAGGAACACCTCCCGGCATTTGTAAAATAGATAAAACAGAGTCCCAACCATCAATAGAGTTAGACGACTTAATAGGAACTCCAATAACCGGTAATGGCGTAATTGAAGCTACCATACCAGGCAAATGAGCAGCACCACCTGCCCCTGCAATTATCACTTCAATACCTCTTTGATGTGCATTTTCAGCAAATTCCACCATACGTTTGGGAGTTCTGTGTGCAGAAACTATAGTTATCTCAAAAGGAACATTAAATGATTTGATAACATCTGCTGCTTGTTGCATAACAGGCAAATCAGAATCTGAACCCATTATAATACTAATTTTTGGTTGACTCATAACTTTTTGGTTTTATAACGATTTTGCTTTTAATACTTTTTTTACCTGTGCTGCCTTTGTTCTTGCAGTCTCTATATTTTCTCCCAAAATGGTTACATGTCCCATTTTTCGAAAAGGTTTAACATCTCTTTTTCCGTAAATGTGCAAATTCACACCTTCCATACTCATGCATTCATTCACTCCTTCATAGGTTATCCTTCCCATTGCTTTCGCCTCTCCTAAAATGTTTAACATAATAGAAGGTTGTATTAATTTTGTACTTCCCAACGGAAAATCTAAAATAGCTCTTAAATGTTGTTCAAATTGAGATGTGTAACAGCTTTCAATAGTATGGTGTCCGCTATTGTGAGGTCGTGGAGCAACTTCATTTACAATTACTTCTCCTGTTTTAGTTAAAAATAATTCTACCGCTAAAATCCCTACCATATCAAATGCTGCAATAATACTTTTAGCTAGTCGCTGAGCTTTTTCTTCTACTTCATTACTTATTGCTGAAGGACAAACCAACTGTTCTACCAAGTTGGCTTCAGCACTAAATTCCATTTCTACTGTTGGGAAACTTGTAATTTCATTTTTATTATTTCTAGCTACAATTACTGCTAATTCCTTCTCTATATTTATAGCTTCTTCAATTACAGATGGAGTATCAAATATATTATCATTTTCAGCAGCTGATTTTATTACCACTACTCCTTTTCCATCATATCCTTCTTTTCTTGATTTTTGAACAAAAGGATAAGCAATTTCATTGGCAGAAATAGCTTTTAACACTTCTTCTTTTGTTTCATAAAGTTTAAAAGCCGCTGTTGGAAAATTGTGTTGAGCATAAAACTCTTTTTGCAATCCTTTATCCTGAATAATAGCCAATGCCTCAGCTGATGGATGTACAGTTTTTCCTTCTTGAGTTAATTGTTTAAGTGCATCAATATTAACATGTTCAATTTCGAAAGTTACCACATCTACTTCTTGAGCAAACTGATACACATCATTATAGTTTTTAAAACTCCCCTTAAAATATTTTGTACATAAGCTGGCTGCAGAACAATTTTCATCCGGATCTAACACATAAGTTGTTATATCCCACCTACTAGCTGCTTGTATCAACATCTTTCCTAACTGACCACCGCCAACAATTCCTAATTTAAAATCTGAACTTATTTTTTGAGACATGATAATGTGAATTTGACCGCGAAGTTACCATTCTTTTTATTATTTCTTCCTTACTAAAAGGTAATGCGTAATTATTAAAGACTCTCCTTTCATGGAATAAACTTGCTCCAACAACCAACCATTTGACTTCAAATCATTTAAAATCTCTACAACAGTATTCATTCCTTCAAAACCTTTTCGGATAACTTCTGCCCCTTGATTTTTTCCCGTAAATATGGAAATTCTGGTTAAACTTGTTTCACTTCCTTCAATAGTTCTAAATTCATCTTCATTATTTAAACGCAACTCTAAAATCGCATAATCTCCCTTTTTAGTGATGGCATTTATCTTTTTTGAAGCACTTTGTGTTTGTTGTGCTACTATTGTGCTTGTAAGTCCCAAAATAAGCACCAACAATACTAATCCTGATTTTTTCATTTTTACTTTTGTTCTTTAATTTTTTCGATAGGAAAACTAATAGTTGTTTCCCATTTTTGTGGATTGGTTTCTTTTGCGGGATCTGTAACGTACATTTCCCAAGGTGCACCAATAACCGTTACTTTATTTTTTCTCATCCATTCATTAATGCCAAAATAGGTTTCTGGCAATCTGTCGTAAGCTCCATAATGTGTTGCCGTAACATAAGTTCCTGCATCAATATTGTTTAGCTTAATTTTATTGTTAAAAACAACTGTTTCTTTACTAATAGGTATGCCAATTTCAATATCAACAATAGTATCCGACCAAGAATGGTAAATAGTAATAGGCGACATTATTTTTTCTAAATTAGCTGAATCAATGTAATTATTAATTTTTTCGTAAGATTTTCCGTGGATGTTATTCATATCTTTTTGAGCTACGGTATCTCTAATAGATAAAAACCAGATAGGTTTATCAATAGCTTTGATTTGCACATTTACCTTGTGAATCTTAGGTAATTCTTCAACTTCAGTTTTTATTCTTATTAATTCAGCATCTATTTGTTCAATCCAATTGTCATGAGAAAATAAACCAAAGAATTTGATTATCGGGTTAAACCCATAATCAAGTTGTAAGCTAAAAATAACATCTACTCCATTTTCAACATCACTTACATCATATTCAAAATTGGTTTCAAAATCAGAAAAATTAAAAAGTGATTTTATTTGGCTCTGTTCTTCCAAATAATTTTTTATAGCATGAATATCTGCACTAATAAAAACATTTTTAGATACTTCAGATTTTGACGGCAAAAACAAGGAAACTATTACTATTAGTAAGCTGAAGATAATGATTACCGTAATTACTCTCTTAAGAAATGCCATAATAATTTTAAAAAATTTAAAATTTCGTTAAAGATATAAAACATTTAAGAAATGCCTGATATAAAACACCTAAATTTTATAGGTGTAAAAAATGATTTTATTATTGATTTTTAATGAATTAAACAAAAATGAAAAAATAAAATAAAATAATATTTGCAAGTGTTGTAAAAAGTGATACATTTGCACTCCCAAAATTTGGGAAATGTACTTTGGCCCGTTCGTCTAGGGGTTAGGACGCCAGGTTTTCATCCTGGAAACAGGGGTTCGATTCCCCTACGGGCTGCGAAAAAAAACATAAAAAAAACGCTTAACTGATGTTAAGCGTTTTTTTATACCTCATTCCATCATTTCACTTACCACATCATCTTTCCAAGTAGCTGTTTGTTCTTTAAGCTCATTTAGCTTTGGGAAAAGCTTACCTGAAAAATCACTTAAGGGTTGATATAGCAATGATGTTGATTTTACTTCACTTTCTATAAATGAAACTTCACTATCAATAGTATTTATCAGGTTTAAAATTATACTAATGATAATTCCAAACTTCATCATTCCGAAAACCATTCCTGCAATTCTGTTTACTATACCTAAAGCAACCATTTTAACCACCCTCTCTAACATTTTAGCAATAAAAAAAACCAAAATTACTATGGCGATAAACGTTACTACAAAAGATAATAAAGGCATTATTTCTGGCGAAATATTAAATGCTTTACTTAAATATTCAGCTGAATATGAAGAGAAATTAATCCCTCCCCAAACACCTAACACCAATGCGGCCAAAGAAGCAATTTCTATCACAAATCCTTTACGAAACCCTTTATAAGCACCCCAAATTAACGGAATAACAATTATGATATCTAGATAGTTCATATCAGCCAAATTAGCACAAAAGTGTATTACTAATTAATGACCAATGGAGGAGTTATTAAAGGTAAAGTGTTTATTTT
>DATCTM010000024.1:0-13384 GCA_036567945.1 Vicingaceae bacterium
TTGAAGCAATCATGTTTTTTACCAATTTTTTCAAAATGGAATCTAACGCTATATAGCATATCGAAAGACAAATAGCAGAGATTAAAAGCGTATATTCAAAACTAAAATATAAACTGCCTATATAAAAGGTTACTGCTCTAACAATGGTTGTTGTTATATTGAAATATAATAAAATATCTAATCGGTCTATAATGTTAGAAATGGAGCCTACCGGAGAAATTAAATTATTGAACAATACCAAAATAGCAAAGTATTTAATCATTTCCCCTGCTTGTCTCCAATCATTTCCAAACCATTCAAAAATAAATGGAGCAGCTAATGAAAGTAAAAGTAAAAGAGGAACTAACACCCAAAACATTTTTTTTTGAATACGATAAATGAGTGTTAGAAATCCTTTTTTGTCATTTTGAAATAGTTCGCTGGCACGTTGGTAAAAAACTCTGGAAATAGCAGCTACCAATAATCCTATGGGAATGCTTACCACTTTTTCTGCCATAAAATAATACCCGGCAGTTTTTTCAGTAAAAAAGAAAATGATAAAAATAGGTGTTCCGTTGGAAACAATAGCACTTAATATCCCTGACAATGTATAGAAGGTAAGATAATCTTTGTATTTTTTTCCTATAGTTTTTAAATTGAGGACAGTAGTTGTTTTTACCATTTGCCAAAAAGAAGCAGGGAGTTTTACTGCTAACATAATAAAAGCAATAACATTGGAAAGTATATTTGCAATTATTAATCCTCCGGAGAGGTATCCTAACCATCCAAAAGTTACACCACCTGTAGAGTTTATACCTGACTTTAGTATATCAGACATGGAAATGGTTTTGTATCCCTTATGTTTGTTAAAGTAGTACTGAGTGCTTCGTATTAAAGCACCAAAGAAAATAGCTAAGGGAAGTAATAAAATATAAGCTCCCATGCTTGATTTATTGAGCCACACTAAGATATTTTTATGAAAAAAATAGATGAAAATAAAAAGCACAACATTAAACCAAAAACTGATGAAAGTAGCCAAGGTCCATAGTAGAATAGCCGATTTTTCTTTTTTTTCTATAACAATAGCTGCATCAAACCTACCAGTGCTTAACATAGAAAGAACCATAAAAAGAGCCATAAAAAGTGAATAAGCTCCAATTTGTTCTGCTGAGTATAGTCGGGTAATAATTGGAAGTGCCAAGAAAGCTATAGCATGTACTATTATTTGTCCAACAATAAGTGTAGTAACATGTTTGCTAAATTCTGAACGGGCTATAAATGTTGGAAATTTAATCAAAGAAAATCTGTTTTTGCCTTATTAACATTCAACAATTCATTTCATTACATATCAGGTGTAATCCCCATAGGGTTATATACCGGAGGACAAGATTTTGAACCTTTTTTCAATAACATAAACCTTAGTTTTATAATAAATGGTCGGGAGCGGGTATTGAAATAATTATGTGTTGATTTTATATGGTTAAACTCGTAAATAGCGAAAATAGGGGTTTCAATCATGGGCATAATTATTAATCTTTTGCCTGTTTTAAAACCCATTCCGAAAAAATAATGTAACTCGCCAACAAAGTCGGAGACAAACTCGTGCGGCTGGCCTAAAATTACACCTCCATTACTTCTACTTTTAATGAAAAAATAATCGGCATTTAGTCCAATTCCGTTTACTAAAAATGTTTTTTCAGACATGTCGTACCTGTTGCCAATATTAAAGTTTAATGATGCTGTATGACTACTGTAAGAAGCTTCGGTTTGCTGTGTGGCAACTAAATTATTGTTTAAAAATGTGGCAGATTCAAAATCTTCGCCACCTCTGAACCATTTGTAAGAAAGGCCATAATCTATATAATTAATTACTTTTTTGTCGTTCATTCTAAACATGCCTATTTCGGCAAATAAACCGAATTTTCCTGTTGGTTTAGCTGTATAGTCTTGAGTAAATGTTTGGTTTAATGAATCGGTATAATCAATACTTTCTTCCTCGCTAAGGTAAGGAAACATGTAAGTTGCTCCTAAACCAAAATACCAACCTTTATCAATGTTTTCAGCACCAGTGCCATAAAGTCCGCTACCTTTACCTGGTTTGTAAGCTTGACCAAAAACGAACATTGGTAAACAGCAAACAACTAATAATATCAGTTTATACATTATTTTTAATTTAGAAGTTGATAAAGACAAAACTACATAATTTTTTAAGTAGAAAAAGTTCCTTCAGCATGAAGAAAGAAAAACGAATAAGAGGCCATTAAATTGTCTTGATTTTATTAGCGTATTTAATGATGAAAAAACCGGCAAAACTTGCTAAAACAGAAGCGAATAGCACCCCCATTTTAGCTTCTTCAATATGAACTTTATCAATAAAAGCTAATCCACCAATAAATAATGACATAGTAAATCCAATTGCTGCCAAAAATCCTACACCTAATAAATGAACTTTATTCATACCGTGAGGAAGTGTTACCCATTTAAACTTTAATAAAATAGAAACGATTCCATAAACACCTAATACTTTTCCTACTAATAAACCTACAAAAACACCGAAAAATACCGGACTCATTATTTGATTAAGTGAATCACTAGATAATATTATACCTGCATTACTTAATGCAAATATGGGCATAATGATAAAAGCAACAAGTGGGTACATTCTAAGCTCTAACCTTTGTAAAGGTGTAAGTGCATTTTTAGAGTAATCTCTAATATCTTGTATTATGTGGAGTTGGTTTGGTGTAACAGCAGGATTGTTGTTAGGTTCTTCCTCTTCAAATTTAAAGATTAAATTTTTTATTCGTTTAGTGTATTCTTTTTCAGAAACTTTTACATTAACAGGAATAGTCATTGCCGCTAGAACAGCAGCAATGGTTGCATGTACACCTGACATTAAGAATGCTAACCACAAACCACCGATACCGATTATTGCATAGTATATAGTATTTCTAATACCAATAAGATTAGAGATAATTAATATCAACATAAAAACACCGCCTGTTGCCAAGCTCACAAAATTAATATCTGATGTATAAAAGAAAGCAATTACCAACACTGCACCAATATCATCAACAATAGCAAGTACGGTAAGGAAAATTTTTAAAGATAGCGGTACTTTGTTTCCTAATAAATAAAGCACTCCTAAAGCAAAAGCTATATCTGTTGCCATAGGTATTCCCCAACCATCAGCTGTAGATCCGGAAGGATTAAAAATTAGATAGATGGTAGCTGGTAATAACATCCCTCCAATAGCTGCAGCAATTGGCAAAATAGCACTTTTTGGGTTTCTAAGTTCTCCGGCAACAATTTCTCTTTTTAATTCTAAACCGACTACAAAAAAGAAAACAGCCATCAATCCATCATTAATCCAATGGTGAAGATTTTTATTGATAAAATGTCCATTAAAACCAATAGAAAATTTCAACTCCCAAAGTTCATGAAATTCATGTGACCATGGTGAGTTTGAAAGTATTATAGCTAAAAAAGCAGATGAAAATAATACAATTCCACTGGTAGTACTGTTATTTATGAAACGTTGAATGGGATTAATTATCCACTTGTCAACCGGAGTAACTTTCATACTGGTGTTTTTTTGATGTTAATACACAAATTTAAGATAATGAACTTCTTCCCCCTAATTTTTAAAATCTCAAAACTTAAAAAAAAACTAAAAATAGAAAGAAAGTTAATGTAGAATTTTAAAAACAAGTTCTTTAGTCAGCTCTCCGCTTGATGAAGAAACATTCTTTACTCCTTTAGATTTTAGGTCGTATTCTCTGATATATTCAATTACTTTTACTGCTTTTCTGATATTGTAATTTTGGGCGGCTAGTTGATATTCCTTCACAAAAAAAGGACTTACTTTTAGTGCAGCAGCAATGTTTCTAGGATTTTTATCTTTAGTGTAATGATATTTAAGTATGGCAGTAAAAAACATATATAAAACCGCAATAGTAGCTTGTATAGGATGTTCTTTTTCGTTCTTGGCAAAATGGTTAATAATTTTATTCGCTTTAAGAATATCTTTAGAACCAATGGCTTTGTTCAACTCAAACATGTTAAAGTCTTTGCTGATACCAATGTTTTTTTCTACCATTTCAGCATTTATTTCAGTGCCTTCCGGAATATTAATGGTTAATTTTTCAAGTTCATTGGCAATTTTACTCAAATCTGTCCCTAAAAATTCAGCAATTAAAAATGAAGCTTTTGGATTGATGGTGTAGTTTTTTTCTTTGAGATAACTGTTAATCCAATCGGGAACTTGGTTTTCATAAATGGGTTTTGACTCAAAGAAAACACTTTTTTTACTCAGTTTTTTAGTGATGCCTTTTCTGCCATCTAAGGTTTTGTATTTATAACAAAAAACTAAAATGGTGCTTTTGGTGGGATTGTCCAAATAACTATCAAGTTGGTCTATTTGCTTCACTAAGTGTTGAGCTTCTTTAACAATTACCACATTGTGATTAGCCATCATAGGGTAGCGTTTAGCAGCACCTATAACAGTAGAAATATCAGTATCTTTACCATAAATAATTTGCTGATTAAATTCTTTTTCAGCTTCATCCAACACATTTTTTTCAATAAAATTACTTATCAAATCTATATAAAAAGGTTCTTCACCACTTAAAAAATAAATGGGATGATAAACCTTGTTTTTTAAATCTTTAAGTATGTCGTTATGCTTCATCAATCTTCTGAATAAGAGAATTTAAGATGCTTAACACTCATTCCGTGGTTTTTAATTTCTTCTAACGATTGAATTCCAATTTTAATGTGTTCTTCAACAAAACTATGTGTCACTACTTGGTCGCTTTTGTCGGTTTTAACGCCTTCAGGAATCATAGGTTGATCCGAAACCAATAACAATGCTCCGGTAGAGATTTTGTTATAAAAGCCTGTAATAAACAAGGTAGCAGTTTCCATATCTATGGCCATTGCTCTAATTTTTCTTAAATAGCTTTTAAACTCTTCATCATGCTCCCAAACCCTTCTGTTGGTGGTATAAACTGTTCCCGTCCAGTAATCTTTTTTAAACTCTCTTATAGTAGTAGAAACAGCTCTTTGTAAGGTAAAGGCAGGTAGAGCAGGGACTTCTGTAGGAAAATAATCGTTAGATGTTCCTTCGCCTCTTATGGCTGCAATAGGTAAAATGTAATCTCCAATATTATTTTTCTTTTTCAATCCGCCACATTTACCTAAAAAAAGACATGCTTTGGGGTTGATAGCACTCAATAAATCCATAATGGTTGCAGCATTGGCACTTCCCATACTAAAATTGATGATGGTTATTCCATCTGCTGTAGCATTAGGCATAGCTTTGTCTTTGCCTTCAACCGAAACGTTTTTTATTTTAGCAAAATATTCTACATAATTATTAAAATTGGTTAATAGTATATACTGACCAAAGTCTTCTAAAGCCTTTCCTGTATAGCGCGTAAGCCAATTTTTAACAATACTTTCTTTTGTAACCATAATCTCTTTTTTTGAAAAACGAAATTAAGCAATATAATTTTTCACTATTCATTATATCAAATTAAATCTATATTATTCTTTCGATTAACCTAACTTTGCTGCTTTATTTAAAATAACATGCGAAAAAAATCGTCTAATAAAAATTTAAACAGAGTAAGCCGAATAAAAGTGGAGGAAGCTGATGAATTGCTTAATTTTCTTTTAAAGAACATTAAGGATAAAACCCGTAATAAAGTAAAGGGGATGTTGGCAAGAAAGCAATTTATGGTTAATGATAAGATTATTAGGCAGTTTGACCATGCTTTGAAAGTAGGTGATACGGTTAAGGTAAGCTGGGACAAACCTTTTAGAGAACTTTCTTACCAAGGAGTAAAGGTAGTTTTTGAAGATGATGATATTATTGTGGTGGACAAAAAGAGTGGGTTATTGTCTATATCTTCAGGAAATACTAAAATGCAAACAGTTTATAAAACTATATCACATCATGTTCAACTTGATGATCCTACGGCAAAGCTGTTTGTTGTTCATCGGTTGGATAAAGATGCTTCCGGACTAATGGTTTTTGCTAAAAATAAAAATAGTCAATTATCTATTCAGAAAGATTGGGATAGAACCATTGCTAATAGAAAGTATTTGGCAGTTACACAAGGCACTATGGAGAATGATGAAGGTAAAATTGTGAATTACTTAAAAGAAAACAAAGCATTAATGATGTATGTGGTGGCAAGTAAAAGTGATGAAGCTAAATTGGCCGTTACCCATTATCAGGTAATTAAGAAAAATGAATTTTATACTTTGTTAGAAGCTCACCAAGAAACAGAAAGAAAAAACCAATTGCGTGTGCACATGAAAAGCCTTGGACACCCTATTATTGGGGACAAAAAATACGAAGCTACAGAAAATCCCATAGGTAGATTAGCACTTCATCTAAAGCAGTTGGCTTTTATCCATCCAACGACTAAAAAAGAAGTTATTTTTGAAACCAAAGTACCGGATGATTATCTCAAAATATTTAGAAGCAGATTTTATCAGTAGTTTTTACCAAAAGGTAGGACACTATGTTTAATTATTTATTTTTTTGTTGCTCAACATTCAGCTTTAAATTTCCATAAGGTTCATAGTTTTTCAACTCAACAATTGATGCGGGCAAACTAAAACCATTTACTACTAATGCTTCAATTACATCATTCATTACTTGAGAACGAATACTGTTGTGAACAGATCGCTTTTTAGATTTAAAGGTGTCTATCCAAAATTTCACATTAATATTAATAGTATTAGTAGCTAGTTCATCAATTGCAATTATAGGTTTTTTGTCATCTTTTAAAACGCCATCAACATTATTTATCGTTTCAATTATCAGCTTTATTGCTTCTGTAGGGTTGTTTTCATAGGCAATACCCACTGTAAATTCGTATCGTAAAAAACCATCAATGGTGTAATTATATAATGGATTTTTAAGAATGATAGCATTTGGTAAAAAAACATCCTTTCCATCTGGAGTTTTTATAAGAGTTTCTCTTATGCTAATGTCTTTTACATGTCCTGTAATATTATTTACCTCTATTAAATCATCCAGCCTAAAAGGACTTTTAAATGCCAAAATAATTCCAGCCAAAAAGTTTTCGCCAATATCTTTTAATGCAAAACCGATAACAAAAGTTAATAATCCGGCACCGGCAAGTAACTTATTGGTAAAAGAACTCAGTCCAAGTAAATATAGAGTAGTAAAAACAATAATTGACTTAAGAATAAATCCGACTATTTGTGAAGTAAAATTAGCCGTAATATGATTAGGTGATTTTTTTATCAATCGTAATTTTACTCTACTTTGTATGAAATTAGATAATATAAACCCTACTATTACAAACAACAGGATGAAAGCAAGGTTGATATAATTTGTTTGGAAGTAGTGAATTATATCCTTATAGAATTGAATTGTTTTTTCCATATAGTGGAGATGTTGTATAGTTGTAATTTATAATTCTTGTTAAGATAAACATTTTTTTACAAATCACCTAAAGGTTTTTTCACAACCCTATAGCAATACCAAACCTATAAACAGGGTTTTGCTGAATGTAAAATGATTCTTGGGTTTCGTTTAAGTTCCAAAGTACCATTAAGAAAAGGTAGGAATTACCTCCTAAATTTTGTCTTAATCCACCACCAACATAAAAGTTATAAATATTAAACCTTTGGCGATTAAATTTTTCTACATTTATTATTTCTGCTTCTACATGAGCCACTAATGGAGCAAAATCTACTAAGTATTGTCCAAAAACTCTACCACCATAAATACTGGTGCTAAAGTTGATAAACTTATCGTTGTAATAAATGTAGTTGGCACCAACACCACCAATAATGTTGGGAGTAAAATAATATCCTGCAACAGGAGCAATTTCAAAATAAGTAATATCACCAAAAGTAGCCCCAATGTTTCCACCAAGAATAACCTTGTCCCAGCTAAAACCTCTGTTTTGGTTGTTTTGGTTATTGGTTGGTGTATCGCCATAAACATAGGTGTCTTCATCCTGAGCAACAGCAAAGGAAAAAGAAAACAATAAAACAATAAAGAATAAGGTTTTTAATTTGGGGGAAATGTTCATAATACAGAGTTTAATTTCTGAATTCAAAAATAATAAACATTTTATGAATTAGTAATTTAAAGCAGTTTGCTTTTCAAAACCATTAATTTTTCTCTAGTCATTTCATGTATAGAATAAGGAATTCCACCCATGCCAATTCCGGAAGCATCTCTACCACCAAAAGGCATCCAATCTACTCTAAATGCAGTATGATCATTTACCATTACAGCTGTAGCATTTAATTTCTTAACTGTATCTAAAGCTATATCTATGTTTTTGGTAAATACTGCAGCCTGAAAATGAACATCTAAACTGTTGGCAATTTTTATAGCTTCTAATCTATTGGTATAACTATAAACACATACTACAGGACCAAAAATTTCATCGGTAGATACTTTTGTATCAGCAGGAGGGTTTAATAATACAGTTGGTTCAAAACATGTTTCAGAAATCTTTTTACCTCCACAAAGTACTTTAGCTCCTTTTTCAATAGCTTCGCTTACCCAAGCTTCCACTCTGTCGTTTTCTTGTGGTGTAATTAACGGACCAACTTCTGTTTTTTCATCTAAAGGATCTCCAACAATTAGTTTTTTAGCTTCAGTTGCTAATAATTGAGCAACATTTTCACAAATAGATTCATGTACAAATACTTTTTGAACAGAAACACATACTTGTCCGGCATGATAAAAGCCACCTTTTGCCAAAGCAGGGATTAATTCTGTTAAATCAGTATCAGGTTCAACAATAACCGGAGCAACACCGCCATGTTCTAACGCACACCTTGTTCCTGGAGCTAGTTTAGATTTTAAACTCCAACCTACACTTGCCGAACCTATAAAAGAAAAATAATTTATTCGTTTATCAGTAACTAAATAAGTTGCAGCTTCTCTATTGCAAACTGCAGCTTGACACCAACCTTCTGGCATTCCCGCTTCTTTTAAAATTTCAATAAAATTTAAGCAAGAAAGTGGAGTAGTAGAAGCAGGTTTAATAATTACCGGGCAACCGGCTGCAAAAGCTGTTACCGTTTGGTGAATGGTTAAATTTAAAGGGTGATTAAAAGCACTAACAGAAGCAACAACACCAATCGGTTCTCTGCTTACAAAAGCCATTCGGTTTACGGATGCTTGGGTTAATCCCATAGGAATTTCTTCACCTTTTATCTGAGCAATATGTTCTGCAGCTAATTTTACTCCGTTGATAGCCCTAAGTACTTCAACTTTAGAATCTATGTAAGGTTTTCCGCCTTCTTGCGCTGCAATTTTAGTCAGTTCTTCCACACGACCTTTCATTATTTCTGCAGTCTTTTCTAAAATAGCAATTCGTTGATGTGCCGGTAACCAATTAGACTGATCTTCAAATAAAGCATAAGCAGTTTGAAGTTGCTTCTCTACTTCATTTTTACCTATTATAGGAATTTCTTTTATTAATTCTAAATTATAAGGTGATACTACTTGTAACATTTTTTGTTATTTGTTAATTGTTGAGTTTCTAATTGTGTATTTTACAAAATACACGTTTTTTCTTTTAAGATTACATTTAATATAGAGTGATTTAAGGAATAATCTACTGCTAAATCAATAAGGTGTACGCCATCGCTATTTAAGCATTTTTCAATAGTTACTACTAACTCATCATCGTTGGTAGGCCTGTGTCCTATTGCTCCGTAGCTTTCTGCGTACTTAACAAAATCCGGGTTGGCATAATCAAGTCCGTAACTTTCAAAGCCCATTCCTTCTTGTTTCCATTTAATCATTCCATAAGCATTATCATTTAAAATGATAACTACCAAGTTTAATTTTAAACGAACTGCCGTTTCCATTTCTTGAGAGTTCATCATAAAACCACCATCACCACAAACAGCTACCACTTTTCTTTCGGGATAAATTATTTTTGCCATCATAGCTGCAGGTAATCCTGCCCCCATTGTAGCTAATGCATTATCTAATAAAAGTGTATTTCTTTGGTAACATTTATAATTTCTGGCAAACCAAATTTTATAAATTCCATTATCAAGCGATACAATTCCATCATCAGGAATAAGTTTTCTCATTACATTTACCAATCGTTGAGGTAAAGTAGGAAAACGTTTATCCTGAGCATATTTAGATAAATGCATTTCCACTTCGTTGGTAATTCTCTCGTAATACGAAAAATCCCAATTAGGTGAGTTGTTAATAGCTTTTGTCATTTGTTCAATAGAATCGTCAATATCTCCAACTACATTTAATTGAGGAAAGTAAACAGCATCTACTTGAGCAGGAAAGTAATTGATATGAATGACTTTTGTGCCGCCATGTTCCATAAAAAATGGTGGTTTTTCAATTACATCATGACCAACATTAATGATTAAATCGGCTCTGTTGATGGCACAATGCAAGAAATCACTATCAGAAAGAGCTGCTGTACCTAAATATAGTTTATGTCTTTCGTCAACTACACCTTTTCCCATTTGAGTATTAAAAAAAGGCATACCTGTTTTTTCAACAAAATCGGTAAGGGCTTTACTTGTATTTTTTCTGTTAGCTCCTGCACCAATTAATAATAATGGCATTTTAGCTTTTTCTATCATTTCTACGGCCTGTTGAATCACTTTTTCATCAGCAGTAGGAATGCTACAATCAGATACTTCAAAAACCTGATTAGCAACATCTTCAATAGCAATATCTTCAGGTAATTCCAAATGAACTGCTCCCGGACGTTCTTCTGTTGCTAAACGAAAACACTCTCTTACTAAAGGAGCAATATTATTGGCATTCACAATTTGTTTGGTAAATTTGGTAATGGGTCTCATTAAATCAACAATATCAACAATTTGAAATCTACCTTGTTTACTTTTTTTAATAGGTTTCTGACCTGTAATCATAAACATAGGCATTCCACCTAGCTGAGCATAAGCTGCCGGAGTAACAAAATTAGTAGCTCCGGGACCTAATGTAGCAATACAAACACCAGGTTTGCCTGTTAACCTACCATAAGTTGCTGCCATAAAACCCGCTCCTTGTTCGTGTCGGGTAATTATAAGTTGAATATTTGAATTTTTTAAGGAGTTAAGAAAATCTAGGTTTTCTTCACCCGGAACACCAAAAATGTATTTTACACCTTCGTTTTCGAGTGCTTTAATGAATAAATCAGATGCTTTCATGTAAGCTTTTTAGTTTGTAGTTAGATAAAAACAAAAGTCAACAATCTTTTTTTGTTGAGAATTTTTTAGTGGTCTAATTTATACACAATCTAATAGCTTTTAATAACAATTTGATTTTTTTAAGTTTTAAAAATATGAATTTAAATAAAAACGCTTGGATGGCAATTACAATCCATCCAAGCGTTTTTCTCTACTTGCCGCCATTATTTTTTAAATCGTTCATACAATTTTGATCTAATCCAGGAATATTTCCACCAACTAAGTTGCCAACAATATCAGTAGTCTCCATAGCGTAATACATCAAACATTCATCATTGTCACAATGGTGTCCATGATTGTTATCTTGATGATTGGTCTGCATAGAGGTTCCATTGTTTACCAACCCTAATACATGTCCGAATTCGTGATTAATAATTGTTGTTTCTAATACCTCATTACTGGGTTGTGTAATTCCACCGGAATAATCACTAACTGTTTTTTGGAATATTGCTATGGATGTTGCCCCATACGCCATACCTAAATATTTTGTATTGTCGGTATCTTGAATATATCCGGCATCTAAGAACAAAATGTGAGCAGTTAAAATATCTCCTAAAGGAAAGTGTTTTCTGTGCATTTTTTCCAGATAAACCACATCGCTATGAGAGAAAGATGATTTTCTTGGAGAAGGAATGCTTTTCATAGTTACTTTTACTCCTTTAGGTTTGTTTAACCTTTCCGAAAGGAAGGTAACCATATTATCTACTGCTTCTTCAGTTGGCATATATCCCTGCACATAGTTAATTTCTACAATTAGGGTTTTGTATTTTTTGTCAGACAAGAAGTCATCAGGTTTTATATACCCCGCACTAGGTGTATGTGAATCATCTTTTTGACATCCAAGAGCAAAACTAAAAATAGTTAACAGGATGATTATTCTTAAGTAATTCATATCAGTTAAGTTTTAAGGTTAATAAGTTATATTAGTTTTTAGTTTGTTGCAACTTAGTAATATTCAACACTTTTTATTTTAATGACAGGTTTTAATCTAAATGATCCATCACCTTCAACTACAACAGATTGTTCGGCATCAAAATCTATCAAAATACTTATGGTTTTATTAGCTACTATATTAAAAGGAGTAACAATTTTTAACCCTGTTTCATCTTGACTAGATAATTTTAGCGGATAGATGGAGTCTGTTGTGGCAACAGTATTTTGTTGTCCTAAAATTAATCTCATTTGGGTAATTTTTCCTACAGATAAATCTTGAGGATCGACAATTACTACTGAAACATCATTTTGCAAGTCGAGTAAGTTATAAATTCCGGCATTGGTATTTAAGGTTACCCAACCATTAATATTGTTATTGTTGGCATAGTGCACCTGAACTTCTTGTACTTCAACATTTACTTCTGTAAAATTAGCAGGGGCATCTGTCATTTTTATCATCATTTTACCTGTGTTCATTTCATCTTTTGTACATCCAACAATAAATAATCCTATTGTTAGTGCGGTTAGAATGAACATTTTTATCATTGTTTTCATGGCTATAATTTTTAAGATTTATAATTTTATTAGTTATTTATTAAAAGGTCACTTTAATTCCTAATCCGGGATCTAAAGAGGTCCAAACTCTACCGTTAGAAATTACTTCAACATAAGGTTTTACATCTAAACTAAGTGCAAACGGAATAGAAGGGATTTTGTATTCCATACCTATAATACCATCGATTCCTAAACCTATATTGCCTTCATTATATCGGTAATATCTGTCGTTTCTATAATAAACTAACCTTCTACCAGCTTCAAAAGCTACGTGACCACCGGCACCATAGTACCAATTTAGTCCGGCTACATTAAAAGCAGGCACATGTTTTTCGTACAATAAGGTAGCACTTAAACCATGACTCCAAAAGCCTATAATTCCTTCTAAGGCACTGCTACTACTTACAAATTGTTTAATGGTTAATCCGGAAGTTTCTCCGGCTCTTAACCCAATAGCAGTTTTATAGCTAGTTGAATTAATTGCTAAATCTGGCATTTTATCACCATCCTGAGCGTTTACATTAGTAGTTACAAAAACTGCAATTAATACTGCGGATAAAATTTTTGTTGTTTTCATGATTTTTAGTTTTTATGGTTCGACTAACCTTAAAACTAACTACATACCAAATTAGCTCTTGTTTTATAAAAAACTGAAATACAAGTGTTTGTGATT
>DATCTM010000025.1:0-19643 GCA_036567945.1 Vicingaceae bacterium
CCTATTTTTATAACTGCAGGTTTTTTAGAAGGCTTTGTAACTCGACATACAGAAATGCCTGTTTATTTATCATTATTTATTATCTTCGGCTCACTAAGTTTTATCATTTGGTATTTTATCATTTACCCAAATAACATATACACAAAATATAAGCCTAATTAAATATTTCAACTATGCATCAAGAAAGAATAGATTTCGAAAAAGAAAGAGACTTTAGTAGTACACTAACTGTTTCATTTACTTTTATTAAAGAAAATTTTAAACTTTTTTTCTCTTCCCTACTATTTTTAGCCGGACCATTATTATTACTTAATGCTATTTTAATGAGTATCTATGTACAAAACATATTTAATTTTCAAACCTTCAATCCTGATGACTTTGAAAGTTTACAATTTTTCTCTCCTGTATATTTTTTAGTCATTATTATTGCTATAGCCTCTAGCCTTGTTGTGCTTGGCGTTACTTACGAATATATTTTTTTATACGATAAACATAATGGTGCAAAATTTACTGTTAATGATGTTTGGAATGCTTTCCTAAAAGATCTGGGAATGCTAATTTCTACTTTCTTTTTCCTAGTAGGAATATTTATTCTACTTCTAATTGCTTTAGGTATAGTTATAGGACTTTTTGCCATGATGAGTGGAATTTTGATGGGCTTAATTATGTTTGCTCTTTTTATAGCTTTAATGGTAGTTGGACCTCCTCTTTTATTTGTTATAACTGCTGTTTACCCTATTAGAATTAAAGAACGTATCGGAAATTTTGCTGCTCTAAATAAAGCTTATCTATTAGCCAAAAACAACTTTGGGAATACTTGGATATTAGTTTTTATTTCTCAATTAATTGTTGGTGCTATTGGATTTGTTTTTAGTTTACCACAATTTATTTATACCATGATGATTCAACTAAATACCCTACAAAATGCGGCTGTAGAAACTAGCTCTGTTTTACTTACTAGCTTTAATGTTATAGCAACCATAGGGACCAACCTAACCAATGTGGTATTTTTAGTTATCGTTGTCTTCCACTATTTTAGCTGTAATGAAAAAGTTTTTGGAGGAGGTCTAATGAAAAAAATTGACGCTATTGGTAACACTTCAGAAGACAGCGAAGATATAACCATTTAAACAAGCTACTCTTTTATGCTTAATGCTCAATTATTACTGCGTTACCTTATATTACTATGTCTGCTTAGTCTGAAGCTAAGTGTTTTCAGTAACGATACACTAAAAGTAAAAATTGACTCTTCAAGTACTATTGATGTAAAAAAAGTAGCTGACGAATCTATTGAAAAATATACAAACGATAAAGAATTTTTATACGACCGTATTCCACCACCAGCAGAGTCTCCTTGGGAAGCTTTTAAACGTTGGTTAAACAAACTTTTTAATAAATATGTAAGCAATAATCTTCCGCCAATCTTTTGGGATATTTTAATATGGACAATTGTTGCTGCAGCACTTATCTTAATTATCTACCGACTGTTCAGACATGAAATAAAAAGCGTTTTTAGAGGTAAATCTGCAACCAACAAAGTTGGTTTTATTCATAAAGATGAAAATATTCATGAAATGGATTTTAACCAACTTATTACTGATGCTATTACTCAAAAAGATTATAAAAATGCCATCCGCTTGTCTTATTTAAAACTATTAAAGACCCTTACGGATGAAGATTTAATTACTTGGAAAGCTGACAAAACTAATTTAGATTATATTGCCGAATTAAAACAATCTTCACTGCAAACACCTTTCAAAAAGACAACTATAGTTTTTGAACATGTTTGGTACGGAGAATTTACCATTAACGAAAATCATTTTGATGAAACCATGCTTATTTTTAATGATATGCATAATAAAATAACCAACCATTAAGCTTACTTGAAAAAATACATTAAATATTATCTTGTTTTAATAGTCTTATTTGTTTTGGCTGTATATTTTCAATACAATGCTCCTAAACCTATTAACTGGGCTGAAAACTACACTAAAAAAGACAAAATTCCTTACGGATGTTTTGTACTCCACGAATTGCTTCCTGAGCTTTTTCCCAACCAAAAAATACTGCATGTAAACGAACCCATTTATACCGCATTAGATTCTTTAAATAACTTTAACTACTTGTTTATTAATAATGAATTTAGCCCTGATAAAGCTGAAACCGAAAAACTTTTAAATGCCATTTACAAAGGAAATACTGCTTTTATAGCTGCACGGGAATTTTATGGGCATTTTGCCGACACATTTAATATTGCTACTGACGGAAATTATAATTTCTATTACAATGAAAAAAACAAGTCTCCTATTCATATCAATTTTGAAAACAAAAATATCCGACAAGATTCTCCCTATATTTTTCATAAGAACATTTTCCATTTTTACCTTACCAATTTTGATACTGCCAATACAACAGTGTTAGGACATTCCGAAATTTATAACTTAGGAAATGTTGATTATCAACAAGAAGTCAACTTTATTGCAATAAAACATGGTAAAGGGAAAATTTATATCAACACCCTCCCTGCTGCTTTTACCAATTATTTTTTAACCGATAGTTTAAATTATTCTTACGCTTTTAATGCCCTAAGTTATTTGGATAAAAACACCCTCATTTGGGATGATTACTACAAAATTGGGAAACCTATTATTACTTCTCCCCTTCGGTTTATTTTATCCAACCCTGCTTTAAAATTTGCCTACTTTTTAGCCTTATTTAGCTTGTTAGTTTATATTGTTTTTAACATTAAAAGAAGACAACGCATTATTCCTGTTATTGAGCCTTTAAGCAATGCCACTACAGATTTTGTTGAAATTGTTTCGCAGATGTATTACCATCAAAAAAATCATTTAGATTTAGCTAATAAAAAAATCATTTATTTTCTAGAAAATGTAAGAACTAACTACTTACTCAATACTCAGCAATTAGATAATGATTTTAAGAAACAACTGGCAAGAAAATCTGGTGTAGAAATGAAGTTTGCCGAACAACTTATCAATCAATTCAATACTATTTCAACTAAAAAATCACTTTCTGAAACAGAATTATTACATTTAAACCAATTAATTAACGCTTTTCATAAAAATAAAATACGATAATCATGGAAGAAAATTTACCAAACGAATCGGCTAACAACAACGACTCTTCTTTTAAAACAAGAATAGATTTATCTGAAATTCAACAAGCGACACAGCAAATAAAAGCTAAGCTAAACAGTATAATTATTGGTCAAGAACAAATGATAGATTTATTACTGATTGCTATTCTTTCTGATGGGCATGTGTTAATCGAAGGTGTACCGGGAGTTGCCAAAACACTTACCGCCAAACTAATAGCGCATAGTATTTCTGTAGATTTTTCCAGAATACAGTTTACCCCCGATTTAATGCCTTCAGACATTATTGGGACTGCTGTTTTTAATCCAAAAACTGTTGATTTTGAATTTAGAAAAGGTCCTTTATTCTCCAACATTATTTTAATTGATGAGATTAATCGTTCTCCAGCAAAAACGCAAGCAGCTTTGTTTGAAGTAATGGAAGAACACCAAATAACCAGCGATGGAACCACCTATAAAATGACTGAGCCTTTTTTGGTAATTGCCACACAAAACCCGCTTGAACAAGAAGGAACTTATCGTCTTCCTGAAGCTCAATTAGATCGTTTTTTGTTTAAAATTGAAGTAGGCTACCCTAGTGAGGATGCCGAGAAACAATTATTGCTCAACTTCCATCAGCAAAAAAATAAAATTGATATTTCTGCTGTAGATAAAATGCTTACTGCCAACCAAATTACTGAGTTCAGAAAAAAAGTAAACCAAGTACATGCCGATGAAAATATTATTGCTTACATCGCTAAAATTGTTGGCGCTACAAGAAGCGATGCTGCTATTTTTGTAGGAGCTTCACCAAGAGCTTCTTTAGCCATTTTAAAAAGTGCGATGGCTCACGCGGCAATGAATGGTAAAGATTTTATCACACCTGATGATGTGAAGTTTATTGCTCCACATGTATTAAAACATCGAATAATTCTAACTCCCGAAAAAGAAATGGAAGGTGCTTTGCCACACGAAATTATTGACAGATTAATTGAAAAAATAGAAATTCCAAGATAATTATAATGCAGTTTTTAAAATCGTTATACCTAAAATCTTTTCTCTTCTATTGCCTTTCAGCTTTAGTAGTGATTTTTTGTATAGGGTTTATTTTCAGTATCTTTTTTTCTATTGGCATTTTTGCTTTTATAGCCATTTTAATTTTATTGTGTATTGATATTCTTCTGCTCTACAAACAAACTAATGGAATTGTTGCCAGCAGATTAGTTAGCGACAGACTTTCTAACGGAGATGCTAATCAAATTCAATTAATTATAGAAAATAATTATCCGTTTGATGCTCATTTAAGTATTATTGATGAAGTGCCTATTCAATTTCAAGAACGAAATTTAGAATTTGATATTAGTCTTACCAAAGGAAAAAAGAAACTAATCAACTATACCGTTACACCAACCCAACGTGGTGAATATAGTTTTGGTAACCTTAATGTTTATGCGGCTGCCAACATAGGTTTTGTGGAGAGAAAGTTTGTTTTTTCAGAAGAAAAAGACGTAGCCGTTTATCCTTCTTTTTTGCAAATGAAAAAGTATGAACTTATTGCTTTTTCTAATCACCTTACTCAAACAGGTATTAAAAAAATTAGAAAAATTGGCAGAAATACCGAGTTTGAAAAAATTAATGAATATACTGCTGGTGATGATTTTAAAACCATCAACTGGCAAGCTACTGCCAGAAAAGGAAAATTAATGATTAACCAATATCAAGAAGAGAAATCGCAAAATGTATATTGCATAATTGATATGGGACGAAGTATGAAAATGCCGTTTAACGGACTTACTTTGTTAGATTATGCTATCAATTCTTCGTTAGTTTTATCTAATATAATTGCTAAAAAATACGATAAACCGGGCATTATTACTTTTAATAATAAAATTAAAAATGTACTTAAAACAGATAATTCAGGCTTGCAAATGCAACGAATTATGGAATTACTTTACAAACAAAAAACAGGTTTTGCCGAAAGTAATTATGAAATGCTCTACAGCACTATAAAATATAAAGTTCCGCAACGAAGTTTAATGCTGCTGTTTACCAATTTTGAAACACTCGATAGTTTAGACAGGCAACTTATTTACTTAAAAGGTATTGCTAAAAATCATCTTTTAATTTGTATTTTCTTTGAAAACACTGAACTTACCGCTATCACTAAAAAAGATGTTTACAATACTACTGATGTTTACAGACAAACCATTGCCGAGAAATTTATTTTTGAGAAAAAACTCATATTGAAAAAACTAAATCAGCATGGAATTCAAACTATATATACCGCTCCCGAAAATTTAACCATCAATTCTATTAATAAATATTTAGAAATAAAATCGAGACAACTTATCTAACCATTATGTCCAACAACGATATTTTAGGCAGTGCTTTAAAAGATTACTTTAAAGGTAATAACAAAGAAAATATTACCGTAATTTCTTCTATTGCTGAAGATGATGAATTGCCTCTAAATTACTTATTCAGAAAAGCAGATCAATTACCCGAGTTAGAACAAAAAGCTTTAGCACTTTGTTTTGGAAAAGTATTAGATGTTGGAGCAGGAAGTGGCACACATAGTTTAATCTTAAAAGATAAAGGCTTAAATGTGTTGTCTATTGATATTTCTAAAGGAGCTGTTGAAGTAATGAAAGAACGTGGTTTAAATGCTTTACAAACAGATTTTATGGAACTTAACAATGAACAATTTGATACTGTTTTGTTATTAATGAATGGTGTTGGTATTGCTCAAAAACTAAATAAGCTGACCCATTTTCTTAATCATGCCGCTGCGTTGCTAAATAAGGGTGGACAAATTTTATTAGACTCATCAGACATCAAATACATGTTTAGGGAAAAAGATGGTTCTATTTGGTTAAATCTAAATGGCGATTACTATGGTGAGGTTATCTACCAAATGAAATACAATAATAATTTATCAGCAGAATTCTCATGGTTGTTTGTGAATTTTGAAAAGCTAAAAGAACATGCTGTAAAAGCCAATTTAAATTGCGAATTAATTTTTGAAGATGATCATTATGGTTATTTGGCAAGACTGACCTTACATAATTAAATTCACTAAAACCTTATCTCTATTCTCTTTTTATATTAAAAAAATAATTACTTTGTTAGTTGAAACATCATACCAAAAGCAAAGTACCATTCAACAAATAAAATATTCTGACTAGCTCTATCTTCAATATCTATAGATGTTCTAACATCCGGCAAATCTATAAAACCCGCCTTGAACTCTGTTCTAAGAAAGAAATACTTATAAAAAATAGCATTAAATCCTGCTTTACCCGAAAACCCATATCCTGCAAAATGAAACTCATCATTTCTTACATTATTCCATAACGTAACATTAGATTTTGGTAAAACAGGACCTAGTCCAAAACCTAACATAGAATTTAACTGAAATTTATCTGGATTAATGCTTGCAAACTGATGCAATAAATCATCATTTCTGGTTAGTTCAATATTAATATAATTTAACCCATCCGTATGTTCGTATCTTAAAAAATTCTTATTGATATGAAAAGGACTATTAATATATTCTCCGGCATAAATTGATTCATCTCTAATATGTCCTCTAATTCTCACATCTTGAACACTAGAAATAACGTACTTCATATGATCTACTCCTATAGAAATATCGTACTTATCAGAAATATAATATCCCAACCTTAAATTAGTTTGTGGATAAGTAATGTATTTTGGATGAAAATACGTTTGTGAATTAAAATCAGATTGCTTGTCGTGAGCTTTAACATCCGTTAAAATAAAATCATAATCTGTACCCGTAAAATGTATGCTTGATGGGGCGTACCAATCTTGATTCCATCCCCATAAAATATAAATTTTACCTTTGTTTATCTGTTTTGTTATTGGAAGTATTTCTTGTCCTTTAAGTATAGAAGAAGCTACTAATAAACTTAAAAATAAATATAATTTCACCTTCATTTTTGTATAAAAAGGTGCCAAGTTACACCTATTAGAGAAATTCAAACACAAAAAAAGTCAATAAATAAATTTATTGACTTTTTACTATTTTTAGTTTATTGATTGTCAGAATTAAAAACTATAGGTTAGTCCTCCTAAAATATTAAATCGTTGCGTTGCATAATCTTGATACTTTTCATATTCAACCGAACCAATATTCATAAAATTAATAAAAGCTGATAGCTTTTTGGTGTATCTATATTCAAAACCAATATTTACATCTACCAATCCACCTAATTCTTTTGCTTCCGGTGTTGTAATGATTCCTTCTGTAGTTGCCGTAGTAGTATATATTTTAGCATATTGTTTTCCTAACACAAACACATCTAATCGTACTAAAATTTTATCTGACAAATCATAAATTCCGGACACCATAGTCTTAAACTCGGGCTTGTGCCATACTTCTAATTCTTTTGCTGCTTCATAAGCAAAATAGTCTGCAGTAAATAACACTTTTATTTTTTCTAGTTGCTGATAAGCTATTTCTGCATTTATGTTAAAGAAAGTGATTTCATCATAAATTACATTAAATTTATTTTGAAGTACTGTAGCATGCTCTTTTACATACAATGGTTGATTGTCTATCTTTTGCTTACTCACACTTGTTTTAAAGCTAATTTTATCGCTTATACTTCCTCTAATTCCACCATAAACATCATACTTCTGATTGCTGTTTAATACCGCTAAAACATCAGCATTTACAAAAGGGTTTTCTGCAAAAAAAGTATTGAAGTTGTTATTTATAATTCCTCCTTTTATTCCAACATATGGAATAATAATATCATCAACAATATTGTATTTAAACTCAGCTATAGGATAAAAATGAAAATCGTTTTCTTCTTCTAATAATTGTTGTGAGTTAACAAATAAACCTGCTCCTAAGTTAAATTTCCACTTACTGGTTTGTGTACTTATTTGCGGAATTAATCCTACAGATGTAGTACTCTTAAGTTCTAAGTCATTCGTCAATTTATTGTAATTTACTTTCACCCCCAATTCATATAACTCTCTTTTGTGGTATTTGTTAAACCTACCATCAACCTGAATGTTATTTTCACTAACGCCAAAAACATCTTTTAAATGATAGTATTTCACATCCGCATTATAATCGAATTGATTGGTATCGGTAAAATTTCTCGAAAGACCAAAAACACCTGTATATTTATTTAATAGTTGCTGCTGTATTCCTTCCGATGGAGTGTATTGAACAGGTAAACTGTCCGGAATACCATAATAATGAACTGCATTTCTATCGTAATCAAATCCTAATTTCCATGTAAATTGTCTGGAAAACTTTTTACCATACAAGCCGAAATGATTATCGCTAAAAGCAGATCTTCCTACATCTTTTAATCCTGAAGAAGATAAATGTCCGGCATGAACTCCCCATGCATAATCTCTATTTCTGGTTGAATTATAAAACACATCTGCCACAGTTGTTCCATTGGTTCCGTACCCCACTTTTGCATAGCCTCTATATAATTTTGTTAACGGTTCTCCAACAACTTTAGCATGTTTAATAGTATCGATATTAAAAGAAACAGGCATGTTTTTCTCCAAAAATGAATATCTCAGTTGAGGAATAATTTTAAATGTATCCTGAATAACAGGGTTGCTTTTAATTTTGTGTGCTTCATTTAAAAATGGTTTATATTCTTCAACATTAATTACAGTTGTTGAGTCTAAACTTGAGTTTTGAGCTTGAGTAAAAACTAGGCTAAAACACATCGACAAAAGCAACCACCCTTTTGTATATGGAGAAAGTAATCTACTGCTGTTTTTGTTACTCATTTTCATCTTCATTTTTAGGTTGGTTAATTTCTTCTTCAATTGCTTTTTCTTCTTCAGTTTTTTCTTCTTCGTAAAACAAGTCATCTAATTTTACATTGTCATATAGTTTCAATTCTATTTGCTCTTCCTCTTGTTTTTCTCTCTGGCTTTCTTGAGCTTCAATAATGTTTAATTTTTCTGTAGCGGTAGATACCAATTCAGGGTATTTACTATTGTCCTTAACATTCTTCAGTGTAATTTTTGCTTGAAATAAATCTTCTTTAGCAACATAATTATCAGCCAATAAAATCAATGATTTTCCTATCCAAAAATCGTAAGATGGAAAGGTTTTTATTAAACTAAAGACTTCCGATTCGCACAAATCATTGTCGCCTCTCATATATAAAATATTGGCTACATTATATTTTGCTTCTACTCCAAATTTATTTTTTGCTGTTGCTGCTGTAGTAAATTCTTTAAAAGCCAAATTATAATCATCTTTTCTAATAGCAGTTTTACCGTAAATTAAATGCGTTTCTGCTAACAGGTTAGCGTTATTATTATCTTTATTTATAATTAACTCGCAGTATTTTATCGTGTTATCATTGTTTTCCAATTCAAAGTTTAAACGCATTTGTTCTACCTGAGCTAAAAATACATTTTCCTGCATATCAGCCAAATACTCTAATTTACTGAAATAATTTAGGGCCTCTTCGGTTTTGCCTAATTCTTTGCTCAGCTTGGCAGCATTAAGTAAGGCATCTTCTGTAAAAGCATTTTTTGGATATTTTATTACTTCACTAAAATCTAACAATGCTTCATCTTTAAACCCTGCTTTTCTTTCGCAAACAGCTTTATAGTAATGTGCCTGAATTTTATAATTTCCGTTAGGATATTTCTCTAAATATTTAGTAAAATCATTCGTTGCTTTATTACAATCTCCACTCATGTAATTATTCTCAGCAACTTCAAAATAATCTTTATCCATTACCAGTTGAGTTGAATCTACATTATTTAACCCTGCCAAATAATTTTCATATTGAGTAATATCTCCTTTGTCTATATAAATTTTCTTAATCGTACTAAGCGCTTGTTTAGCTTCATCAGTTCCCGAGTAGTCGTCAACTACTTTTTTGAAAGAGGCCAATGCTTTATCATCTTCTTTTTTATTGTAATAAATCAATCCTCTTTTTAATAAGGCTTTGCTAATATAAGTACTGTTTGGATGTTCATTAATCAACAAATTAAAATTAGCTAAAGCCAAATCATTTTTATTTCTTTCTTGCTGTGTTTTCGCTAACTCATAAATGGCATCATCTAATAAATGAGACGCTTGTTTTTGGTTAATTAAGGTATTCAACAAGTTAATTTTATCATCATAATTCCCCATAACACCATTTGCAACTGCACTTTGGTAAAGCGAATATTCTAACTGATAAGTCCCCATCATGGCTGCTTTATCATAAAATTCTGTTGCCGATTTATATTCTTTATTAATAAAGAAACAATCTCCTATTCTATTCAACGCATCATTTTTTGTTTTAGATTTACCTGTTTTATCGTTTTGAATATATTTTCTAAACCAACTCTGAGCATTGTCATATTCTTTTAATTTAAAATAAGAATATCCCAAATTATAATGTGCTTCATTATAAAATGAATAACTAATAGCATTAGGTTCATAAATTACTTTTTTATAAAGGGCAATAGCATCGCTATAAGCATCTAATCTATAATTGGCTTCTGCTTTCCAAAAAGTATTTTTAATTTTTAAATCACCCAATATGGGGTATTTATCAGATTTATCAAAATTCACAATAGCACTAGCATAATTTTGATTGTTAAACAATTCTACCCCTCTGTAATGAGCTATTTTCTGATAGGCTTCTTGTAATTGGGGATCTAATTTTTTAATATTTTCTAACGATTCTAACGCAGCTTTGTAATTTTTGGTGGTAAAATAAACAGCAACCAAGAATTCATAAGCATCATTTAGTTTTGTTGAATTAGGATAAGTATTAATAAATTTTTCAAAAGCTCTTATCGCATCATTAAATGGGTGAAAAGATAATTCGTAAGAAATTTTAGCAAAACTAAAAAGAGCATCTTCCTGAATTTGAGCATCAAAATCGATTACCGCTGCTTCTCTAAACGAACTTTGTGCTTGACGTTTTTCTCCGAGTTTAAGATAACATTCTGCCAAATGATAATGGGCAACTTGAGATAAACTATCACTTTTAAAAATAGACTTTTTCAACCAAGGTAATGCTTCATTACAACTATCCGCTTTAAAATAAGCATAACCTAACTGGTAATAGTCTCCTCTGTTAGCTTCATAAGGCTTTTCTTTAATGTATTTGTTAAGATAAGGAATAGCTTCATTAAATTTATCGGTTCTGTAATAAGCATCTCCAATTAAACGAGAAATCTCTCCTACTCTTTTTGGGATGGCAGTATCTAACAAAGCCGGAGCATAAGCAATAAGCTGCTCGTAGTTTTCTTGTAAATAATATATCTGAGTAATATAATAAGGAACTATGGGCGAGAATTTTTCATCATTTTTAATCATTAAAAAAGTTTGCAAAGCAGCTTCATATTTACCTTGCAAGTAAGCAATATGTGCGTAATAATATTTGGCAGCAGCACTATATGCATTATCCGTATCCTTAATTTCAAAAAAAGCTGCCGAAGCTTTTTCTAAATTTTCTTCTTCAAAATAACTGTATCCTTTCTTAAAATAATATTCTGCTTTATCTTCTTCCGACAAATCATATACATCAATCAACTCAAGCCATTGTAAGGTTTTATCGTATTTCTTTTTTCTAAAATAATATCTTCCTAAATGAAAATGAGCTAGTTTTACTTTCGGACTTTCAGGATATTTAAGAACAAACTCAATTAACAATGCTTCTGCATCATCATTAAAAAGCTCTAAACCACAAAGTGCATGGTAATAGGAAGCATTTACCACCATTTCTGATTTATTATCTGAAGTGCTTTTTATGATTTTTTCAAAAACCTCTTGAGCAGCACTAAATTTTTCTTTATCATACAACTCTAACGCTTCGTTGTATTCCAAATTATCATGAGTATAAATGGACGTTTTTTGAGCAATAACTATTGAAACTGCACTTAAAACCACACATAAAATTAAAATTCGTTTTAATACCATTAGTTTATTCCCAATTTAATGATTGTATTTGGTAAAATTAGAACGTAAACTTGAGTTTGAGACATGTACTTACCCAAGTTTTCAACGTTGTGATGTTGACATTATTTTTTTAAAATCAAGCAATTGATAAGTACAATCGTCAAATAATAAATAAATTTGTTCCTTTATTCATAACTATATAATTAGCATGATTATTTCAATTGAAAACGCAAAAATTTTCCAAAAACAAAGTTTAATCCTTCAAGATATTTCTATTCAGATAGATAAAGGAGAGTTTGTTTATTTAATAGGTAAAACCGGTTCGGGTAAAAGTAGCTTGCTTAAAACTTTATATGGTGATTTGCCTCTAAAAGAAGGCACAGCAAGTGTTTGCGATTTTGATTTAACCAAACTTAAAAAGAGCCAAATTCCTTTTTTAAGACGAAAGCTTGGTATTGTTTTTCAGGATTTTCAGTTGCTTTCAGATAGAAGTATTCATAATAATTTAAATTTTGTATTAAAAGCTACCGGCTGGAAAGACAAACAAAAAATGAATGGACGTATTGAAGAAGTACTCAAAAGTGTTGGTTTAACCAATAAAGGTTTTAAATTTCCTCATGAGCTTTCCGGTGGTGAACAACAACGAGTTGTTATTGCTCGTGCGTTACTAAACGAACCCGATTTAATTTTAGCTGATGAACCAACAGGAAACTTAGACCCGGAAACTTCTGAAGAAATCATTAAACTGCTTTTTGAAATTAGTAAAAAAGGAAAAGCAATTCTTATGGCTACTCACGATTATCAGTTAATGCAAAACTTTCCTTCACGAACCATAAAATGCGAAAACAACACCATATCCGACTCTTTACCAAACAACTATATAAAACCAACCTTTTCTGACAACATGGATTTACCTCAAGAAGGAAACAATTTATAGGCAATTTATTGATTGTTGGAAATTTAGTCTATTTTTGAAAATATATATTTTATAGATGAAACGATTCCTAATTATATTATTCTTTCTTTCCTCCCTTACTCCCTCATTTTCTCAAACAGCAGAAAAAAAAGCAATTGGAGAAAAAAAAGCACTTTTCATTTACAATTTTTCTAAATACATAGAATGGCCTAATATTAACAAACTTAAAGAGTTTAAAATAGGCGTGATGGGTGATGATTATAATTACATTTTTAATGGATTAGAAAAAATTGCTTCAGAAAAAAATGTTAAAGATATTCCCTTAAAAATCGTACGTGTTAATTACGACACAAAATTAGATGAACTTCAGGTATTATATTTTGATGATGCTGAAAAATACCCTATTAAAGACATATACAAAAAAGTTAAAAAAGCCCCTGTTTTATTAGTTAGTGAGCATTACCCCTATGGTCAGTCTATGATTAACTTTATTATGATAGATGACAAAATTGAATTTGAACTTAATGAAGAAAAATGCAACGCTGTTGGTTTAAAAGTAAATATTGCCATAAAAACCATTGCTATAAAAACCAAAAGAGATTGGGAGTCTTTAACTGAAAAGATGGAAACATTAAGCCTATCTCAAAATGAAAAGGTAGTTGTTCAAACCAAAGATTTAGAAGCTCTTTTAGAACAGCAAAAAAAATTAACAGCCGAAATTGTTGCCAATAAATCCATTCTTGAAAATCAGAAAAAAGAATTGGCAGAAAAAGCAGCAATGGTTGAGGCATCAAATAAAATGCTTGAAGCTTCTAACAAATTGCTCGATGAAAAAAAAGCTACCATACAGCAACAACAAGCCAAAATTGCCTTGCAAGAAAATAGCTTAGCTGATTTAAATTTTACTATAACCGCCAAACAAATAAAACTTGCTGAACAACAAGAAATACTAGAAAAAGAACAAAACAAACTCTTAAAAATTAAAACTCAATTTGCCGAAACGGAAAAAGAACTTATCGAAAAGGAACAACTAGTAAAAGATAATGAAGCTTATATCCAAAATCAATATAAAATTATAGAAACCAAAACTTCTACTATTAAAGAACAAAAAAACATCATTTGGCTTTCTGTAATTTTCCTTGTAATTGTTTCTGTATTAGGACTATTAGCTTACAGAAGCTACAAACTTAAGAAAAAAGCCAACATTCTTATTGCACAGCAAAAACACGAAATTGAAGCTCAACATAAAGAAATTAGAGATTCTATAGATTATGCCAAAAGAATACAACAAGCCATTATTCCTCCAATAAAAATTATTGAACAACATTTAAAAGATTGTTTTGTAATCTATCAACCCAAAGATGTGGTTAGTGGAGATTTTTATTGGTTGGAAAGCCTCCCCCTACCCCCCTCCGAAGGAGGGGGAACTCCCTCCCCTTCGGGGAGGGCTGGGGAGGGGCATATTTTCTTCGCAGCATGCGATTGTACCGGACATGGAGTTCCGGGGGCGATGGTTAGCGTAATCTGCAACAACGCTTTAAAAAGAAGTGTTAATGAATTTAAACTTACAACTCCGGGTGAAATTCTAGATAAAACCAGAGAAATTGTAGTACAAGAATTTGAAAAAAGCGAAGATGAAGTTAAGGATGGAATGGACATTGCGTTATGCAGCCTAAAATTCCAAATTCCTGATTCTAAATTAAATGAAACCGAAACGTTAGCAACACTACAATATTCCGGAGCCAACAACTCACTCTATATTATCTCTAAAAATGCAACGGGAGAAAATGAACTTATTGAAATTAAACCCAACAAACAAGCTATTGGTAAAGTTGACAATCCTACTCCATTTACTACCCACTCTATCTCATTAAAAAAAGGCGACACTATTTATGTGTTTACCGATGGATATGCCGATCAGTTTGGTGGAGAGAAAGGCAAAAAAATGATGTACAAACCTTTTAAAAACTTGCTTTTAGGTATTCAAGATAAAAGCATGAATGAGCAAAAAATCATTTTAGAACAACACTTTAAAGAATGGAAAGGTGATTTAGAACAAGTGGATGATGTTTGTATTATCGGTATGAGAATTTGACAACGTCAAAGAACGAGTACCAGATAATACAAATCCTCAACTTGATTGAGGATCTTATTATAACTTCTTGAATTATTTATATCGGTATGAGAATTTGACAGTGTAAAACCTTTAGTCTTGCCTAAAAATAAAAATGGTTGCCGAACATATCGACAACCACTTTTAAAACTAAAACTATGAAATATAATTAAAAACTTACTTTTTAATTATTCGCTTGAACCACCACATCGTTAGCCGGAGTAGTTGGATTTGCTTGAACTCTTACTTTCTGATATTCTACTAATTTATCTTCATAGTAACGCTCATATTCTTGTTCATCTTCAATAAAATCATTCACTTTATTTTGCAATTTAACCGGCAACTCATTAGTTGATTGATATTCATCTAAGATATTTTTTAATTTTCTTCTATTATATTTCTGATTTACAATTAAACCATTTATAAAAATTGGAGTTGAAACCGCCATTAATCCAACACCAATTGGTGGAATTATAACTGCCACAACTGTTGAAAGTGGCAAGAATGACATTTGACCTTTTGCAGCATTGTCTCTTTTATCAAAAAATATTTCAATAACTGCCAGAGAAGTATCATCAGCCCCATACTTATTAACAAACTCATCATAATTTAACTTATGCTCTTTTTTAGCTTTTACTTGCTTATTATTTTTTGCACTTTTACTTTTATTATTGTTACCTGCAACAGCAAAAAGTTGTGCACTTACTAAAATAGATACTAATATTAATTTCTTCATGTTTTTGTGTTTTAAATATTGTTTATATAATTTTTTGTTTTAAAGTATGAACCAAAAGTAGACTGATTATAAGGTTATTAAAACGGCATTATACCTATTTTGAAAAATATTAATACTATATTCTTGAGGCTGAAAAATGACAATTTTTACATGAGTTTTCGTAAGATACGGAGAGAGGTTATGATAAAAATTTACCTTGAATAAGTATTTTTTACATAACCATCAATGTAGTAATACTACACCTAAAGAAGGTGTAAATAGTAATTACCTACCCAATTACCACATTCATTTTAAGATTAATAGGTAACAACAAATAATAAATACATTTTTTGTAAAAAACTTAACTACAACAGTTTAACTCTATAAACTGTTAAAAAAAGACATGAAATTGCTTTGTTTTATCATTGTATTTATGAAAGTAAAATATCAACTTTTCCATTAAAGTTTATTTTAACTGTTGACACAAAAAGCGACACATTTTTAAACAAGTTTTTAGTAAGTAGTTGAAAAGCAAGTTTTCTAATTCGTAATTTTTTGATAAAAAAATCAATAATCCAGCTCATTTTTTACTTAACCGAGCATGTAAAATTTCTTGAAATGTTTAGTATTAAAAACCAATCAAATAATCTAATTTTAGTAACTTCGCACCCTTAAAAAAATTCAATACAAGTAATTATGATTAAAATAACACTGCCAGACGGTTCAGTAAAGGAGCTAGCCAAAGGGTCTTCAGCTATGGATGTTGCTAAAAGCATCAGCGAAGGATTGGCTCGTAATGTAATTTCAGCAAAAGTTAACGGAATAACTGTTGAAACCACTACGCCTATTACCGAAGACGCAACTGTAGTGTTGTATACTTTTGATCAGGAAGAAGGAAAAAAAGCTTTTTGGCATTCTTCTGCACACGTATTGGCCCAAACCTTAGAAAAACTTTATCCGGGAATTAAATTAACCATTGGTCCCGCTATAGAAAATGGTTTTTATTACGATGTTGACCCGGGTGAACATGTAATTAGAGAAGAAGATTTCAAGAAAATTGAAGATACCTTTTTAGAATTGGCTCGACAAAAAGCAGCTTTTAAAATGCGTGCTGTTTCTAAAGCAGATGCATTAGCAAAATACAAAGCTGAAGGAAACGAATATAAAGTAGAATTAATTGAAAACCTGAATGATGGCGAAATTACTTTTTGCGACCATTCCGATTTTACCGATTTATGTAGAGGTGGACATATTCCTAATACGGAAATAATTAAAGCGGTAAAAATAATGAATGTTGCCGGTGCTTATTGGCGTGCCGACCAAAACAACAATCAACTTACGCGTGTTTACGGAATTTCTTTTCCTAAACAAAAAATGCTAACTGAGTATTTAGAGTTATTGGAGCAAGCCAAACAGAGAGACCACAGAAAGTTAGGTAAAGAATTGGAGCTTTTTGCTTTTTCAGAAAAAGTAGGACAAGGATTGCCTTTATGGTTACCAAAAGGAGCTATGCTCAGAGAAAGATTAGAATCATTTTTGAAAAAAGCTCAGATAAAAGCAGGTTATCTTCCTGTAATTACACCACATATCGGACATAAAGATTTATATGTAACCTCCGGTCATTATGAAAAATATGGTGAAGATTCTTTTCAACCTATTTTAACACCGCATGAAGGTGAAGTTTTTTTACTAAAACCGATGAATTGTCCTCACCATTGTGAGATTTATAAAACAGCTCCTCGTTCTTACAAAGATTTACCTATACGTTATGCTGAATTCGGAACGGTTTACCGATACGAACAAAGTGGAGAATTACACGGATTAACAAGAGTGAGGTGTTTTACACAAGATGATGCGCATTTATTTTGTCGTCCCGACCAAGTGGAAGATGAATTTATGAAAGTGATAGACTTAGTGTTGTATGTATTCAATTCTTTAGGTTTTGAAGATTTTACAGCTCAAGTATCATTAAGAGATCCTGAAAACAAACAAAAATATATTGGTTCTGACGAAAATTGGGAAAAAGCAGAAAAAGCCATCATCAATGCCGCTAACGAAAAAGGATTGAAAACTGTTGTGGAAACAGGAGAAGCAGCTTTTTATGGTCCTAAATTAGATTTTATGGTTAAAGATGCGTTGGGCAGAAGTTGGCAATTAGGAACCATACAAGTGGATTATAATTTACCCGAAAGATTTGAGTTAGAATATAAAGGAAGTGATAATGAAATGCACCGTCCGGTAATGATACACAGAGCACCTTTTGGTTCTATGGAAAGATTTATTTCTGTGCTAATTGAGCATTGTGGCGGAAACTTCCCATTATGGTTAACTCCTGAGCAAGTTGCCATTTTACCAATTAGCGAAAAATTTAATGAAAATGCGAAAAATATTTCAGAATTGCTAAATAATTACGATATTCGCAGCTTCGTTGATGACAGAAACGAAAAAGTTGGTAGAAAAATAAGAGATGCTGAGGTAAAAAAGATTCCATTCATGATTCTTCTAGGTGAAAAAGAAATTGAGTCAAATCAATTATCTATTAGAAAACATGGCGAAGGCGACTTAGGAACTTTTTCAACAGAAGCATTTGTTAAGCTTATCAACGATGAAATAAATAAAAATTTTAACTAAAATTAATTAACAATTTGGCAATAGCTAACAACAAAAACTTTAACAACAGAGGAAGAAACTTTCGCAAACCGGAAGAACAACACAGAATCAACGAGCGTATTCTTGCAAAAGAAGTAAGAGTAATAGCTGATGATGTAGAACCCGAGGTATTTCCTATTGCAAAAGCACTGGAAATGGCTCAAGAAAGAGAGTTGGATTTAGTAGAGATTTCTCCAAATGCTGTTCCTCCTGTTTGTAAAATTATTGATTATAAAAAGTTTTTATACGACCAAAAAAAGAAGCAAAAAGAAATTAAAGCCAAAGCTTCTAAAATTGTTTTGAAAGAAATAAGATTTGGTCCTAATACAGATGACCATGATTTTAACTTTAAATTAAATCATGCTCGTAAATTTATTGAAGAGGGAGCAAAAATAAAAGCTTTTGTATTTTTTAAAGGAAGAACCATTATTTTTAAAGAGCGTGGCGAAATTCTACTTTTAAAATTAGCTCAAGAGTTAGAAGATGTTGCAACAGTTGAGTCAATGCCAAAGATGGAAGGAAAAAGAATGTTAATGTTCTTAGCTCCAAAAAAGAAAAAGTAAATACGTAATTAATTAACCAATAAATAAATTTTGAAATTATGCCAAAAATGAAAACTGGTTCCAGTGCGAAAAAAAGATTCCGATTAACAGGAACCGGAAAAATTAAGAGAAAGCATGCTTTTAAAAGTCATATCTTAACTAAGAAAACGACTAAACAAAAGCGTAATTTAACAAAATTCACAACAGTTGATAAAGCTGATGAGAAAAACATTAAATTACAATTGTGCATCTAAGCAGATGTTCAGTTATGTTAACTTGAAAAAAATCGGTTATCGTAAATTAAAAATTTAGTAAACAAAACCAGAATGACTAGTATAAAGATTGCAACAATGCAGCACTAACATTCAAAAAACGTAAAAGAAATGCCAAGATCAACCAATTCAGTAGCTTCGAGAGCTAGAAGAAAAAAAATTATGAAACTTGCCAAAGGATACTTTGGTAGAAGAAAAAATGTTTGGACAGTAGCAAAAAATGCTGTTGAAAAAGCAGGTGTTTATGCTTATACAGGTAGAAAACACAAAAAGAGAAATTTCAGAGCCTTATGGATTCAAAGAATTAATGCCGGTGTTAGAGAACACGGATTATCTTACTCTAAATTTATGGGAGAACTTTCTAAACAAGAAATACAACTGAACAGAAAAGTATTAGCTGATTTAGCAATGAATCATCCTGA
>DATCTM010000026.1:0-28735 GCA_036567945.1 Vicingaceae bacterium
TTATCAATGTTAAAACAAATTAGAATGTATGCTATTGCATTCAATACACAAGCTAAGGCCTAGTTGAAAGTTTATAAATTGAAAAAGATGGAAGAAAATAAAGAACATACCAACCAACTCTCCAAACAAGATGTGGAGATGCAAATTATAGAAGTACTTAAATCAGTATATGACCCCGAAATTCCTGTAGATATTTACGAGTTAGGATTGATTTATGAAATTAAATTAGATGAAGAGTTTAATGCCGAAATTTTAATGACACTAACATCTCCTTCTTGTCCTGTAGCTGAAAGTTTACCCGAAGAAGTTCGTCAAAAAATTGAAGCACTTTGGTCGGTAAAATCGTGTATAGTTACCATGGTTTGGGAGCCATCTTGGAACAAAGACATGATGAGTGAAGAAGCTAAGTTTGAGTTAGGGTTTATGTAAGAATAATAAGTCTTTAATTTAATGTTTTCAATTTATCTTGAGCTCTTTGCTGGTAAAATCCTTTTTCATCAATAATTTGCTGAAGCAATATTTTAGCTTTACTTGTTTCTTTCAGCTCTATTAATGTAAGGGCTTTATTCCATTTTGCTTCCTGATTAAACTCTGTTTGAGGATTTTTTAAAACCGCATCAAGTTTACTTAAGGCTCTTTTATAATTCTTTAAATTATATTCTGATAAAGCTCCATAAAACAAAGCGTTTACATCTTTTGGATGTTTAACAAGAATCATTTCAAAATCAATTAAAGCTTCTTTATATGCCAACTTTTTGAAGTTTATAATAGCTCTTTCTAATACATCTTTATAGGTTTCTTTAACTACAGTTTGGTCTAACGATTTTTCAGCTTCAGCTTTTTGCTCTTTGTTAAGAAAATCAACCGGAGTTGCATCTGTTTCAGCTAATTTCTTAAAATCTTCTTCATTCTGATATTCAACAGCATAATCTACCACTTTATAATCATACAGATAGTAAGTATTTTGAGCTGTTATTCCGGCAGACAAAGAATTTCCGGTTGCTACAGCTTCTTGTTTAGCAGCTGGTGCTTGAGCAGATTTTGCTTTTTTTCTATTGGTTTCATTTCTTTGTTTTTCCACCACCACTTTATCAGCATCAGGTTCACTTTCTTCAGAAGTCACAGCTGATGAAATAACTTGTTGATTGTTATTCAACACTTCATTATCGTAATAAGTAGCGTTCTTGTCATTTTTTGAAAACACCTCCTCCTCAACAACTTCTGCATCCATACTTTCAGGAACTTCATCTGCCAATACTATATCATTTTCAATATCGTCTATATCACTTGGTGTTCCTCTATAACCCGGTTTATCAAAAACACTTGGTGGAGTAGGTTGTTCTAAATTTTCAGTTACTGTTTCTTCCATTTTTAAAGTATTATCTTCAGTAGCTTCATCGTTATTTTGACTTCTATCAACAACATCTTTCTTATCCTCATCAATTCTTTCTTCTTTAATATAATTTTCTGTTGGAGCAGGGTCATTTTGCTCTTCTTCTATTTGCTGATGAACAGCCATTTCGTTTTGTGTAAACTTATTTTCATCAAACAAATTAATTAAAAAATAAGCTCCAAAAATTATGGCTACAAGAGATGCTGCTGCCATAAGCCAACCTCCTCTAAAAAAAGGATTTGACTCTCCGGTTGCAATTCTATTGTCGATTTTATTATCAATAGCCAAAATAGTAGCACTATTTGTGGCATATTTCATTCCTGCCATCGCATCAGAACACAAATCACAATCGAGCATGTGTTTTTCCACCTCGTGCAACTCTTTCTTAGAAAGCTGATGCTTGATATACTTCATCATCGTTTCTTTAGAAATGCATGTGGTTGCAGAAAATATATGGTTATGTAATTCTTTCATATCATTTTCAATTATTCACTTCAAATTATTCATTTGTATGGCTAAATTTCTTTTTCCGTTTTGTATGTAACTTTTTACTTGTTTTACAGAGTAACCTGTTTCTTCAGCTACCTCGTTGTAGCATTTTTCTTTCAGAAAAAACAATTCAATACAAATTCGCTGTTCTTCTTTTAATACTGCAATTGCTTTCTCTAAATCAGTTAATATTAATTCTTGCTCAAATTTTTCGCTTATTTCAAATGGAGCTGCAAAAGTCTCTTCATGTTCATAAGCTGCTTCATATTCGTTTACTTTTCTCAACACCGATTTCATTTTTCTTAAATGCATTAAGCAATGATTTCGTGCAACGCTATGTAACCATGATTTAAAGTTCACTATTTCATGTTTTTTAAGGTCTTCCATTAAGTTTTCAAATATCTGCAAAACTGCATCTTCAGATTCGGTTTCGTTTTTCAAGTATTTAAGGCAAACACCAAACACCAAGTGAGAATATCTTTTGTATAATTCACCCAAATATATTCCATCTCCATTGCTCTTATATGTTGCAATAAGCTCGTTGTCGGACAATTTATGAGGTCTATTTTTCTTAAAGATATTCATTGATAAAGTTTGGTCACTAAAAATGAATTGATAAAGGTATTAAAAAAGTTCAAGGTTTAATAGTAAAAGTTAAACCTTGAACTTTTAGGGATTTACTTAAATTCCTGAGCTAAATCGAAATAACTTTTAGTTTCTACTACAATTACCCCACCATTAACATCTCCATATTTTGCAGGAACGCCTCCGGTATAAACTTTCATTGCTCCAATAGCTAATCCGGGAATACCTATCTCTCCAGTTATTGATTTCATTCCATCTGTAATAAACTGAGTAGAAGTTGGTCGTGCTCCTCTTATATAAACATCTTTACCATTGTTAGCTAATGTAACCCCAGGCAACATAGTGGCTATTTTAATAGGATCTTTAATATTTGGACTATTACTAATCTCTTCGATAGTTAACGCTTGCACATGTGGTTCATCTTTGTTTATTAGCGGTATTACGTGCATAACTTCTGTAACTACAAACGGATCTAACATTGTTGCTGTTTGTTCCATAGCCATATCTACATAAGTAATTTTATCAGAAGTAATCCTAACCTCTTTTGTTTCAATTGTTCCAAACCCAGTAGATTTTGCTGTTACTGTATAAACTCCAGTACTCAAAGGTTTTATAGTATATTTTCCATCAAAATCAGTTACCGCTCCTTTTAACGTCCCTCCTACTTCTACATACACAGAGACATTAAAAATTGGCTCTCCTGTAACTTTATCTTTTACAACTCCTTTTATTTCTCCATTCTGAGAAAAGGCTGCCGAACACATTATTAATACTGAAACCCCTAAAGCAACCAGTTTTGTAGTTGCATTTCTAAATAAGGTTAATTTTCTATTCATCATCTTAGTTTTTAGATAATTGTTTTTGTAATTTTTAGTTTTCATAATTTCTAGGTTTTAGGTGAATATTATGTTTTATTTGCCCTTTAGATGCAACTACTTTCCAAATTCCATAAAATTTTTAATTTTTTTTAATCTTCCTAGATGAATAAACTATATTTATTTTTTTGTTATCTTTAACCCGTTGTAAATCACTAATCAACTTAAACTATGATAAAAACTAGCTCTCTTATTATTATTCCTAGCTTACTTTTAGTAGCTGTAGGATGTTCAACACAAGAAAATAAAAACCAAGAACCAGAAAAAGAAATTACACCCGCTTTTGATATTAGCCAAATAGATTCCTCTCATTCTGCTTGTGATGATTTTGAACAATTTGCTGCAGGTAATTGGCTAAAAAACAATCCTGTTCCTGAATCTGAAAGCCGTTGGGGAAGTTTTAATGTGTTGCATGATGAAAATGAATTGCAACTTAAAACCATAGTGGAAGAAGCTTCAAGTGCTAAAGGCAAAAAAGGAACAAACTTACAGTTAGTTGGAGATTTTTACACCTCAGCATTAGATTCTACCACTATTAATAAATTAGGTTATGAACCCATAAAACCGCATTTAGATAAAATAAACGAAGCTGCTACTATAGCTGATTTAATAACTACTTCTGTAGAAAATAAAAAAATTGGTTCAGGTGCATTTTTTGGATTTTATGTTTACATAGACGCAAAGAACAGTGACAGATACATTACTTACTTGTCTCAAGGAGGACTTGGGTTACCCGATAAAAGTTATTATTTTCCTAAAGATGAAAGAGGCGAAAACATACTTGCCGAATATGAAAAATTTATCACTAAACTATTTATTCTTACTGATAATTCGGAAGAAATAGCTGCTCAAAAAGCCAAAAACATCATCAAAATTGAAACAGAATTGGCATCCAACTCTATGGATAGAGTTGATTTAAGAGACCCGCATAAAACATATCATAAAATGGATAAAGCAGGTTTGCAAAAATTAATGCCTGCTATTAATTGGCAAGACTTCTTTGCTACCGCAGAGTTTAAAGATTTTGATACTTTAGTTGTTCGTCAACCTGATTTCTTTAAAGCATTAAACAATTCTTTCAAAAAATTTCCTTTAGCAGATTGGAAAGACTACGTTGCTTATCATTTTATTAATGATTTTTCCGGACATCTAAGTATAGATTTTGAACAAGCCGATTTTGATTTTTATTCCACTACACTAAAAGGTGTTAAACAAATGAAACCACAATGGAAAAGAGCTTTAGGGAAATCTAACAATTATGTTGGTCAGCCTTTAGGAAAATTATTTGTTGAAAAACATTTTCCTGAAGAATCTAAACAAATGGTATTGGATATGATTCATAATATTTCTGATGTTTTTAAAGAACGAGTACAACAATTGGACTGGATGAGCGATGAAACAAAATCTAAAGCATTAGAAAAACTAAGCAAATTCAATTACAAAATTGGTTACCCTGACAAGTGGAAAGATTATAGCTCTGTTGACATCCAAGCCAATACGTTAGTTCAAAATGTGATGAACATGAACTACCACAATTATAAAGAAAACATTGACAAATTAGGAAAACCAATTGACAAAGATGAATGGGGAATGAACCCACAAAGAATCAACGCCTATTACAATCCTACTATGAACGAAATTGTTTTTCCTGCTGCCATTCTTCAGCCTCCATTTTTTAACCCTGAAGCGGATGATGCCATTAATTATGGTGGAATTGGAGCAGTTATCGGTCACGAATTTTCTCATGGTTTTGATGATAAAGGAAGTCAATTTGATGGTGATGGAAATCTGAAAAATTGGTGGACAGATGGAGATCTGAAAAATTTTGGAGAACGTACAGCAAGATTAGTCAACCAGTTTAATAATTACGAGGTAGCCGAAGGCAATAAAGTAAACGGAGAACTTACTCTTGGTGAAAACATTGCTGATATTGCCGGATTAACCTTAGCATATTACGGTTTACAAAAAGCCGTTGAAAAGAAAGGAAAACCGGAACTAATTGATGGTTTTGACCACAACCAACGTTTCTTTTTAGGTTGGGCTCAGGTTTGGCATACTAATGCTAAAGATGAATTCCTTATCAATCAGGTAAAAACGGATCCACATTCTCCTACTCGCTATAGAATTATTGGTCCATTGGTTAATATGAAAGAATTTCATAGTGCTTTTGGTTGCAAAGAAGGAGAAATGGTTGCTGCCGATAGTTTAAGAGTTACTATTTGGTAAAAGAAGTTTTATAAACTTAAAAAGGTCGGAATAAAATTGACTCATTCCGACCTTTTTTATTTTTGACTGTTTACCTTTGCCACTATGAACCTGAAACAAAAAGACAAACAATACATTTGGCATCCGTTCGATCAGCAAAAAGGTGCTGATGTAATTCCTATTTTTAAAGGCAAGGGAGCTTTTGTTTTTGATGAAGTAGGCAAGCAATACATTGATGGATTTTCCAGTTGGTGGGTAAACATTCATGGTCATTCGCACCCTTATATTGCCCAAAAAATTTACGAACAAGCACTAGAATTAGAACATGTTGCTTTTGGTGGTTTTACGCATCCACAAGCAGTAAAGCTTTCGGAAAGATTAATTCACTTGCTCCCCAATAATATTGAAAAAATATTTTTCTCAGATAATGGCTCAACTACCAACGAGGTCGCACTGAAAATGGCTATTCAGTATTGGTTCAACAAAGGCGAAAAACGTACTCGTTTTATTGCGTTGGAAAATGATTACCATGGAGATACTTTCGGAAGTATGAGTTTAACCGCCAGAGGTGGTTTTAATGAACCTTTTGAAACACTATTGTTTCATGTTGATTTTGTTGAACCTCCAACAGAAAAAAACAAATTAGCAGTTTTAAATAAATTTGAAGATCATTTAAAAACCAATGAAATAGCTGCTTTTATTTTTGAACCTATTATTCAAGGAGCAGCCGGAATGTTAATGCATTCACCAGAAATTTTATCAGAAATGATAGGTTTATGTAAAAAATACCATGTAATAACTATTGCCGATGAGGTTTTTACAGGATTTGGCAGAACAGGAAAATGGTTTGCTTCAGATTATTTTCAGCACAAACCTGATGTTTTTTGTTTATCAAAAGGAATTACCGGAGGTTTTATGCCATTGGGTATTACAGCAGTTTCAGACAACATTTACCAAGCGTTTTATTCGGATAATGCTAAGCATACTTTTTTACACGGACATTCTTACACAGGAAATCCATTGGCGTGTGCCGCTGCTAATGCTTCGTTAGATTTATTTGAGTCGGAAAATACGTTGAAGAAAATAGCACACATTTGTCAGCAACAAAAAACCTTTATTTCAACTATTGAACAACATAAAAAAATTAGAAATGCCCGATGTTTTGGAACTATTGCTGCTATTGAGTTAGAAACTGATGGCGAGAGTAACTATTTTAACTCCAAAGGCAAAGAAGCGTATCAATTTTTGTTGAAGAAAGGAATCATTCTCAGACCACTCGGAAATGTGCTTACCATTATTCCTCCTTACTGTATTTCCGATGCTGAATTAGATACGATTTATCAAGGAATTACAGCTTATTTGAATCAGTAATTCATTTTTTCTTTGTCAACAACTGTTTTTCTTCTTCAAAATTGAAGTGAGGAAATTGAATAGTTAATTCTTGAATTATAGCGAGTTGATTTTTAATAAATTGCTGATGATTTTCACTGTCAAAATCAAAAGGCTTGTGCATTGCTGCTTGTTTAATTTTTTGAATCTTTTCAACTAATAAAGCTGTTTCTTTCGAAAAATAACTTGCTGTAAATTTTTCCCAAACATAGTTTACTGCTAAATCTGTTGGATGGACTAAATCATCGTTGAAAAAACGATAATCACGCAATTCGTCCATTACAATTTCATAAGCCGGAAAATAAGAGCAATTATCAAACTTTTCAGTGAGTTCTTTTATGCTTAAATGCAAAACTGACTTACTTAAATTATTTTCCCACAAACCATCTTTAACATGACGAACAGGGCTAACAGTAAAAACAATATTAATATCCGCATTACTATCTTTAATGCTTTTAATAAGGGAAGTATAAGCTGCAACTATTTCTTCTACTTTCAGTAATCTTTTTGCAAAATGCTTAGTAGGAATTTTATGACAATTGGCAACCAATCCATACTTTTCGTGTTCATACACCCAAGCAGAGCCAAAAGTAACAAACAAATAACTCGCTTTCTTTAGTTGTTTATTTGATGAACTAATAGATTGATTAATGGTTTGCAAACACTCAGTCTTATTACTATTGGAATAACTACCATGATGTTGTAAACTCAGCCATTTATCATTGAAAAAAAGTAAATCATCTTCCTTAAAATTGTGTTCATTTAAAATATGATTTAAGCTATTAGCAATAGAAATAGGGTTATAAATTATTCCGAATGGATTTACAACTGTATTAAATTTATTGGAAGTAAGTTTTTCTCCGATATTTTCGGCAAAACAAGAGCCTAAAATCAACAATGAGGAATTGTGATTTATTGGCTTTTTAGCAAAAGGAATAACTACTGGAATTGAAAACTTCATAAGTATTTTATTTTCTATAAATCCAATATTCAGGATTTAGTTTTGTCATCCCTTTCCATATCTCAATATGAACAGATGTTCCTGAATTTCCGGTATCATTAATTAGTATACCAAGTTCTTGTTTAGTAGAAATCTTATCTCCTTTTTGCACAAAAACATCACTCATATAAGAATAAACAGATAAATATTCTCCATGTCTAACCATCACTACTTTTCCTTCACCGGGAATAATTGCCACAGAACTTACTTCTCCATCAAAAATTGCTCTTGCTTTTGCTCCGCCACTAGTGCTAATATCAATACCATTATTATTTACCACAATTCCAGGTAATACAGGGTGATTGTGCTGACCAAATTTAGCGGTAATAACGCCTTCAATAACCGGCCAAGGGAGTTTACCTTTATTAGCTTCAAAAGAGTTAGAAAGCATCTGAGCTTCCGGAGTCATTGGGAAACCTTTGGTGGTATTTCCGGCTTTTTTAGCTGCTTCTTTTGCTTTACGAATTTCTTCTTCAATAATTCGCTGTATAGCTTTTTGTAGTTTCGCAGCAGCTTCTTCTTTTTTTCTTAACTTGTCTTTAAGATCTTGTTCTTTACCTTGTAATTTAGAAATTACTGTCTCCTGTTGATTTTTTTCTACTGCTAATTTGCTTTTTTCTTGTTCTTCTAAAGAAAGTAGTGCCGCTTTTTCTTGTTTGCTATTTTTTAAATCATTGTTTCTTTTCTGAAGATCTTGTTGTGTTTTAACTATCAGTTCTGCTTGAGATTTCCTATAAGTAGTATATTGCTGAATGTATTTTAATCTTTTGTATGCCTGATTAAAACTCTCGGCAGCCATCACAAACATAATTTTATCCTTCTGACTTTTATGAATAAAGGCATAATAAATCATTTTAGCATATTCTTGTTTTAATTGTACCAAATCCTTTTCCATCGCAGTAATAATAGCTTCATTATCTGCAATTTTTTTATTAATAAGTTTTATTTCGGAATGTATGGTTGAAATTAAATTGGCTCGGGCATTAATTTTACTTTTTAGTTTAAGCAATTGATCGTAAGTAAGTGCTTTGTTTTTTTCAGTTTCTTTAAGCATTCCATTAATAAGAGATATTTCCTTATTCAGTTCTTTTTTTCTTTTTTCTAATTCAGATTTAGACTGAGCAATTCCGTTTGTTGAAAACATCAGCAATCCGAAGCAAAAAAGCAAAAGATAACTACAATTAGTTTGTTTGAACAGGCTCATATTTAGTTGGAATTTTAAATATAAATGAAATGTCTTCTTTTTCAATAGATACCTTAGAGTAATCAATTAAAATATTAACTGTTTTTTCTGAGATTAACGTTACATCAATTTTCTGGGGAAATGAATTATTTTCTAGTTCCATAAAATCACTATACTTACTTACTAAAGAATGATCGGATTTTGGGGTAGAAAGTACTAACTCAATAATTTTAAAAGTTTCAGGCGATAACCAAATTGCTTGAGTAAGTTCTTTTAATTTATTTTTATCTTTCTTTAAATCTTTTCTCACTTTTCTTTTTTTCTCAGTACTAATATAATAGGCATGTTTTTTCTTATCAACATTGGCAATAATGTCTTTCTCTTCTTTCTCAAACTCTATACTATTCCCCACAATGACTGCTTCTAACATTTGATAATCTAGATCGGTTCCAAATTTATTATTAATATAGTCAAAAGTACCTACAAAATATTGTTTATCAATTCTATTTAAGAACATTACACTATCTTTAGTAATTAATACTCTAGCCATTTCAATTCCTAATAACGGTGTAATAGAAACCCAAATGGCGCTGTCTTTTTTTACTCTAATATGGGCTTTAAAAGAAGTTTCTTTATCATCAATAAACTTTACAGAAGCTTTTGCGGAAAGTACGTTAAACTGAAATTCATTTTTTTCGAGGCTGTCAATTAAATTTTTATCAGAAATATGTTTTATTCTACCAAAATCGGTAGTAACAGTTTTTTGTCTTGATTTACATGCAAAAAGACTTATTAAAACTAGTAGAAAAATATATACTAATCGGTTACTTTTATTCATACAATTTACCTTCGGCTATTTTTTTATCCAACCACTCAGAACCTTCGCCTGATTCTTTAGCTTTTTTCCAATATTTTAATGCTTCTTCGAGCTGATTGAGTTGATACAAAACATCTCCTAAATGTTCTAATATTACAGCATTTTTATCACCACCGACACTCACCGCTTTTTCTAACCAATCCTTTGCTTGTACATATTTGCCTTGTTTATACAAAATCCAAGCATACGTATCTAAATAATTGGGCTGGTTAGGTTCTAATTCATTACAAAGAGCTGATAATTTTTCTGCGCGTTCCAATTTTTCACCTCTAAGTGATAAAAAGTAACTGTAATTATTTAATACATGTATATTTTTACTGTCAATTTCCAATGCTTTTTCATATGCCACATCAGATTTATCATATAACTTCATGCTGTTATAAGCATCACCTAGAGTAGCATAAAACTGAGTTTTAAGTGGTGGATTATCAATTACGTAATCTTTTCCTATTTCTAAATATTCAGTAGCCTCTTTATAGTTTTTGTTTTCTAACTGTACAACCCCATAAAAAAGGTAAGGTATTGGTTGGTTTGGAAATAATTCTGTTGCTCTCTTGCTATCTCTCTCTAACCCTTCCTTATCGTTAAGTTCCGATTCTAAAAACAACAATTGATTCCAAATTGGATAACGAGAGTTGTCATACTCAATAGCTTTTAAATAATTCTCTTTAGCTCCTTCTAGTTTATTTTCTCTTAATAAAAAATCAGCATAAATAGTATAAGCTTTTGCTTCTTCCGGATGCGTTTTTATAAGAATTTTATTCAACTCAAAAGCTTCTTTTTTTAAAGTAGCACTTTTATCAGATAAAGAATAATAGGAAAGTAAAATTTGCACTTTGGTATCTATATCTAAATCTGGACTTTGAAAAGCCAATTTTGCTTCCTCCAAGGCTTTTTCATCCTCATTCATTGCTTTGTAATAATCGTACAACGATAAATGTGCATAGGGATTTTGAGGGTCTTTTTCTAAAATTTGTTGGTAAATTTCAAATGCTTTTTCGGGCATTTCGTTTGCTAAATACAAATCTGCTAATAATCCTTTGTAATGTATTTCATCAGGATAAGCCTTTATTAATTTTTGAACCTCAGCAGCAGCACTTTCAATATCATTTAACTTAATGTAAATTTTTTCTTTTTGCCTTACAATTTCTTCACTAATTCCTATACGCTTTTCGATTTCATCTAAATTTATCAAAGCATCTTTATACTTTTCTGAATATAATTGCATTCTTGCCAAGTCAAAATATAAATCAACATTCTCTGGCTCTAATTCTATCAACTTTTCGTACTGTTTTATTGCACTTTCTGTATCTCCACTTTCTTGCAAAGATTGGGCATATTGCAACCTGTACCATTTATTATTCGGGTCTAATTGAACAGCTTTTTCTGCATATTGAAGTGCGATATGCTGTTGATTAGCCATATTATATAAATTGGCTAATTCATAATGAAAAAAAGGTTGATTAGGATTTATTTTAACACATTTAGAATAAATTACCAACGCTTGTTCGTAATTGCCTAACAGTCTTTGTTTATTAGCTTCATGGAATAAAAAATCTAACTCCAATTTTTGTTTTTCATTAAGTACGGTAGCCTCTTTAATTTTTTGCTTAGAGCTTACCGTATCTTTTTGAGAGTTACACGCAACCAAAAATAATAGTGGAATAAAAAGTTTTATGAATGTGTTTAATGACATGTATATTAGCTTAGTTCGTTGTAATCTCCAACACTTAATTCTTGTGCTTTTCCGGTAATTTTTGCAAAATTTCCTACCATAGAATTAGCCATGTTTGTTCTTTGTATTTGAGTATTTTTTTGTATTAATGAATTGGTTATTATCGCATTATTTATTTCGCAATTATCTCCGATAGAAACATGAGGGCCAATAACTGAATTACTGATTTTTACATTTTTACCAATGTAGCATGGCTCAATAATTATCGTATTTTCTTTTTGAAGTGAAGTATCAATAATGGTTTCATTTTTAATAAACTCCAAAACGCGTTGGTTAGTATAAACAGTAGCTGCATAGTTACCACAATCTAACCATTCAATTACTTTTCCGGGAGCAAATTTTGTCCCTTTTTGTTTCATATTTTCTAAGGCATTGGTCAATTGGTACTCGCCTTTTTCTTTAATGTCATTATCAATTAAATATTGTAATTCATTTTTTAAATATGCTCCATCTTTAAAGTAATAAATCCCAATAATTGCTAAATCGGAAACAAATTCTTGTGGTTTCTCTACAAAATCGGTAATAATATTATTTTCATCAAGTTTTACTACACCAAAAGCTCGAGGGTCATCAATTTGATTGACCCAAATAATGCCTTCAGCAGCATCGTTCATTTTAAAATCTGCTTTAAACAGAGTATCGGCAAAAGCCACTACTACTTTTCCTTCTAAACTATCTTTAGCACATAAAATAGCATGCGCTGTTCCTAGTGCTTCTTCCTGATAGTAAATACTTCCTTTTGCTCCTAAGTTTTCAGCAATGCTTACTAATTGGTTTTCTACTTCCGTTCCAAAGTCACCAATAATAAAAGCAATTTCATCTACAGGTTCGCCACAAACTTTGGTAATATCTTCTACCAAACGTTGTACAATTGGTTTCCCTGCAATTGGTATTAATGGTTTTGGTATGGTGAGTGTATGAGGTCTTAATCTTGAACCTCTCCCTGCCATTGGTACTATTATTTTCATTATATCAATTCCTTAATTAAACAATTTATTAGTGTAACAATGAAATTAAAATTGCTACATTGCTAAATTGGTACATTATTAATTATTTCTTCCCTGTACTTCCAAACCCTCCAGCTCCTCTTTCAGTTTCAGCTAATTCCTCTACTAATTCCCACTCAGCTTGCTCGTGCTTAGCAATTACCAATTGAGCAATTCTTTCTCCATTCTCAATTACAAAAGACTCATTAGAGAGATTAACTAAAATTACGCCAACTTCACCTCTATAATCAGCATCAATAGTTCCGGGAGAATTTAATACAGTAATGCCATTTTTATAGGCTAACCCACTTCTCGGACGAACTTGAGCTTCGTAACCCACAGGCAACTCTATGAATAAACCTGTTTTTACCAATGTTCTTTCTAACGGTTTTAAAGTTATTGGTGTTTCTATGTTAGCTCTTAAATCTACACCGGCAGCAGCTTCCGTGCCATAATGAGGTAGTGGATGATTGGATTTGTTTACTATTTTTATTTTCATGTTTTTCAGTTAAAAGTTTGTAAAGTTCATAAAGACTAGCTTCTTACTTTATGAACTTTAAAGTTTTTACTAAGCGACTAAATTACCACTTTTTTTGGTCTTTCGATGGCGTAAATAAATCCTAAAAATGCAAAAATTATTAACGTATGTATAAGGTGTTTGATATAGAAATTTTCTATGGTAAATTGAATTGTTGCAAAATAAAGTAATAGTGATAAGCCTAAATATATACCAATTTTAAAATAATTGTATTTGATGGGGTAATGTTTTTGTCCTAAAACAAATGAAATAATACACATAGACGAATAACAAATTAATGTTGCCCAAGCAGAACCAACGTAACCAAATACTGGAATCCAAATGTAGTTTAACAACACTGTAATAAAGGCACCAAAAATACCAATGTAGGCTCCATATTTTGTTTTTCCACTTAGTTTATACCAAATAGATTGATTATAATAAATACCTAAACTAATATTGGCAAAAAGTAATACGGGAACAACTTTTAATCCTTCCCAATAGGCTTCATTGGGAATAAAATATTTCACAATATCGATGTACAACATCACTCCCAAAAAGATGGTAGCACAAATAATAACAAAATAGGTCATGATACTAGCATAAATTTCTTTGGCATTTTTTTCTTTTTCCTGAGCAAAAAAGAAAGGTTCTGCAGCATATCTAAACGCTTGAATAAACAGTGTAACAATGATAGAAACTTTATAACAAGCACCATAAATTCCTATTTGAGTCATAGTCTCCAACTCACCTTTACTCTCAAACAACATTCGCTTTAGCATAATCCTATCGATGGTTTCATTTACAATTCCTGCCAATCCAAAAACCAATAAAGGCAACGCATAAATAAACATTTTTTTAAGCAATGCGAATTCAACACTAAATTTAGCTTTTAGCATATCGGGCAGTAACAATAAAAACTTAACAATACTCGCAATAAGGTTCGCAATGAAAACATAACCCACACCTATTTCGGGGTTATAAAAAGTTTCAATGAGCCAATTGGTTTCTCCAGCTTTATACATCGGTAAACAATAGGCTAAGAAAAATAAATTTAAGCCAATATTTACACCAATATTCGCAAAATTGATAACAGCAAATTTTATAGGACGATTATCTGCTCTTAATTTCGCCATAGGAATAGAAGCAACGGCATCTAAGCCAACTATCATAGCAAACCAAGTTACAAATTCTTTATTATTGGGATATTTCAGCCAATTAGCAATAGATTGATCAAACAAAAAAGCCAATGCAATAAAAACGAAAGAAGTGGTGAAAAGCGAATAAATAATAGTAGAATATACTTTTTTATTATCGTGTTCTTGCAAGGTAGAAAAACGGAAAAAAGCGGTTTCCATACCGTAGGTTAGAAACACCACTAAAAATGCTACGTAGGAATACATTTCGGTAATAATTCCGTATTGGTCGGGCGTAAATTTCGCTGTTCCGATATATATAGGCACCAAAAACCAATTGAGCAAACGTCCAACTATGCTTGTAAGCCCATAAATGGCTGTTTGTCCGGCAAGTTTTTTTAAGGGATTCATAGTAGGTTTGAGGTTAAATGTTTGATGTTTGATGTTTAGTTCTATTCAACCTTAAACTTCAAACCTCAAACGTTGAACTATTTAAAAGCTGGCTTTCTTTTTTCAATAAATGCATTTGTTCCTTCAACAAAATCGGGTGTTCCGAAGCATTTACCAAACTCTTCTATTTCTATTTCGTAGCCATTTATACCATCTTTAAAACCAGCATTTACCGCTTTTATTGCACTTGCAATGGCTGTAGATGAATTGAAAGCTATTTTTTGAGCTATTTTTTGGCATGTTGGCAATAATTCTTCTTGTGTAACCACTTGGTTGACTAAACCAATGTTCGCTGCTTCTTCAGCAGAAATCATTTTGGCAGTCATAATCATTTCCATGGCTCTACCTTTACCTGCTAATTGTGCTAATCGTTGTGTTCCTCCATAACCAGGAATTACTCCCAACGTAACTTCGGGTAAACCTAACCTAGCATTGTCAGAAGCTATTCTAAAATGGCAACTCATAGCTAATTCTAATCCGCCACCTAATGCAAAACCATTAACAGCAGCAATTACCGGAGTGGTTAAATTTTCTACTAAATCAAATAATTTTTGATGTCCCTCTGCTGATAATTTTTTTCCTTCTTCCACATCAAATTGGTAAAATTCCTTGATATCTGCCCCGGCAACAAAGGCTTTTTCTCCAGAACCGGTAATTATGATTACGCGAACATTTTTATCTGCTTCTAATGTTTTAAAAGCACTGCTCAACTCCGCTATTGTAGCTGAATTCAACGCATTTAATTGATTAGGTCGGTTAATCGTTACCTGTGCAATATTATTTTCTTGAGTTATTAAAATATTGTTGTAGTCCATGTGTTTTAATTTATTTAAAAAAACAAATGTAGCTAAAAATTAGCAGAAGAATAAACAAAAACAACAGGTGGTTTTTGAGGGTGAAAGAGGTCTGATTAAAAATTATTCTTCAAGAGAAATATGTCGATGGGTATTTTCATTAATAGTTAGTAGTTCTAATGCAAAAATGATTCGCAACTCTCCATTTCGTATATCTCCATTAGAGTCACCTTTATAGTCAAACAATAAATTATAAGTGTATTGAAACAATGGAAAATCTCCCAAATTAAGTACTGCATTTGTATAGTGTTCTATTTTTTTATTGCTTTTAGATAGTTTTTGAAGAAGTTTAACATATTTGCCTTGTGTATTTACTGATAATGATTCAAAAGGAATAGGCTCTTCAAATTTAACTCCCACATAAGACATGTAAGCTCTAGATTTAGATAACTCCCATATTTCAATAAAAGTAGAATTGTTTATTGATTTCATTAACTTCCTTTGCTCATTAATATCAATTTTACTCAAAATAGCTTCGTAACCATTCTCATAAATTTCTTTGATAAAGGCTTCATAATCTTGTTTAAAATTAGCCTCCGAACTAATAATTTTAGACTCAAAAAACTCCACCATCTTAACAATTTCCTGTTTTTCTGAATTTGTAAATTCACTCTTATTCAAAATATCAGTAAGCGTATTGTTATTCTTACAAGAGAAAAATAAGCTACAAAGAATTAGTATAAATAAAATATTTTTCATTCCATAAATTTAGTAATTAAAACTTATACTTTTTAGTATTTTTATAACATGAATTGGAAAAACATAAAACGCACATTAGTGCTTTCTTTACTTATTCTAATCAATCTTTTCCTATTTTATAGGTATTTTGAATTAGATAAATTAGGGAGAGTTTCCTCTTTACAAAATCCTCATGGTGAAGGTTTTCAAAACCAACATTTGTCCAATAACGACTTAATTGAAACATCTCTTAAAATAGAATTTTGGCTGTTAATAATGGTTTTTATTTTAATCGTTTATTCTTTATATATTCTTTATAAATATAAAATGGAACAGGATGAAAAAAATATAATGAAGAATCGCGTATTGTTCAAAAAACTAGATACTCAAAAGCAAATTGAATTATTATCAAATGTTTATTGTTTCAACTGTGAGAAAAACACTACTACAACTTTTAAAGAAGAAAAAATGATGCTTGGGGAAATGTTTACTTTAGTTGAGTGCAATGAATGTAAGAAAGAAATAAAACTAAAAAATAATTGGTAATAACAAGATACCCGCCAGACTTTAAAACCTGACAGATATCTTATCATAATAATAGAAGTTAAAACTTAGCTATAAATGAAACCATTAAATTTCTACCGGGAGCTACCAATCCTGAACTATAAGGTCGATAACGTTGGTCGGTTATATTTTCTAAGCCGGCACTTATCACAAAGTAATCTGTAAGTTGGTGCATGGTTTTAAAATTCAATGTGTACCACGAAGGCGAATAAGGATTTCCATTTATATCAATGGCATATATCTCTGTTTTTCCTTTTTCTTCTTCGGGCATGTCATCAAAAGCACGCTCACCGCTGTAGACAATATAAAACTGTAAGCTAGTTTTTTTGTTAGTATAGGTCAACCGAGTTGTTCCAAACCAAGGAGAAGCATGCCTGGAAGGACTTGTAGAGCCATCTTCCAACTCTTCCTCACCTACTTGGTAGTTAAAACGAGAAGTGATACTAAAATCGGAATGAAGCTTAACTTCTATGCCTGCTTGAACTCCGTAAACATGAGCTACAGCAGCATTTTGTATGGCTTGAACCTGACTCAATGTGCCATCATAAACTATGCTGTCTAAGCTATTTAACAAAAAACTCCTTCTTACCATTGCATTATCTAGCAAAGTATAAAAAGCAGTTGCATCAATTTTTACCTCATCACCAAATACTTTTGCTATTCCAAAATCAATATTGTAAGCATATTCTGCTTCTAAATTTGGGTTTGGAACTACTACAGTTCCGGGCTCTGAATCGAATACTTTTCCAACATCATCTACATTGGGGGCTCTAAATCCGGTGGATGCATTTAAACTAAACGACCATTTTTCAGTAGGGTTAAACTTAAAACCTAAACTTCCTGTTGGAGAACCATTATTGAGTTTTGCTGAAGTAAACGGGAACGGATAAAAAGTGGTATCGAACTGAGCATCTAAAACAAAAGCATTGTACCTTACTCCGGTTTGCATCAACAATTTATTACTTAAGTGAAATTGTGCACTTAGGTATGCCGCATAAGACGCCCAAGTTGCTTGTGGGTAACGGATAGGACCTGGAACGGTTATTCCTGTTGAAACATCATCATTTGTTCCGAATGAACTCACATCATTATTCACTGCTTCAACACCATAAAACAATTTATTTTTTTCGCCCATATTTTTACTAAAATCAATATTAACCGAATAAGCATCAACTTCTTCCAGCCTGTTTTCTCTTTCACTTTTGTTGATATCTCTGCTAATCCTACTTTCCTCAAAATATTGTTGAGCCAATCTTATGGTCATTTCATTATAAAGCGGATTATCTTTGGTATGAGTAACAGTTAAATTGTTCATCATCCAAATTTGAGGACCATAATACCATTCTCCGTAGCGAGGCAATCCATTTCTAGTGCGTAAGTGCCTGTCGTATCTAGAATAATTTGACGTTTCTGAATAATGAAACCCATATTCAATATCCCATTGGTTATTTGGCTTAAAACGAACTTTTTGCATCATATTTAGCTGGGTATAGCCTGAAGGAACTTGTACTTTCTCATCTTCATTTACCATCACTATATCTGTATCATTCTGTTGTTGTACATAATACGGACGCAAGTATTCGTTCGGTCCATAAGTTCCCATTTTTAAATTCCCGTAATCGTTAGCTGTTATGCTAGAAACTATTGCCCATTTTTTCCATCCTACATTAATGTCGAAATGAGCCGTTTTTTCATTATTGGCAGAAGAATATCGAGTTACGGCTTTTCCTACAACTATTTCTTTCCCCTTTTCGGCAGAAAGCTGTGGTGTAAGTGTTGTAAAACTCATTATTCCACCAATGGCATCACTACCATAAATGACAGAACTTGGTCCAAACAAGACTTCTGTATTCTCAATAGCAAACGGATCTAAAGAAATAACGTTTTGCAAATTTCCGCTTCTAAAAATGGCGGTATTCATCCTTACTCCGTCAACCGTATAAAGCAACCTATTGGTTGCAAAACCTCTAATCATTGGGCTTCCACCTCCTTGCTGACTTTTTTGTATAAACACCTCATCGGAAATACCTAACAAATCGGCTGCTGTTTGTGGATTTTGTAGTGCCACTTGCTTAGCAGAAATGGTAGTGATTTTTTCCGGAACATCATGTTTATTTTGAACCCACCTCGTTGCAGAAACAACAATTTCATCTAAAGAAAGACCTGCGTCTTCTAAAGTAATTTGAAAAAACATAGAGTCTAGTGCTGCATAAGATTTTTGGACAGGTTTGTAGCCTATTAATCTCAATTCGATTTTTTCAGCACCTTTAAAATCAGTAATATCAGCCTGACCTTTAGCATTGGTAAAAGTTGCCACACGAGGCTGGTTACTGACTATACTTACCATTTCTATCGGTAAATTAGTTTTTTTATCTTTTACAGTTATGGTTTGAGCAATACTAATTAATGAAGTACAACACAACCAAACTATAAGCATAGTTTGTTTCATAGTTAATTTTCTTAAAAGAACATCAACTACACAAAATAGTATGAATGTTCCCCTACTTAATAAAAAATAATTAATTAAAAAAATTAGCTATGCTGAGGAGGGGGAGTTATTGGCAATTGTTGCCATAAAGAAAAGTTTTCTAAATAAGGAGTAAAATGAACGACATTATTTTTAGCATCTTCAAAAAGTACAGAAGTTTTTGCTGAAAAATAAAGTGTTTTAAAGAACTGAGTAATTATTTGATTTTTATTGTTCTGATAAGGATTTTGAGCGAAACTTTGTCTTACCAAGTTGGCTAATTTTTGATTCAAAACTGTTTCCTCTTTATCCCACCAAACCCAATAATATATTTCATTACCTATAATTTCTTTTTCAACAATATCAAACATTTCTCCTTTGTATTGGAATTCTTTGCTGTGTTTCCATTTTACTTGTTGGTCAACTTCATCTTTATCGAAAACCAATAACACCAACTCTTCTTTTTCAATTCCGGCAATAATTTTATGCTTAATAGATTTTTTAATGGCTTTGCGTTCCATTTTGAGATAAACAAAAGGAAATAGCGTTGCTATTGCAATAATTATTAAAAGGGATATACTTAATGTCTTTTTCAAAACGAAAAGAATTTACAGCAAATATACATTATTTATTGTTAAACTCACTCATGGTTCTCCCTAGGCCTATTGTGCCAAACGCTTTAATAAGTGCTGTAGTTTTTTCTAGCCTCTCACCAAGTTGAGCTTGTTCTTCAGGAGCAAACTCTCCTAAAACATGGTTAATTTGTTTACCTTTTACAAAATCACTTCCTACACCAAAACGTAATCGAGCAAAATCTTGATTCCCTAATACCTGAATAATACTTTTAAGTCCATTATGTCCACCATCACTGCCTTTTCCTTTCAACCTGAGTGTACCAAAAGGAATAGCAATATCATCGGTAATTACCAATAAATTTTCTTGTTTTATTTTTTCTTGTTGAAGGTAATAATTTACTGCTTTTCCACTTAGGTTCATGTAAGTAGAAGGTTTTAACAAAATAAATGTTCTTCCTTTATACTTTAGTGTTGCAGTGTCTCCTAATTTATTAGGTTCAAAAAAAATAGTGGACGCCTTAGCTAAGGCGTCCACTATTTTAAAACCTATATTATGTCTCGTATTTTCGTATTCAGAGCCAATATTGCCCAATCCTACTATTAAATACTTCATAATTTATATACTATTTATTATTCAGCAGGAGTTGCTTCTGCTTCAGCAGTTGCTTCTGTAGTCGCACCTTCAGCTGTTTCTTCTTCTTCATCATCTTGAGAAGCAGCAGAAGCAGCAGCTCTACTTGTTTTAACAGCAACAACAACAGCGTTAGCAGCATCTAAGAAAGTTAATCCAGGAACTGATAACTCACCAACTTTAACTGATTGTCCGATTTTTAATTTAGTAATATCTACTGAAATAAATTCTGGTAAATCTTTTGGCAAAGCTCTTACTTTTAATCTTCTGGTAACAACTCTTAATTTACCACCGGCAAGAATTCCTTTAGAAACACCTGTTGTTTGAATTGGTAATACTACGTTTACAGGAGTATCTTCAGCAACTTCTAAGAAATCTACATGTAACGTTTGATCAGATACCGGATGAAACTGAACTTCTTTAATAATAGCTTTTACTTTTTTTCCTTCAATATCAAGGTTCACAAAGTAAACATTTGGTGAATTTATAATTTTATTGAATTCTATTTCATTTACATGGAAATTTACATTGCCTTCTCCTCCATAAAGGTTACATGGAATGTTTCCTTCTTTTCTAACTTGTTTAGCGTTTGAAGCACCTACTTCTGTTCTTTTAACTGCACTTATTGCTATCGTTTTCATTATTTATTGGTTTTAGATTAGTAAATGAATGACTCACTAATCGATTCGTGATTAAATACTTTTTTAATAATATGAGAAAATAAATCTGCTACTGATAAAACTTTTATTTTACTACTTTGTTGAGACAATGGAATAGAATCAGTAACAATTAATTCTGTAAGCTCTGAATTTTCAATTCTTTCGTAAGCTTCTCCTGACAATATTGGATGAGTAGCGATAGCTCTTACACTTAATGCTCCTTTTTCTTTCATAATAGCAGCAGCTTTTACTAAAGTTCCTGCGGTATCCACCATATCGTCAACTATAATTACGTCTTTTCCTTCAACATCACCAATTAAGAACATATCTTCTATAACATTGGCTTTTTTTCTTTGCTTGTAACAAACAGCTACCTCAGCTTGTAAAAATTTAGCATAAGCATTGGCTCTTTTAGTTCCTCCCATATCAGGAGAAGCCATGGTTAAGTTTTCTAAATTTAAGCTTTTTATATATGGTATAAATATAGTAGATGCAAAAAGATGATCAACAGGCACTTCAAAGAAACCTTGAATTTGATCTGCATGTAAATCCATGGTCATAATTCGGGTAACTCCGGCAGCAGCTAACATATTAGCAACTAATTTTGCTCCTATTGGTACTCTTGGTTTATCTTTTCTATCCTGACGAGCTAGTCCAAAGTAAGGAATAATGGCAACTATCCTTCTGGCAGATGCTCTTTTAGCAGCATCTATCATCATTAAAAGTTCCATTAAATTATCGGCAGGTGGAAAAGTTGATTGAATTATAAATACATCTGAGCCTCTTACCGATTCTTCAAATGATGGTTGAAATTCACCATCGCTAAAAGTATTGATAATAACATTACCCAATGGAATACCATAAGAATCAGCTATTTTATTAGCTAATTCCATTGATGCTCTACCGGCAAATAATTTTACTTTTGCTTCAGACATAAAATTCAGTCGTTTTTTAAGGGCTGCAAATGTAAGAAAATATTAGTATTGGCAAAAAAATAATAGCAACTATTTTTTATCTTATCAAATCTTTGTTATTGTGTTAGATAACATTTAATCTAACACTCATTCCTACAATTAAAAAAAGCAGTGAAAATAATGTGACTAAAATAATGTGTATCGCCATTATCTTTAAATTATTTCCTTTTTCAATATTAGGTATTAGTCTAAAATTGGCATTAAGTGCTAATAATATAGTAGCAAGTAATAACAATATTTTAATTCCAATGTGTGTAGCTATATGGCCCTCAAACAAAAACCAACTTTTAACATCAGGTAAAAGATGATAAGCTAAATAAAAACCTGTTACCACTTGAACTAACAAAGCAGGAATACCAATTTTTTCAAACTTTCTTTCGAAATCTAATAAAGCTTTAAAATCTTTACTTTTTAGAATATTTGGTAATAATATTACTGCCAAAAACAAGTGTCCTCCCACCCAAATAGTTGCGGCTAGTACATGAAGTATGATAATGAATTTATACATAAAAACTAAATGACTTATTCCTCAAAGTTAATTATATTCTCATTTGTAATGTAAAGTAATAATTTCTTACGGGAGAAGGAATAATTCCTGGTCCCGGATACCCTGTCGCTCTACGAGTAAAATATAAACTATTTGTAAGGTTATTCACTCCAAATTCAAATTGAAACACCTCATAGGTATAGCGTAAAGACAAGTCCATAACTGAATAGGATGGAATTGTTCCTACAATGGCTGTTGGAATAAAAACAAGGCTTCCATCAGCAGCTTTTCCTGCATTGGTTGCATCTGTATAATGTTCGTGTACATAAGTATATTGATAACTGATTGCAAAGTTTTTTGTTCCAAAAGTGACACCTGTTTTAAAATTAATTGGGGGTACAAACTCTACTAATTTATTATTTAATGCAGCACTTTGGGAGTTAACATATCTTGCGTCTATTAGTGAAAGGTTAACAAAAGTTGTTAATGATATTTTAGAAGTATCAGAAAAAGCCAACTTCCAAACATCTACTTCTATAGTTGATTCCACGCCATTTATAACCGCCTCAGAAATATTAGTTCTATATCTATATGGTATAAAAGTACTTTCGTCAATTTTATCAATACTTCCAATTCTATTATCATACAATAAAACAAAGCCAGAAACATCGAAACTTAATTTTTTAGATATTATTCCTCTTACTCCAACATCAAAATTATAGCCTGTTTCATCTTTTAAATCAGGATCTATTCTAAAGTTTCTATTAACTATTTGCATGTCAGCAAAATTGATACTTCTGTAGTTTTGCGTGAAGTTTGAGTAGATATCAACCGTGTTTTTAATTTTGTAATTTAAGCCGATTCCACCAATAACAAAAGAACGTGTACTGCTTCTATTTTCAGTAAAAGTAGTATCAAAAATAGGATTGTTTGCCAAGTCATAAACGACTTCTCTAAAAGTACCATTTGCATTTGTATTGATGTATTCAAACCTAACTCCAGGAGTAATACTCAGGTTTTTAAATCTGAAAATATGTTCTGCAAAAGCGGCATAATTTCTACTTGGGAAACGGTAATCTGAGCCCTCTAAATTATCAGGATTTACATAAGTAAAATTCGGCATTGAAGTAGTGTCTGCATTTCCTTGTCGGCTTCTATTAAAGCCTTGATAATATCTTCCTCCAAGAACAAAAGCCCACTGGTTATTTTTTACCGAATAAACATTAATCAATCTTGTTTCATTTCCAAAATTTTGAAATTCACCGACAATTAAATCTCTTGGTTCTCCTTCAAAATCAGGACGACTAATATTCCCCAAAATACCTAGTGCTTTTCTTGAGGCATGCAATCCAAAAAATTGTGTTTTCACCTTGGTTTTCGCATTAAATTCGTGTGTTAGTGATGCTGCAAACAAATTCCAATCTACTTCAAACCAGTTTCTAGCTCTTTTAGATTGGTACGGATTTTCATAAAACTCTTTATCTGTTAGACCTCCCGGTTGTTGTGCCAAATAATAAAGTTTGGTATATTGTAAATTCCATGAAGTTTTTTCGCTTATTTGATTGGTAATGTTGATAGCTCCTGTATAAACTTCAAAACCTGAATTAGGACGAAATTCATTTCCTTTTTTTAGTTGAAAATAACCATAACCTTTCCATGCACCTTCTTTAAAAGCAGTACTAATAAAGGAATTACTCAAGCCAAACGAACCTTTTGTTATTCGATAAGTTAATTCAAAATCCTTATCTATAGGGCCATCATGTAATTTAAAATTAAGTAACCCACCAAATTGAGTTCCAAATTGTAAAGAAGCAGCTCCTCTTAAAAACTGAATTTCTTTTATTGCTTCTGCTGGAGGAGTGTAATAACTTTCTGGATAACCCAACGCATCTGCACTAATATCATAACCATTTTGTCGAGTATTAAAGTTAGATGATCTGCTAGGATTTAATCCTCTTCCACCAATCCCTAATTGTAATCCGGCTCCATCACTTTCCCAAATATTAAGTCCTGGAATTCTCGAATAAATTTGTCTTCCTTGATTAGTGGCTTTATTTGCATTAATCTGGTCTAAAACAATTACTTCACTTTTTTTTCCTTCACTTAAAATAACCCCATCAATAGATTGCATTCTTCTTATCGTACCAACATTTTCATTTTCGCCTTCTACCTCAAACTCGGTAAGGTTTTCAACTTTATTTTTTAATTGTGCATTTAACTTGGTTTCAGGTTTAGAAATTATAATTTGATGTGCTTGTTTTTCGTATCCTACAAAACTAAATTCAATAGTATAATTACCGTAAGGAATATTTTTTATTTGGTAATTACCATTATCGTTGGTTTGGGTAGCAACATTAAGTTCTTTGATGTAAACAGTAGAAAATGGCAGTTTTTCGTTGGTATTGCTTTTTACTGTGCCAGATAATGTTCCTTTGTTTTGTGCAGAAACAAATAAGGGCAGCATGAAAAATGCTACCCATAGAATTTTTTTTAAAAGATAAGTTGTTCTATATGAATCAATCTCCATCATTATCTTGGTAAGTAATCATCACTTCCAATGCATTGGCTGTTTCTACTTTTATAAAAGGCACCATTTGTTGCATTTGCTGATACACATCTCTTACCCCTTGATTATTATTTATCACTTCATTGCTAAGTGGGTCATTAATATTCCCTAATTCATTATTAATATTAGTAAATTGATTATTAATCAAATTAACTAACGGTTGCCCGCCAGATTGAGCTCTAACAAAATTTAAATAATCTTCTAAGCCTTCTCCATTAACAGTAGAAGAATAATGCTCTCCTCTAATAAATTTTTGTACAGCAACTAATGAACGATAAACAAATGGTAGAGATTGCGCATAGTGGTATGCTTCTACATGTTCAGGCATAGGTTGTTGAGAAAATCCATTAAAAACTCCGGCAGGTAATCCTATTTTTCCTTTCCTGATAAAGGTTTCATAATGCAAACTTATAGCGTTAACTATATTACTAACCGAACTTCCTTGTGCATTACTTGCACTATTGGAAATAAAATTAGTACGATAAGTGTTTACCCATTCATTATAAACATAATTGGTGTTGGTTTCTATATCATTAATTACATCAACTAAATAAGTCCTCGCATTTGGAGTGGCTGTAAAATAATTAACAATATCATTATCAGTATTGCCTGTTCCATTTATAAGGTATTCAATTGCTTGTAAACCTTTAGCATCGAAGTTAGAGGCCAACTGTAAATTATAACTTCCAGCTGTAATATTATTACTCACTAAAACAGTATCTACTGGGTATATATTTGTTTGACTTCTAAAACTAATGTTTTGTGCCGGACCAAATTCTAAAAATGCAACATCTTGCCAAACCAAAAGTGCATTTTCCCATTTAGTTCTAAGGTTGTTAAGTGAATTAATATCTAATGTTGAATTAAAAGCAATAACAGCCGTTTTTAGTGAATCAATACTTTTAACATACTCATTATAAGCCGGTAGAATATACCCATCAGCATAATTAATAAGCATTGTTGCTCTATCATATTCTTCAACAATCTGAGTTGTCAGGTCTTTTTTATCATCTTTTGAGCAGCCTGCAATAAACAATATTCCTAAAATTATTACGGAAACTATTATTTTAGATAGCTGCTGAAAAATATTTCTTTGGCTCATATTCATTTTAGTTTAGTTAGCGAAAATAGACAAAGTTTTGAAGTCTAAACTCCAAAACTTTGTCTAAAATATAGTATCTATAGTTTGTTATTACAATGATGCTTTAACGTCATTCAATCCTGTTTTAGATGCAATTAAATCAATTGCTAGATTAAGGTTAGTAATAGAAACGGCACTTAAATCATTCCCAATATACCCTAATGCTATATCAACTTCTGCAGAAGTGATTGAAATTCCATTAATAGAGTTATATCCATATCTTAAACCATCAATAAAAGCAATTGCCTCTGAAAGCACATGATTTTTAAGTGTTGGACTGGCAATATTGGCTTTAGCTTCATTTAAGTAATGAATAGCAGTTCCTGCACAAACTTTCTCCATTTGATCTCTAATTATTGCAATTTGAGCATCACGAGTTGTATAATCATTATTATCAATAGCCGCTCTACCTTTTAGAAATGCATTCATTATGTTTGTTCCTGCACCTAACAAAGCTTCTACACTACCTTGAGCATATTTCCCCCAAAACCTGTCTGTTCCATTGGTTGGGTAATCAATTTCTGAAGAAAAATATCCAAATGCCTCATCCCAGTGATGTTGCATTTCTGTATAAGTTTTTCCTGAAAGTGGTGTAGTATTATCATCATCTGCAAGTGTGCCTAAGTAATTAACAGTCATCTGATTCATAAATACCGCAGTCATTAAACCCTTTTCAATTAATTGACCATATTCAAACCCATTTCCTCCCATTAGATAGCTTTTAGTTCCATTTGTCCAAACACCTGCTTGCCCATAAGTTTCGGTAGAGTTAGAAAAATTTAAACTACTAATATATGCTAACGAATCCATATAATTTTCAAACATAGCTTGAATACCGATATCGCCTTCTGCTGTTTTATCTTTTAGTTGTTTAGTAGAGCCAGTCATACCTAATCCGGGTGCATCAGTCCAAGTATAACCATTATTAGCATACATATTTTTTAATTGAGTTGCACTAACTGTTGTACCCAAGGTATTGGCGGTTTTCATATAAATCACCATTTCAGAGAGCATCTCTAAACGTTGTTTTTGACCATCAAAGTTCACAGTACTTTGACTAGAACCATCTACAAACACATAAGTTGTAGGGATTTGATAAGTTGGATTTCCTCCTCCATTGTTTGCAACAGGAGTCGGAGCATCATCATCTTTAGAACAAGAAACTATTAGCAATACACTTAACGCTAATATTCCTATTTTATTCATTTTCATAATTATTATTTTTTTAGTTAGTACATATCCTTAATTAGACTTATTCTAAATAAGATTATTGTCAACTACAAAACTCTAAAAATAACACGGGGTGTACAATACCATATTTAAGGTATTTTCAACTGAAAATGTATGGTTACTTAATTGATTTTTTTCTTTTGATAATATTTACAAATGGGTTGAGTAAGTTTTTAGAGAACGAATCATAATAAGGATCTTCTTCACCCAGTCCGAACTTTATTTCTTTAACTTGTTTTGATTTTATTAGTGTTCCAAAAAGGTAATCCCAAATGGCTAATCGGGAGCCTAAGTTTGAATCGAAATGCTCTTGGTTATTACTATGGTGTATTTGATGTTGGTAAGGGCTTATAAAAATATATTCTAAAAAACTAAAGTATTTTAGTTTAACATGCGAATGCCTCAGGTTGGCACCAAAAAAATAAAATAAAAAGTTAAAAATATTAATCCCTAACAAAGTAATTAAGCTAACATTATCGTTAGCAACATATAAAAACATACCTGTAATTAAACCTTTAATTAATAAGCCTCTTAAATTATTAATTATTAATTCTACCGGATGGATTCTGTATTGGGTAAAAGGATTAAGCTCGGTTGCAGAATGATGAATTTTATGAAATTCCCATAAAAAAGGAATTTTATGCATGGCATAATGAATTAGAAAAGAAAAGAAATCATTAACCACTACAATTATTATAGTGTATGAAATAATTAATGATGTTTTAGAAAAGTTAAATGATGATGGACCAAACTTATTCACTAAATACTCACTTAATCCTTCTGCCATATAAAGAGCATAAATCAAAATAGGTGCGAGTATTATCACTTTCACTAAACTATTAAAAAAAATAAGTGTATAATCTACCCAAGCAGATTTTCCAAACCACCTTTTTTTGCTGAAGAAATAACTTTTAAACGATTCTCTTTCTTTAGTACGGTAATACACATACAAAGCAAGAATAAAGGAAGTGATAAAATAAAGCCAATAAGTTCTTTTATTAGCAGAAATTAAATATGCCAAAGTCACATCTATAATTTCTTTTATTGCATCTATTATAACATGGAAATCCATATAGGAAATATAAGTCT
>DATCTM010000027.1:0-2245 GCA_036567945.1 Vicingaceae bacterium
TAATTTATAGAAAAAGTGATGAAGTTGATAAGCGTAAAGTGCTAATATTTTTGACACCAGAAGGAGTTGAAAAAAGAAAAATAGCCAAAAAAGTAGTTTCGGGATTTAATAAATTAATTGTAGAAGAAATAGCACAAGAAAAGCTGGTGGTTTTCTATGAAGTGATGGAAACCATAAATAAAACAGTTGAAAAATATAAAAATGAAAATTTGTAAATGTGAGAATGAGAAAACATTGGGGGTTAACTATTAAATCTTATAAATTTCTTATTTCATAAACTAATTAAAAATATGAGAAAAATTAATAAAGTAGCAGTATTGGGATCAGGAGTAATGGGATCCAGAATTGCTTGTCATTTTGCTAACATTGGTGTGGAAGTGTTGTTGTTAGACATTGTGCCAAAAGAAGCGGTAGAATCAAAAGATAAAGCAGCTCGAAACAAGATTGTAAACGATGCATTGCAATTTGCTCTAAAATCTAATCCGTCTCCTATTTACAGCAAATCTTATGTAAGTAGAATTACTACCGGAAATATGGATGATGATATGGCTAAAATTGCTAATTGCGATTGGATAATTGAAGTAGTTATTGAGCGATTAGATATCAAAAAACAAGTATTTGAAAATGTAGAAAAATATAGAAAACAGGGAACGCTTATTACTACAAATACTTCTGGAATTCCCATACATTTAATGTTAGATGGAAGAAGTGAAGATTTTCAACAACATTTTTGTGGAACACATTTTTTCAATCCCCCACGTTATTTAAAATTGTTGGAATTAATTCCTTCGCCAAAAACTTCACCTGAAGTAATGGCATTTTTAGAAGATTACGGTCAGCGATTTTTAGGAAAAACAACTGTAGTTTGTAAAGATACTCCTGCTTTTATTGCTAATAGAATAGGTGTTTATAGCATTATGTCTTTATTTCATACCGTTACTGAAATGGGATTAAGTGTAGAGGAAGTAGATAAATTGACAGGTCCAGTTATTGGTCGCCCAAAATCGGCAACTTTCAGAACTTGCGATGTAGTTGGTTTAGATACCTTGGTGCATGTTGCCAATGGAGTAAAAGATAATTGCCCGAATGATGAAGCTAATGCTACTTTTGAAATACCGAGTTACATTAACAAAATGGTAGAAAATAATTGGTTGGGTTCAAAAACCAAACAAGGCTTTTATAAAAAAGTTAAAACAGATGACGGGAAAAGTGAAATTCATGCACTAAATCTTTCTACACTTGAATATGCTCCATCGCAAAAAGTAAAATTTGCTACGTTGGAAATGACTAAAACCATTGATGATTTAAAGGAGAGAATGAAAGTACTTATTAACGGGCAAGATAAAGCAGGAGAGTTTTACAGAAAATCTTTCTTTGGGTTATTTGCTTATGTTTCTAACAGAATTCCTGAAATTACCGATGCTATTTATAAAATAGATGATGCACTTTGTGCTGGTTTTGGATGGAGTTTAGGTCCTTTTGCTAATTGGGATGCAGTTGGCGTAGAAGAAGCGGTAAATCAAATGGAAAAAATGGGCATTACACCAAATCCATGGGTAAAAGAAATGTTGGCAGCAGGAATCAAATCTTTCTATAAAGTAGAAAAAGGGGCAAAATACTATTATGATATTGAATCAAAAAGTTACCAAATGGTACCGGGTTCTGATGAAGTATTGTCATTAGAAACTTTAAGAGAAGAAAATACCATTTGGAAAAATGCAGGAGCAACTATAATTGATTTAGGAGATGGAATTATCAACTTGGAGTTCCATACTAAGATGAATACTATTGGAGCTGAGGTGATAGAAGGTATTAATAAAGCTATAGATTTAGCGGAAGAGAAGTATAAAGGATTAGTCATTTATAATGATGGAGATAATTTTTCGGCAGGAGCCAATGTAGGAATGATTTTTATGATGGCAGCAGAGCAAGAATACGATGAGTTAAATTTTGCTATTAAAACGTTCCAAGATACCATGATGCGTGTACGTTACTCTTCTGTTCCCGTAATTGTTGCTCCACATAATTTAGCCTTAGGTGGCGGATGCGAAATGAGTATGCATGCCGATAAAGTGATTGCACATGCAGAAACTTATATGGGATTAGTTGAGTTTGGTGTTGGTGTTATTCCTGGGGGTGGTGGAACAAAAGAGTTTGCCCTAAGAGCTTCAGATGAATATGGTGATGGAATACGATTAAATGTATTAAGAAACCGATTTTTAACTGTAGGACAAGCAAAAGTAGG
>DATCTM010000028.1:0-39003 GCA_036567945.1 Vicingaceae bacterium
TTCAAGATGATCTAAAAAAGACATTTCTTTTTTTTCTGTATTTTCGTTTTGGTCGCTCATTAATTAAAGGGGTATTTTTCAATAAAATTTTTCGTCTTTTGTAAGCTTGATGTCATTAACAAACTGCTTAATTTGTTGTTCATCTTCTTTTTTACACACCAATAGAATGTTATCTGCTTCAACCACTATGTAGTCTTTTAATCCTTGCAGTACCACTAGTTTGTCTTTAGGAACATTAATAATGTTCCCTTCAGATTCGTATAACATTACATTTTTTCCAACAACAGCATTTTCATGGTCATCATGTGGTAAATGGGTATAAATAGACCCCCAAGTTCCTAAGTCTGACCAACCAATATCAGCACTCATTACATATACATTTTTAGATTTTTCCATAATGCCGTAATCTATAGAAATGTTTTTGCATTGAGCATAAATAGAAGTGATGGCTTTTATCTCCTCGGAAGTATTAAAAGCTGCTTTTTGTTCTTCAAAAAGTTGAGTTATGGTAGGTAAATGGCTTTCAAATGCTTTTTGAATACTTTTTAAACTCCAAACAAACATGCCTGAATTCCAAGTAAAGTCCCCACTTTGAATAAATTCTTTGGCTAATTCTAAGTTTGGTTTTTCAGTAAATGTTTTTACTTTTTTTATTTCATTGTCTTCTTCTTCAATAAACTGAATATAGCCATAACCGGTATCAGGTCGGGTAGGAGTAATACCTAAGGTCATTAAACAATCGTTGTTTTCGGCATAGTTTAGAGCAATGTTGGCAACACGTAAAAACTCTTCTTCTTTAAGAATAAGATGATCGGCAGGAGCAACTAAAATAGTTGCATTGGGGTTTTGGGTAGCAATTTTATAATTCGCATAAGCAATACAGGGAGCTGTATTTTTTCTGGAAGGCTCGCATAGTACTTGACTCTTGTCAACGCCTTTTAGTTGTTCTAAAACTAAGGCTTCATAACTGTCGTTGGTTACAATGTAAATATTTTTTTCAGGACAAAGTTTTTTTAATCGGTTAAAGGTTTGTTGCAAAAGTGTTTCTCCGGTACCTAGTATATCTAAAAATTGCTTTGGGCGAGCAGTTCTGCTCATAGGCCAAAATCGGCTTCCAATGCCGCCAGCCATAATTACACAATAGTTGTTTTTGTTCATTGAAAAATGAATTTAAGATGATTTTTAAAGCTGCTAAATTAGTAATTATTTGTATGCAATAGTTAGGAGCTTAAATGCAACTTTAGCTAAGAGGATAAATGACGATGTTCGACATCATTGGGGATATGTTTTATTAATTTTTTCCTTCAACGGTTTGCATATGGCTTGTGGCGGTTTCGAGGTACTTTCCTGTCCACCGAAACCAAACTTTGCTACGGAGCGAAAGCCTTGCTGGCAGCCGTTTACCCGCCATAAGCTATATGCGTTGTTGTGGCTAGTTTTTTATTTTTTATTCATTCGTTCTAAAAATCCTTCTGTTTTTAAGTACTCTATTTTCTCTGAAAATTTGGATTTCACTTCGATTGCAACGTCTTCATGAAGTTGGTCGGTCAGTTTAATCTTGTTTTCACAAAGTGTCATTGAATAAGTAACTGAAATTTCTTTAACAATAGTGTCAGTCATGAAAAAATCGACTGCTGAAGTATCAATTTCATTTTCATAGTTGTATTTTCTGGAAACACACTTTGCCCCATAATTCATCACCAACTCTCCATTTTCTATTATATAATTTCCTTTTCTCAAGGTTTGGTCAGACATACAGTAGTCCAAGTAGTAAAAACTCATTTCTGAGTCAAACAATAACTCACCTGAGCAGCAGTCACACTCAAAATAAAAGGCACAGGTGTCTGTGAAGTGTGTATTACTTCCAATTTCAAATACTTTACCTTTTAAATTGTCAATTTCAAATTCAGTTGTTGTCGTCAGAGACTTTTTAGGTTGAGAAGTTGTAGTCAATTCTTCAACTTCTTCTTGCTTACTCTGGGTTGTTTGTCCGCATGAACTGATTAAAATTCCAATTATGATTATTGAGTAGATTTTCATTTTTTCAAATTAGCCACAACGTTTAGTATATGGCAAGTAGGGCAGTAGAAAGCGATAAACTTTCAAGTTTGCACTGAGCCAAAGCGTTGTATTTTGTTTTTATCTTATTCATTTTAAAAGCCAAATCAACGATTTGGCGGTGTATGTAAATAGCACTGAACTTTCGTAAACCACCGAACGCCCTATTTGCTATATACAGTGTTGTAAACCGTTTTTTTATTTTTTCGATTCAATTTTCTTTATAAAGTCTATGTTATCTAATTCCACTTGGGTCAAGAAATCTGAAACATCAACGTGTTGTGGTCGATACCAATTTTGTTCGCTGAAGTACTGTTCCATTTTTCCACCTTCTTTAAAACGATATCCATATCTGGCAAATACTTCGTTTCTCATTATTTGCAATGTCTCTTTGTCGAGTTGGGATAATTCATCTTCCGTCAAATGTCGAGTAGAGACTTGAGGATAATCGCCTTGATAGAGACGAGCTGATACTTTCAGTCTAATTCCAATTTCATAGCGTCCATCTTCGAGCCATTCAGTCCAAGGGTTGTTGATTTTCAAACCTTTGTATGTTCCTGTACTGTCTGTGTAAATTACAAACTGTCCTGTGTGTTGGTCAGATTTGAAATTTCCTTTCTTGTCAATTTCGATATTGGTCAAGGTTTTATAAGTCCATTTCCAAATACCTGTTCCTTCTTCCCAATATCCTTGCATTACTTGTCCAACAATGAGCGTGTCAACGAAGAAAAGTTTTAAGTCAGATTCTGATTCACTCTCTCCGAATTTGTAAAATCCTTCGTATTCCAATTCAAATTTAGGAAGCCAAGGTTTTACATTATCATCAGAAATTTCTAAAGCACCAATATTTTGTCCGAGCAGGTTAAATGTCGAAATTGTAAGAGTCAATATTGCAAGTACGTATTTCATTCAAATGGTTTACAACGGTTTCGAGTATGGACAGTTGCGGATTGGTTTGCCAGGTTGTGTCCGCTTAAAATAAATATAGCTAAAAACATTGAATATCGATTAAGTATTTAGCTGCAATTGACCATACGCGTTGTTGTGCGTAGTTTTTATTCTTCTAATACAAATTTAAAAGATAGTAGAAATTTCACTTTAACTTTTTTTCCGTTTTGCATTTTCGCTGGTTTCCAATCTGGTATTTTGGAAATTACTTTATAAGATGCTGTATCATAATCTTTTCGTAATCGTTCAATTATCTCTATGTCAACTACTTTTCCAAGAGTGTCAACTACAAATGTTGATTTTATTTTACCTTCTATTTCTTTAAACTCATTTTGAGAAAATTCGAAGTTCTTTTGTATAAAAATAGTTAAAGAGTCAAATCCACCAGGAAATTCAGGTAATTCACTTAAACTCGCGAAATTAATCTGATTGTCATTTTCATCTAAAAGTTGATATTCCAAATTCAGAGAATTTTTAGATTCCACTTTTTTAAATTCCGATTGAGTGAATTCGATTTCATATTCAGAGCTTTTTTCCTTTTCTGTTTTTTCCGAATTCTTACAAGAAATCAGAAGTAAAATTGTCAATATAAATCCTATTATTTTATTCAATTCGTGACTTATCTAAAAAATTATGCACAACTTGTTTATATATGTAACTTTATTACATATACCTAACAGATTTTAGTTGTATATATGTAGTTTTTGGTTACATATATCTTTTTTTTGTAAATATACATTTTTTTATAAATCATCAAAAGGGCTTTTAATATTTTGTAAGTTTTTGGTACTAACATAAGTGTAAATTTCTGTTGTTCTGCTGCTATTATGTCCTAATAGTTCTTGTATGTATCTCAAATCAGTTCCATTTTCAAGCAAGTGAGTAGCAAAGCTATGGCGTAACCAGTGTAAGGTTGCCGGTTTTTTTATGTTCGCTTTTCTTAAAGCTTGCTTTAAAACACTTTGTAAGCTTTCTGCAGAATATTTATTTCCTTTGAATTGCCCTTCAAAAAGCCAAGTACTAGGTTGGTACTCTTTGTAGTATGCTCGTAACAAATTAATCAGTTTATCGCTTATGGGGGCAATGCGATCTTTTTTGCCTTTGCTTTGCCTAATTATTAATAGTTTTCTTTTAGAATCTACATCATTAGGTTGTAAGTTTAATAACTCACTTCTGCGTAAGCCACAGGCATAAATTAAACTGAGCATAGCTTTGTGTTTTATATTACTGGGAGCGTCTAAAATACTTTTTATTTCTTCTTTAGATAATACATTAGGTAGTTTACGCTCTCTTTTAGGTCGGTGTATTAAGTCTAAATCTAATGCTTTATGCTCAATTTTTTTATAAAATAATTTTATAGCATTTACTATTTGGTTTTGATAAGAAGCGGAATAATTATTTTTTAAAATGTAGTTATTGTTAAATCTTATAATATCTTCGTTAGTAATATCCTCCACTTGTTTATCATTATAATACCTTAAAAAACTATCTAAGGCATCTAAGTACGTTTTTACTGTATTAGCCGAATATCTTCTACTTAATAACCATTCTTTAAACTGAAAAACTTTTTTCTTTGCGTTTGCATTTAACGTTGGCAAAGTACTTTTTTCTAATTTAGGTTCATTTGTTTTCTTATTAGAAGGATTAGTTTTAGCAAAAACAGCAGATGTATCTATAAAAGCTATTCCTTTAAACACCTGAAAAAGTTCTTTTAAATTGGTTTTATGGTTGGCTATGTACCAACAATTATTGGTTTTACTCCATTTAGCATCAGGAAAAGTTTTTACCAGTTTAGTAAGTTCTTCATCAATTGGGTAGTACAATCCCAAACAATTTTGTTTTTTATGGAATAGTGGTTTTACGCTAATTTTTTTCATCAAAAAAATTATTTATGGTTACATTAGTTAAATTTATATTTAGTCAAAAAATATACATAATACTTGCAAAGTATAAAAATAGCTTACAAAATCAGTAAAATAGTTTTTAAGTTACTTACAAAGAGATCTTACCATCTTTCATTACTAACTTTCTATCCGCCATGTTGGCTAATTCTTCGTTGTGGGTAACAATTACAAAAGTTTGGTTGGTTTTAGCTCTTAAATCAAAAAATAACTGGTGTAACTCTTTAGCAGCAACAGAGTCTAAGTTTCCTGAAGGCTCATCTGCTAATACCACCGCAGGGCTATTAATTAACGCTCTACAAACGGCTACTCGTTGTTGTTCTCCTCCGGAAAGTTCTGAGGGTTTGTGGTGCATTCTTGCGGTAAGTCCTAATAAATCAAGCAACTCAATGGCTTTTTTTTCTGCTTCAGCTTTGGGAGTGTGGTTAATAAATGCCGGAATGCAAACGTTTTCTAAAGCTGTAAATTCAGGCAGTAAATGGTGAAATTGAAAAACAAAACCAATGTGTTTATTTCTAAAAATAGAAAGCTTTTTATCTGAAAGTACAGAGGTATTTTCATCGTTGATAATTACTTTTCCTTCATCAGCTCTATCTAAGGTTCCCATAAGGTGCAATAAAGTGGATTTTCCTGCCCCGGAAGAGCCCACAATAGAAACTATTTCTCCTTTTTTTATGGATAAATCTACGCCTTTAAGTACTTTAAGGTCGCCATAACTTTTGTGCAAGTTTTCAATAACTATCATCGCTTGTTTTTAGTAATAGTAAAATTCCTCTTGTGTTCTCTTGTTTAGCCTGATAATCCAACCCACTCTAAATCCATAAAGAAAATCGGAGTTAACTTTATTATCGGGCATGCCGGTATCATAATTGAATTTTCTTAAACTTTTTGTCCACCCATGAGTAAGATCTACTCCTCCAAAAAAGTTGATAAGTCTGTTTTTACTAAGGTACATATAACCGGCAAAAGCATTTACAGCATATCCAAAAGAAAAACGGTCGTAGCCTTTTTTATGCTCGTCAGTTAAACTGTGAATTGTTCCTTGGTACTTAATACTTATTTTATGCTGAAGTGTTCCAATTCCTCCGTACACAAGAAAACCTGAATTCTTATTAGGAGCTAATACATTAAACAATCTTCCACCCACCAGAAAAAATGAAGAACCACGTTGGTCAAAAAAAACTTCTGTGGGTTTTCCTTCTGAATTGATTATCATGCCATCACTGTCTTTAATTTGATCAAGAATATTGTTTTGTCTAACAGTGGCACCCCATAAGAAATTACCTTTAATACCGTAATACCAATTCTTTTTAGTTTTAACAGCAAAGCTACCACCTACATTGTTGTTGGTGCCAAAACGGTCTGCCATATCAGCACCAGTTAGTTGAACAGCATAAGAAGCTTTAAACAAAGGAATGGTATAAGCAGAATCTGAAACTACAGGTTTTTCGAAAGCCTGCGACCAAAGTAAATTGGACATAAAAAAAACAAGACTGAGGATAAGTAATTTTAGTTTCATTAATACAGAATTTGGTAGTGCAAATTAAAGCAATTTAAAACAAATTAAAATAAAAAGAGGCTGCCCTGTGGGACAACCTCTTCCTATAACGAATATTAACTAATTTTATTTTAAGAATTTGCTGTTGAATTTCGCATCATTGTTATAGATATTGATGAAATAAATTCCTTTAGCATTTTCATTAAAAGGAACTGTAATAATTCCTTCATTGTTATTGATGTTTAATTTAGTTGAAACTATAACTTGTCCTAATGAATTTAAGATATTTAAGTTGTAAGTTCCTTGAGCAATATTCTCATAAGAAATGTTGATGTTGTTATTGATATTATCAAAATAAGCAACCATTGATTTTCCATTGTTTAAATCATCAATACTATTGCAGATATCAACTACAATAGAACCATTGTGAGTATCTGTTCCACATGAGTTAGAAATTACTACTGCAAAGTTGTGTGTTCCTGCAACACCAAAACTTACTAATGGGTTAGCTATTGTTGATGACCCCATAGATGGACTTCCTTGAGGGAATGACCAGTTGTAAGAAGTCCCACCTACTGAACTTGAAGCATCAAACTGAACATTCATATTTTCACAAACATTACTGTTTGGTGTATAAGTAACTACAGCAGAAGGAGCCTGATTTACAGTAACTGTTATTTGGTCTGTATTAGAACAACTTCCTGTGGTTCCAGTTACGGTATAAGTTGTAGTAGCAGTAGGAGTAAAAGCCACTCCATCAGTTACACCATTATCCCAAGTGTAAGCAGAAGCATTACCACTTCCGGTTAAAGTAACAGACTGACCAGCACAAACAGATGTTGAAGTTGCGGTTGCTGTTACAGTTGGAGCAGGCGTTACAGTAATGGTTATTTGGTCAGTGTTAGAACAACCACCATTAGATCCAGTTACGGTATAAGTGGTAGTAACTGTTGGCGTAAAAGCAACACCATCAGTAACACCATTATTCCAAGTGTAGTTAGAAGCATTACCACTTCCGGTTAGAGTAACAGATTGACCTGCACAAATAGAAGTAGAAGTAGCAGTAGCTGTTACAGTTGGAGCAGGGGTTACAGTAATGGTTATCTGATCTGTGTTAGAACAACTTCCTGTAGTACCTGTAACGGTATAAGTTGTAGTAGCAGTAGGAGTAAAAGCAACTCCATCAGTTACACCATTATCCCAAGTGTAAGTAGAAGCATTACCACTCCCTGTTAAAGTAACAGATTGACCTGCACAAATAGAAGTAGAGGTAGCATTAGCAACTACAGTAGGAGCTGTATTAACTGTAATGGTTATTTGATCTGTATTAGAACAACTTCCTGTAGTCCCTGTAACGGTATAAGTTGTAGTAACAGTAGGAGTAAAGGCAACACCATCAGTAACCCCATTATCCCAAGTGTAAGCAGAAGCATTACCACTTCCGGTTAAGGTAACAGATTGACCTGCACAAATAGAAGTAGAGGTAGCATTAGCTGTTACAGTTGGAGCCGGATTAACAGTAACGGTTACTTGAGCTGTATTTTGACAACTATTAGTACCTGTTCCGGTTACAGTGTAAGTTGTGGTAGTTGAAGGAGTAAAAGCAACACCATTAGTTACACCATTATCCCAAGAGTAAGAAGTTGCAGTACCACCTCCCGTTAAAGTTACAGGGTCGCCAGCACAAATGGTAGTAGCCGATGCATTTGCAGTAACTGTAGGAAGCGCTTCAATGGTAATTGTTCCATTGTATGTGTCAGTACCACAAGCACTTGTAATCTGTAATGAGTAGTTGTGTGTTCCGGCAGCTCCAAAACTAACTGTTTCAAAAGGGTTAGTAGATGAACTCATAGATGGGCTTCCCTGAGGGAATGACCAACTATATGTTGACGCATTGGTTGAACTTGTTCCATCAAATACCACGTTTGTTCCTTGACAAATAGTAGTTGAAGGGGTTACGGTAGCATTAGCAATAGTTGGTAAGTTCATTACATAGATAGTAACAAATCCATTACCAGAACAACCTCCTGTAGTTCCTGCAACATTATAAGTTGTAGTAGATGTTGGAGAAACAGTAATTGCGTTGGTTGTTTGTCCACCCGGAGACCACAAATAGCTTGTTGCACCTGATGCAGTTAGTGTTACAGAAGTTCCTGAGCAAATGGTATCAGCTGTTGTAGCTATACTAACATTTGGAGATGGATTAACAGTTATGGTTACAGAATCAATTCTATATCTGCTACATCCTCCACCAACAACTTCTAAATAAGTAGTATATGTTCCGGCAGAGCTATACAATACACTATCAATTACATTGTTTGAATTAGCAGGGTTCATTCCCGGGAAAGACCATAATAATGTATCTTGACCTGTAGAACCTGTAGCATCATATTGCACCATTTCTCCTTCACATATAGTAGTTGGAGTAGCAGTTAAAGAAATAGCAGTGGTGTCATTAGTTAACCAAGGGAAGAAATAATGAGTTACACTTAATCCCCAGCCACCTGTACCATTATAAGCATTCCATGTATTGTCATTCCATTGCTCCCAAGCAGTGTTTGGGGTGGATTGTGCATCTACATTAGTCACAACGGCAATGGTGTCACCTACTGCCATGTTTAAGTTAGCAAAACGTACTCCTACAAACACTTCTCCTGAAGCAGGAAGAGGAACAGCATTGTCAAACTCAATGAAAGGAATACCGGGAGTATTTGCCATAACATAAGACATAGGCAATGTTTTTGTACCTAATAAAGCACCAACTGTTCCACCTGTTCCATCATATACATTTACATCAATAGTTTTAGTTGGTGTATTGGTAGAAGCTCTTGCAAACCATATATAAGTACCTATTAAATAATTGAAACCACTTGTTTGAGTAGCATTATAATAATTTAACTTAGCTCTATCGCCATAGTTGTTTGTTCCTGCAACATATCCATTTCCTGCACCGGCACTATATAGTGTTGGAGTCCAACCAAAATGAAAAGGACTACCAGTAGTATCCATATCTATAATTTCGCATGTTCCCGGTTGAACAACATTGATGTAATTGGTTTTTGTTTCAGTATCATTACCATTAGCGTTAGTAACTGTTAAAGAAACTTCATACAAACCAATATTGTTATAAGTAACCGTATGTGGACCTTGAGTATTTGCAGTAGCCGGTACTACGCCCCCTAAGCTTTGATTATCAAAATTCCACGACCAAGTGGTAGGAGCAAATGTTGACTGATCTGTAAAAGTAACAGAACTACCTGCATAAACTGTGGTTACATTGGCTGTAAATTCAGCAACAGGAGGATTACTTAAGCTGGCAGAAACACATTGTAAAGCTTGAAAAGCATTTATTCTTCCTGCTCCTAATAAACCAACATAACTTGGGTTAGCAGCATTAATATTATCAGCAGAAGAATACAAACAATTAATTAATGAAGTATTTGGCATAGATGGATTTAAAGACTTCATTAATCCTAAAAGACCAGAAACCATTGGAGATGCCATAGAAGTACCACTCATATAAGAGTAGCTATTGTTTGGTATAGTACTCGCAATATTACTACCCGGTGCGGTAATATCAACAGAATTACCATAGTTAGAAAAACTTGACTTAACATCACCGGTTGTAGAAGAAGCTACAGAAATTACATTATTATAATTAGAAGGATAATGAGGAGTATTGTCATTATTTACATTGTCATTTCCTGCTGCAGCAACAACTATAGAACCATTGTTCCAAGCAAAATTAACTATATTTTGACCAGTAGTTGAGTAGCCTGTTCCTCCCCAAGAGCAATTAATAACATCAGCACCATTAACTGCGGCATAATAAATTCCATCATATCCATTAGTTACTGAATTAGATCCGGCATTGTTTCTAGTGGCTTTAACAGCCATAATGCTAATACCAAACCCAATAGAAGAAACTCCAATAGTATTATCTGTTTCTGCACCTGTAGTTCCAGCAACGTGTGTTCCATGACTAAAAGCGGTAGTTGGAGGGTTTGGGTTATTATCATTATCACCAACATCATAACCATTTACGTCATCCACATATCCATTATTATCATCATCAATACTGTTATTAGGTATTTCTCCCGTGTTAGTCCATATTTGATTAGTTAAATCTGGGTGAGTAATTTGTACTGCATTATCTACCGTAGCAACAACTATGTTGGCATTACCTGTACTAATATTCCAAGCTTGTTCTGCTTGAATTTGAAATAAGCCCCACATATTAGTAGTGTTGTGATATTGGTCGTTTGGAGCATAAGAAGTTTTATATAAAGGTACTTTTTCAGCATAATCAACAGCACCGGAAGCTTCTAATTCATTAATAAAAGCTTCTACGTTTTCTATGTCATCAAATTCAATTAAATAAGTATTTAACAAATCCTGAGAGGAATATGCTTTTGGAAATGGTCTTGAAAGTTTTTTAATGGTATGATTTACAAAAACATTTCTTAAAAAAGGCATAGATGATAATTTAATGTTTTCATCATTAAACGTTTCAATATTACCACTCTTAGAAGCTTGTTTTACAATAAAATTTTCTTCAGAATTTTTTATTTTAAACCAAATTTTACCATCTTGATAATCTTCATAAACTTTTTGAGAATATCCGATACCTACAGTAAATGCTAACAGAAGTGTTAAAATACTTTTAAATAATAAATTTGTTTTCATAGTATGTTGAGTTTGATATTAATTTCGACCTAAAAGTAAGTATTTTTTGTGGAAAATACTTAGTCCTATGGTCAATTGACTTATTAACAATTGTTAATAAAACAAGCTCAATACTAATGTTTTAAAAGATGTAAAAATGAAAGAAAATTGATGTTAGGGAAGAAACAAAATGTACCCGGAATTAATACCTGACTGAAATTGATGGGAAAGTTGTTGGTTGTTTTTGTAAACAGAAATAGTACTATTTTGCACAAAATCTTTTGCATCAGCAACATAAATTTCTTGAGTAGTTGGGTGTATACCTAAGCTATAAAAAACCTCTCCATTATTGGAAACCCAATTTGATGTTGGTAAGGACGTATCATTGATATTCATTTTGAAAATATGATTATTAATGAAATATAAATTTTCTTTTGAGTTATCAATTATTAAATCTGACGGAGAGTGATTAATATTGCCAAATACCAAAGTTTGTTCAATAGTTCTTAAGGTTGGATTAAACTTTATTAATTGAGCATTAGCTTCATTAAAACCACCGTCACACATTATCCAAATGTTATTATTTTTATCTAGTACTAAGCTATTTGGTTGAATTCCTACCGAAATATTATCAATAATTTGATGGTTAGTTGTATTAATGAGTATTAATTTGTTATTGCTCATATCACAAACATAAGCAGTATCGTTATAAATAAGCATTTCTTCTGTCCAATTAGAGCTGGTTGTGATACTTCCTGAGATAGAGTTGTTCGTTAAGTTTACAATGTCAATTTTATTAGAAAAGAGATTACTTACATAAGCTGTTGATGAATTTATAGGTAGAAAATACCTAGGAGAGTCAAAACCTGTAATGGTAGCTATTGAAATAAAATTAGCTTTATCAATAATTTCAATTTTATTGGAATTATTCACTACTACTACTATTTTTTCATTGAAATAATAAGCAGATTGGGCTACATCACCTAATGGGTAATTATTAGCTTGCTGAAAAATACCGTTATGCACATTTTTGTCGGTAGAATTGTACAGGGTAAGCGTTGCGTTTCCAAAACCAAAATTTCCTTCATTAACAATAATCACATCATTTTGAATAGAAGGTGTAATGGCATTTTCCTCACAGTTTTTACATTGCGGACCAAATTCTTCTTTTTTACAAGAAGAAAAAGTTAATATTAATAATGTTAAGCTAACAATGATATGTGAGGTAAACTTGTTCATAAATTTAGAGCTAAGGTTAGCATGTAGTTTCTTAGTGGCATTGGTCTCCAAGCAATAGATTGGTAGGTTTGGTTAAAAAGGTTGTTCACTTGAAAACGCAAATTAAAGGTGGTAGCTTTTAATTTTATATTTTGAGAAATAGAGACGTTAGAAATATAATTTGCCGGTAAGTACCAATTGTTATCAGTGCTAATGTATCTTAATCCGGTGTAATAATAACCGTAATTTAAAGAAGTATTTTTATATGTTAATTTTATGTTTGTATTGAATTGATGTTGAGGCACATAAATTAATTGTTTGTAAAGAGCATCATCAGTATTTTTAGGTAAATCAATATTTTTTGAGATGGTGTAAGCATAATTTCCTCTGATGCTTAAATCAACTTTGTTGAGCTTGTATTTGATGGTTAATGTACTTTCAAAACCTTTGTTTTCTACTTTCTTTAAATTGGTGGGGCTCCAAATACTTCCTGTACTTGGTTGCCATAAAATCCAGTTGGAGACATGAGCAAAAAAGAAAGTGTTTTCTGTGGTAATGGTTGTCTTTCCAAAAGCTTTATGGTATTTTATTCCTGCTTCGCTCATTTTAGCTTCTTCTGGTTTTAAATTAGGATTTCCACCGGGTGTCCAATATAAATCATTGAAAGTTGGGTAATTGTGGTTTATTCCTATAGCTGCTTTTAGTGTTACATCTTCTAATTTAGGAAGTTGATAACCTAATGAAATACTTGGAGCTAAAGGTTTGAAGCAATCATCAACAACAGTCATTCTATTAAAGACAGTCCAATTTAAGCGTTTAAAGTTTCCGGAAAAACCTGTTAGCCAACTATTGTTGAATCTTTTGTGCTCGCTATTATAACCATCTGCTTTAGCTTGTTCGTGTCTTATATTAATTTTATTCAAAAAAGTAATTTTATCGTTTATAAAATAATTGACATCTACATGGTTATCAATTAAAAGACTGTTATTTTTTGAATTGATATCAATAAGTTTATTGTTGTAAATTAAGTTGTCATGAATAAGAGCTGAGCTTATTTTATAAGAGATTTTGTTTTTAAAACCAGTGGTATTGATTAACAAACGAAAAGATTCATCTTGTTGCGTTTCATCATTTTTTTCTACTAACATGGTTGAGGGTAAGTTTCTATCGCTATTGAAATACCAAAACCTTATGCCGATGGTTTGGTTTTTTATTTTTTTATAAATGGCTTGTTGAAATCCGTATTGTTTTAAGGCTGCATTTTGCAGTTTTTCTTCAGGATTTTCTTTTTTGGAAAAGTTATAATACACTAAATCATTATCTGCTTCGGAATGTAATATTCGTGTTTCGTAAAACCAATTGTTGGTTCCTAAATATGCAACTTTTCCACTATGAATTTGTTTGTTAAAACTGCCTATTGAATAGTTGTAGTTCAATTTTACCGATTTTGTTGAATCATTAAAATTGGGTAAAGAATTTTGCAGGTTTACACTACCTCCTAATGCACCATTACCATCAATTAGTCCACTTGCACCGTAATGGAGCTCTACTTTATCAAAAAATGGAGTAGGGTACAAAGAAAAATCTATTTGCCCGTTCATGGGGGAATTTAAAGAAATGCCATTCCACAACACACGTGTATGGCCTGCACCGGTACCTCTAAAAGATACGGAGGCTAAGGAACCTGAGCCATAAGATTTAATAAAAATGGTAGAATTCTCTTGTAACAGTTGAGCTAAATTTTCAACAGATTTGGTGGTGACAGCATCTAAGTTGGTTGTTTTGTAAGTGGCGGATACTGCTAATTCTTCAATAACAAAAGGTTCAAATTTAATAGTGTCATTCAGTAATTGTCCAAAGGTATTTTGAACAATAAACAGGGTAAATATGACGCTTATTAATTTCATTTATATAGCTGGCAGGTGTGTTATAGTTTTATTATCTTATGTGTTGATACTTGTTTGTTGGCAATAATTTTTAAAAAATAAATTCCTTTTTCTAAGTTAGTTGTATTAATAGTATTGTTGTTTGGTGATGTTGTTTCTTTAAAAAGTGTTTTACCATTCATGTCAACAATAGTATAGCTATAATCAGTGTTGATGTTTAACTCTAAGGTTAAATTAGTTGAAAATGGATTGGGATAAATTTGGTTGACTATTGGTTCATTTTCATTAATGTTGGTTGGTTGTTGATGAATGATACCAACAGCATCTAAATCAAAACCACCGGTAGGAAATGGAGTAGGGAAAGGGTCGTTAATAATATTATTTTCATCATCATAAGTGCCATAAGTTGGATTAATACTTCCGACTACATCAATAATTTTAACGTGAGTAATATTATTAACGTCTAGGCCTAAAATTCCATCAACATCATCTAAGTCAAAAGGAGTTCCATATTGAGCTCGATATTTTCCAGCCAAGTTATGAATATAAGTAGCGTCCATATTAGCATTATTATCAAGTTGGGTAGTGTCTTGAGTTAGCGAATGAGCAGGAAATCTAAAAAAGTTGATACCATCTGAACTTACTTCAACAAAAGCGAGTTCTAGAAATTGTCCGTCAAATGAGTTTTCAAAAATGGCAAAATCTGCTCCTGAGCCATTTTTAATGGGAGCTGTAAAAGTTAAAATAGCATTTCCGCCATCACCAAGACTAACAACTCCTCCTATTCCTGATTTTCCTAAAACATCAGTTACTGTTCCGGCCGTAGTTTTTCCTAAAGAAGTATCAGCAATATTTTGCCAACCTCTTCCAATGGTGGCATTAGTAGCCCAAGCCACAAAAACAGATGAATCTTTATGGATAGCTGTTGTTCCTGTCTGACCAACAGCGGGAGCATAAGGTCCTTGAGCAACTATACTGTTGCTAAAAAATAATAGGTTGATTATAAGTATTATGTAAAGGTAAAATTTCATAGGGTTAATTTTTTGGAATTAAGTCAATAAACCAAAAGCCATTTTCAAAACCATCTTCGGGGAGAGAACCATCACTTGTAGTTTTAACCATATATGGTTTATAAACAAGTTCGTGAGTAGAAAACTTAACTTCTTTTTTAAAGATTGGTCCCGCAAAACAAAATGTATGGTATTCGCCATTTTCGCCACAAGCATCAACATTTTTAGGGAGTTGTTCTAAAAAAGTGTTGTCAATTTTTCTTCCTAACCAATTATGGTTTAAAAATTCATCATTTATACAGCATAAAAGGGTTTCAAAACCTTTTGCTACAAAATCATTAATTAAATCAGTAGTGTTTGTGTTCCATAAAGGAAACACAGCCTTCATACCTATTTTTGATAAGTTATTTTCTCTATAAACTCGTAAATCTTTTAAAAAAATATCTCCAAAAATAACGTGTTCTATACCTTCTTCTTTAGCTTTTTGTAAGGTTAAAGCCATTTGTTTTTCATAAGCTTCATTCGAGGCTTTTGTAAGACCTACTTTTAAAATAGGAATTCCGATAGCTTCAACTTGTTTGTCTAACAATTCTTCGCGAATTCCATGCATAGAAATTCTTTTCACATCTTGATTGATGGTAGTTAAAAGATACGTTACATCAAACTGTTTTTCTTCTAACACTTTGTGTAAACAATAAGCTGAGTCTTTACCCCCGCTCCAACAAAATATGGCTTTTGGAATTGACATGATTTATTTAGTTTTTAATTACTTTTTTAATGGCAGTTTGATTTTCAGAGCTATATTTTACGAAATAAATTCCGTTAGCAAAAGCACTTAAATCAATGATATAATTTTTATCAATAAAGTTATTTTCAACTAAAATGGTTTTACCTGTAATATCTACCAGTTCTATTGAATTTAGCGTTACCTCACTAGCAATAGTTAAAAAATTATTGGTAGGATTGGGATAAAATGTAACGGTATTGTTTTCAGCTAATTCATTAACATTTACCAATTGGTCATTAAAATTATCCATGCAGAAAAAAGCAGGCGTATTCATTCCCCATTGTCCAGTATCTGATGAGCTTAATGTAAAAATTAAACTATCTACATTGCCTAAAGAAGTTAAATCAACCCATTCCCATTGTTTAACAATATAATCTTGGTTGTTGTCAACAAAACGATAATCTGCCAAGTAAAAATCAACACTATCGGTAGTGATATTACCATTGGAGTATCCTTTTATAGTCAATAAAAACCAATCAGGATCATTGCCTGTAGCACCTCCAAATTGTTTGGCAAAAGCATCTCCATCTCTCATACTGTTGGCAGCATAAGTGCTATTGGTAACAAATACACCTGTTACCGTATTATTTTGAGCAAGTCCAGAAAGGTGAATAACAGCATTATTTTGAGCAACAATATAATTATCAGAGTTGTTATAGCCACTTCCTGCTTTAGAGGCATGAAGATTACCAAAACCAGAGGTTGAGCTATCGGTTATATTAGAGTAGGAAAAACCTTCCGACCAATATCCCGGAGCTCCCCATGCGGTATCATAAACATTAGGGAAAATAGCAGTTCCACTATTAAAAGTACTATGAAAAGCTCCATTAATATGTGTTCCGCTGTAGTCGGAGCCATTCCAATAACTGTTAGTAGATAAGTTTAGATTTTCAAAATCTGAAACGGTTTGAGCGTTGATGTAAGTTGCGGATAACATCAATCCGAGGAAAGCTGAGCTTGCCAATTTCATTTTTTTTCTCATCATCTTTTTTTGTTTTAATGAGGTTAATAAATAATTTAACTCAAGCCAATCAAATACATAAATGCAGTAGTTGGTTAACTTGTTTTGAAAAAAAATAAAGTGAAGAGAAATTTTTGTTAGAAATATTCTTCGCCTTTATTCCCGAAAGCATGTTGAAGTGAAACACTTCTGTTAATGGCAGGTCTCCTGACTTTCTCCTTATTTTTACGCCTTCCCGATGGTTAATCAGTGGCAAAATGTAAAAACTTACAGAGTTTACAGTTGCGGGTACAGTTCAGGTTTTTCACCTGATTCCCTATTAATTCCAGACTTTAAATCTGAAAACCAATAACGCAGCAAATGTATAACAAAATTTTAAAATGCAAAATTTTAAAATGAAATGTTTATGAACAAGATAGAAACTATCTATATATTTTGAGCAGTAATCCATGCAGTAGTCCATGCTGCTTGAAAATTAAAGCCCCCAGTAAGAGCGTCAATATCTAATACTTCTCCCGAAAAAAATAAGTTGGGGTGCAGTTTACTTTCCATGGTTTTAAAATTGACTTCATTAAGTTTTATGCCTCCACAGGTAACAAATTCTTGCTTAAAAGTAGTTTTACCTTTAGAGAAATATTCATCTGCAGCTAAGATGTTGGTTAAAAGATGAAGTTGTTTTTTAGAAACATCTCCCCAATTGAGGTGTTCATCTATAGTAGCTTTTTGCAAGAAATATAGTGTTAGTTTTTTAGGGAAATCGAACGGAAAAGCATTGCTTACTTTTTTGGTGGCAACCTTAGTTTTAAAATCGGTTAATTGTGTTGTAATTTCTTCTGCCGATAAGTTGGGTAACCAATTAACAAAATAAGTAAAGTTATAGTTCTTTTCTTGCAGAAAACGAGCTGCCCAAGCACTTAGTTTTAATACTGCCGGACCGCTCATTCCCCAGTGGGTAATTAATAACGGACCTTCTTCTTTGTAGTTACTTTCTTTAATTTTTATAGCTACATGGTTTACACTAATTCCCTGAAGTTCGCAAATGGGGTGTTGAGGTAAATTAAACGTAAAAAGAGATGGAATTGGAGGTTGAATGCTATGTCCTAAATCGGTTAAGAATTGGTATTGTTCTGCTTTGTTAAAACCTCCTGCGGTTACTACAATTTTTTCTGCTGTAAATTCTCCGTTGTTGGTGGTTAGTTCAAAACCATTAGTTAAGGGTAAAATCTTTTCTACTTTGTTTTCAGTAATTATGGCTATTTTATGCTTTTTAGCAAGTTGTAAAAAGCAATTCACTATGGTTTCGGAAGTGTTGGAAACAGGAAACATTCTTCCATCACTTTCAGTTGTTAATTCAATATTTTTTGATGCAAACCATTCAATAGTATTAAGTGGCTGAAATTGATAGAAAGCACCTAACAATTCTTTTCCTCCTCTAGGGTAATAGTTACTAAGTCCTTTAGGCTCAAAACAAGCGTGTGTTACATTGCATCTTCCACCACCAGAAATTTTTACTTTTTTTAATAAGTGAGAAGTTTTTTCTAAAATAGCAACAGAAAGATGAGGGTGAAGTTCGGCAATATTGATAGCAGCAAAAAAACCGGCAGCACCACCTCCAATTATTATTACGTTAACATGTTGCTTACTCATAAAAGTGATTGAAAATGGTTTTTATAAGACAAAACTACCTCTTTATTTATAACAGTGTGTTGTTTTATTCTTCCTAAGCAGTTAACCTTTGTATGAGACAAAATAAATTCTTCGCTATTTGTATTTTCCTCACCATTAAAAATAATTCCTTTTATGTTGATATTTCGAGTTTGTAAGCTTTCTATGCTCAACAATGTATGGTTAATGCTTCCCAAATAATTTTGAGAAATTAAAATTACTTCGGTAGGTATTTTTTCAATTAAGTCAATAATCAATGTGTTATCATTTAAAGGAACCATTAATCCACCGGCACCTTCAATTATTAGCTTATTGTTGGTTGTAGGCGGTTTAATATCGTTTAAATTTATTTCAATCCCATCAATTTTAGCAGCAGCGTGTGGCGACATGGGTTGAGTTAAACAATAGGCTTCTTTATGAAAAATAGATTTCTTATTGCTAACAAGGTTTTTTACTTTATTAGTATCTGAATTTTCCAAATCTCCGGCTTGTATGGGTTTCCAGTAATCGGCTTCTAAGGCCTCGGTTAAAATAGCTGAAACTATTGTTTTACCTATATTGGTTCCTATTCCGCTTATAAAATAATTCATTAATTATATTTTTAATGTATTTACTAGGTTATCAACTTCTTGTTTTGAATTAAAACTATGCAAACAAACTCTTAAACGTTCTTGTCCTTTAGGAACTGTTGGAGAAAGTATAGGTCTTACATCAAAACCATTTTGTTGTAGTTTATCTGCCATTGCTTTAACCTCATTATTACCGGGTATAATGATACATTGTATAGGACTATAAGAGTTTAAAGTTTCAAGTTTTAAGTTTGAAGTTAAACTTCTGAAATGATTAATCAACTCTTTTAATGTATTAATTCTATTTAAATTTTGAAGTAAAAACTCATGAGCATTTTTTATGGTAATAATGCTATGAAGCGGTAAAGCTGTAGTATAAATAAAAGCTCTAGAAAAGTTGATTAAATAATTTCTTAATTCATTACTACTTAAAATTGCTGCACCATGTACACCAAAAGCTTTTCCGAAGGTTACAATTCGAGCAAAAACATCATTTTCTAAACTTAATTCACTCACTAATCCTTTTCCATTACCAAAAATGCCTACAGCATGAGCTTCATCTACAATTAGTGCAGCATGGTATTTTTTACAAAGAGCAACTATTTCGCTTAGTGGAGCTATATCACCATCCATAGAATATACGGACTCAACCACCACATAAAGTAACCCTTTGGCATTGCTTAGTTTTTGTTCTAATACAGCCAAGTTATTATGGGAAAATGAAAAATTACTTGCATTACTGAGCCTTATTCCATCTCTTATGGAAGCATGGATAAATTCATCGTAAATAATAGTGTCGTTTCTTTGTGGCAGACATTGAAAGAACCCAATATTAGCGTTGTAGCCCGAATTGAAAATTAGAGCAGCATGAGTATTATAAAAGTTGGCTAAAAAAGCTTCTGTTTCTTCGGTTAACGCATAATTTCCGGAAATTAATCGTGAACCTGTTGCTCCATAATTTAGGAGTTCAGATGTATTGTTATTTATATGGTGAATTGTTGTTTCTTTAGCAAAACCTAAATAATCATTAGAACAAAAATCAATTAAATCCTTATTATACTTAAGTGTTCTAAAAGCATTTTCAGATTTACTTTTATTAATGCGTTCGTTTATAAATTTATTGTGGTCAAACATTTTTTTGTTTATTGATAGCTTTACCAATTTTGTATGGCTAAAGTAAGGTTTTTAGTGTAAGCGTAATAATAAATTATAAGTGGATTTTACACATTTTAGATTAAGTAATTCTACTTAAATAAATAGGAGCAATTTAAGTGATAAGCCGTAAAAAACAAATTTACTTGAGTGGTAACTTTATAACAATAATTATTGATAAAAAATTAAATGATAGAACAAGCTAATTTTTCGCTTCAAAAAGTAATAAATAAATTATTAGAAATTACAACGAAAGAAAAAGACATTGATACTTTTTTGATAAAATCTTTAGACGTTATTGTTTGTGAAATAGAATTACTAGGTTTTTTGAATAAAGGAATAATATTTTTGAAAAGAAATAATGAATACATGAGGGTTGTTGCCCATAAAAATATAGATACAGCAGTCCTTCAGCAATGTGGATATGTAAAAAAGAAAGATTGTGTTTGTGGTGCAGCATTGTGTTCGGTAGCCCATCAGTTTAAGAATAGCGTGGAAAGAGTTAGAGAAAAAAATGTACTTTTTATAGAAAAAAATATTTGTTCCTTTCCGATTAATTATAAAGATAATTGTTATGGCGTTTTAACGCTTTATTTAAAAGATGAAACTTTTTATTATGATACCACAATAAATGCATTAAACTCTATATGCAATACTATAGGATTAGTTATTCATGAAAAAAGAATGCAACGATATGCAGATTTCGTGAAAAATAAATTAGATGTAAGTTATGGAGGTGTATATTTTAAACACCTTGCTAAATTTTTTATAGAAGAGTTTAAAATGACATACTGTTTTATTGGTACATACAATAATAGCTTAGAACAGATTAGCTCTATTGTGTTTATGAATAAAAATGAACAATTAGACGATATTGTTTGTAATTTAGAAAATTCTCCAACTGAAGTTTTATTAAAAGAACATTTTTGCATATTTCCAAAAAATGTTCAAACCATTTTTCCGGACGATGTTGAATTAAAGAAATATGATGTTCAAAGCTATGTTGGCATGTTATTACATAATGAAAAAAATGTTCCTGTAGGAGCTGTCGTATTAATGGATGACAAGCCTATAGATGAAAAAGAACAAGAAGACATGAAACAAGTACTTTCTATTTTCACACCTCGCTTGAGAGGGGAGTGCGAAAGAAAACTTTATGAAACTAATTTAGTTGTAGAACAAGAAAAGTATAAAAATATAATTAATGAACTGCAAGATGTTTTTATTAGAACAAAAATTACTAATGATGGAAATGAAATAATTGAAGCATCACCTTCTGCATTCAAGTTTTCAGGGTATCAACCTGAGGATTTAATAGGTAAATCACCGGAAATTTTTTATTTTGATTTGAGTCAACGAAAAGAATTCCATCAAAAACTTTTTGAAGATAAAAAAGTTGAAAATTTTCCTTTAACTTTTGTAAAAAAGAATCAAGATTTAATTCATGCTAAAGTAAATGCTCAATTGATTTATGATGAAAATGGTGTTCCAACAGAAATTAGGTTGTTTGGTAGAGACATTACAGAGTCTATTAATGAGGAAATAAGAAAAGAAATAGCTTATGTAGTAGCTAAAAAGTCGCAACGAAGAACAATTAACATTAACACTATTTCTGAGTATTTATATAAAATGCTTGGGAGGGTGACTAGTGTATCTAATTTTTATATCTCATTTTTTAATGAAGTAGAAAAAACTATATTTTTTCCGGTTCATGCTGATGGAGAAAATAATAAAATTGAATTTGAGATAGAACAAGAATTTAATCCTAATGGTTTTTTTGAGTATATTATTTCATGTAAATCACCTATAATTAAAAATGAAAGTGAGTTACATGAAATAATATCAAGAAATAGATTAAAGGTTCACAGAACTGTACCAAAATCATTAGTCTCGTTTCCTATAAGAAATGAAGGGAAAGTGGTAGGAGCCTTAACGGTTATGTCTTACAGCACATCAAAAACAATTTGCAATAGTGATTTAGAATTGCTAGAGTTTGTTTCTACTCAATTATCAACGATAGTGGAAAGAGAGCAATGGCAAAAAAGCTTAGTAGAGAAAGAAAAGTACTTTAGAACTTTAGTAGAAAGTTCTCACGAAGTTATTGGAATTGTTGATGTTAATGGTATAATGCAATACATATCTGAATCGGTTAAAAGCATTTTAGGGTATAATTCTTATGAAATGATAGGGAAATCTTTTGTTGATTTTGTTCCGGAACATTATATTCAACAAGTTAAACAAAATTTTTATAAAACTACTCAGTACTTAAGAAGTAATGATTCTAGTACGGTAAAAGTTATAAATAAAGATGGTGAAACACGAATTATAAATTTTACTTTAAATAATCAATTAACAAACAATGTTGTACAAGGAATTGTTTTTAATGCTCAAGATATAACTGAAAAACATTATGCCCAAAAAAAGTTGGAGACATCTAAGGCTAAATTAGTAGAACAAGAAAAAAATTACAGAAATATATTTAATAACTCTAATGATGGAATTGTGTTGTTTGATGAAAATTTTAAGATAATAGATGTTAACAAAAGAATGACAGCTATATCCGGATTTACTAAGTCAGAGTTACTTGAAAGTTCAATTTTAGAAACACTACAATATAGCGAAAATAATAAAACAATTAAAGAAATTAAAAAGTTAGATGGTATCAACAGAAAAAGTATTATAGTAGAAAAAATTATACCTCATAAGGAAAATAGAATATTATATTGTAAAATTTTTGTAAAAAAAATACTTGAAAGTGGAAATGAACAAGGGTATTTTATTGCTTTTATAACAGATATAACAAAAAGTAATGAAGCCATACAAAAAGCCATTGATCTTGAAAATGCATTGCACTATACAACAAATGTTATTTACGTTGATTTAGTAGGTAAAATAATGAATGTGAGCGAAAGTGTTTCTAAAAAATCAGGATATTCAAAAAAAGAATTGATAGGTGCTAGTACTAAAATCTTTAATTCTAATTTTCATCCTAAAGAGTTTTTTAAAGAAATGTGGGAGACTATTTTAAAAGGAAATGTTTGGAGTGGTGAAGTAAGAAATAAAAGAAAAGATGGCTCTATTTATTGGATTTACTCGACTATAATTCCGATTAGAGATATTTATAATAAAGTAGCTTATTTTATTAATGTACAACAAGATATTACTGAAGTAAAACAAGTAAAACTAAATAGAATTAGAGATGTAATAGATGCTCAGGAGAAGGAAAAAGAAAATTTTGCTAAAGAATTACATGATGGGTTAGGGCAAATATTATTAGCATCCAAAATGAATTTAAGTTCATTGCAAGAAGATATGGAAAAATTAGATGAACCAATTTTAGATGTTTATAAAAATTCTATGAAATTGTTGACAGCATCAATCCAAGAAGCGAGAAATGTTTCTCATGGATTAATGACAAGGGTTTTAGCTCAGTTTGGATTAGCTCAAGCAATAGATGATGCCATTAATAATGTTAATATGTTTGATAAATCTTTAGTTTTCACTTTTAATCATAATATTGAAGGGATAAGGTTCGAAGGGGAACAAGAAAAAGCGTTGTATAGAGTAGTTCAAGAATTGATTACTAATATTTTAAAACATTCAAAAGCTAGTAAAGCTTCAATAAACTTAAATTTAGAGAACAATTTATTATATATTGAAGTAAAGGATAATGGAGTAGGCTTATTTAATAATCTTAAAAATAACAGCAGTAAAGGTATAGGACTAAAAAATATTGAAACAAGACTCGATTATCTTTCCGGAACCTTTAAGATAAATGAGAAAATTAAAAATGGTACGAAAATTAACATTGTTGTTCCGGTTAGTTTTTTTGATAAATAAGATGCGTAAATCAAAGGTTTTAACTATATCAGCTTTGAATTGACAATTGATAAACAAAATAAAAACATATAAAAATGATAAACATATTAATAGTAGACGATCATCAAATAATTAGAAATGGAATAAAACTAATGCTTAGAACTGTTCCTGAATTTAATGTTGTTGCCGAAGCAGAAAACGGACTAGAAGCTGTTGAGTATGTAGAAAAAAATGCTCAAAACATTGATATTATCCTTATGGATATTAGTATGCCAAAGCTAGATGGAATAGGAGCAACTAAACTAATAAAAGAAAAATTCCCGGAATTAAAAATAATAGCTCTTACCATGCATTTAGAAGAGAGTTATATTAAAGATATGATAAAATCAGGTGCTTCCGGTTACATGCTCAAAGAAAGCGACAAAAGCGTTGTAGCAAAAGCAATAAACTTAGTTGCTCAGGGAGGAAACTATATTGATAAAGAAGCAGAAAACTATTTAAAACATTAAGATTTTAACACTTTTCTTATTTCCTTGGCTTTTTCGGCAGCCTGTTTGTTTTTTTCAATTATATGTCCGGGACGACTCCATTTTATTTTTTCTTCAGAAATTGGCAATGGATTATCTTTTCTGATTTTTACTTTTCCTGTATTGTCTTTTTTCTTTTCAGAAGGTGTTAACCCTAACAGGTTAAATAATTGCATATCTTCATTATCTCCCGGATTTGGAGTAGTAAGCAATTTATCTCCTGCAAAAATAGAACTTGCTCCCGCCATAAAACATAATGCCTGTCCTTCTTTACTCATTTGCATTCTTCCAGCAGATAGTCTTACAGTACTTTTTGGGAAAACAATTCTTGTAGTAGCTATCATTCTAACAACATCCCAAATAGGAACAATTTCTTGCTCTTCCATAGGAGTTCCTTCAACAGGAACCAGTGCATTAATCGGAATAGATTCAGGAGCTTCACTTAGTTTTTGTAAGCCCATTAACATACCAATTCTATCATCAACAGTTTCTCCCATACCAATAATTCCACCAGAACAAACTTTTAAAGCACTTTTTCTAACGTTTTCTAAGGTTTCAATTCTATCATTAAACCCTCTTGTAGAAATTACTTCTTTATAATATTCCTCAGAAGTATCTATGTTATGATTGTAATAATGTAAACCTGCTTCAGCTAATCTGCTAGCCTGCCTTTCGGTAACCATTCCTAAAGTACAACAAACTTCCATATTCATAGCACTTAAGCCTTTTACCATTTCTATCACTTGGTCAAAATCTTTTCCATCCTGTACATTTCTCCAAGCAGCACCCATACAAACTCTGGATGACCCCGTAGCTTTTGCAGCCTCTGCTTTAGCCAATACTTCATCTAATGGCATTAAATCATTTTTTTCTATGTTGGTATGGTATCTTGCTGCTTGCGGACAATAACCACAATCTTCCGGACAACCGCCTGTTTTTATAGAAATAAGTTTGCTTACTTGAATTTTTAACGGGTCGTGATATTGACGATGCACAGTGGCTGCTTCGTAAATTAGCTCCATTAAGGGTTTGTTGTAGATTGCTAAAATTTCTTCTTTTGTCCAGTGTTTATTATTGTCCATGTTTATTGTTTTGTGATGGAGCAAAGATAATAGTTTTTTTTAGTAGAAAGTTTATAAAGTTCATAAAGTGAAAAGTGCGTAACTTTATGAACTTTTTACTTTATAAATTTTCTACTCATGAGAATAGATATCATTACCGTATTACCTGAATTATTAGAAAGTCCTTTTGGTGCTTCTATATTAAAAAGAGCTCAAGAAAAAGGTTTGGTAGAAGTTGTTGTACATAATTTGAGGGATTATTCAACCAACAAACAAAAAAGTGTGGATGATTACGCTTTTGGTGGTGGAGCAGGAATGGTGCTGCAAATTCAGCCTATTGCAGATTGTATTGAAAAATTAAAAGCAGAAAGAAGGTATGATGAAATAATTTACATGACTCCCGATGGTGAAACGTTTAATCAAAAAACAGCTAATCAGCTTTCCTTATATAAAAACCTTATTATTCTTGCAGGGCATTATAAAGGGATAGATGAGAGATTAAGAGAACTTTATATTACCAAAGAAATTTCTATTGGAGATTATGTATTAACAGGAGGAGAATTACCTGCAGCAATAGTTTGTGATGCTATTATTCGGTTAGTACCGGGAGTTATTAGTGATGAAACTTCTGCCTTAACAGATTCTTTTCAAGATGGGTTATTATCGCCACCGGTATATACTCGTCCGGAAGATTATAAAGGAATAAAGGTGCCGGATGTACTACTTAGTGGAGATCATAAAAAAATTGAACAATGGAGAGAAGAGCAAGCTTATAAAAGGACTAAAGAAAGAAGACCTGACTTACTTGGCTAGTAAATCAGGTCTTCTAATATTAACTTTAAGGGATAAATACTTTTTACTCCTTAATAAACTTTAAGTTCGTTTTACTATTTCCATTTTTCAGGCTTATGAAATACATGCCATTAGTTAACTCACTTGTTTCCAATTGAATTTTATTTATGCCTTTATTGGTAAAGTGTTGATTACTCAAAACAACCCTTCCTGATACATCATAAACAGTAATAACAGTAACTTCTGTTGAGTTGGTACTAAACTCTAACACGCCATTATTGGTAACCGGGTTAGGATATACAGTTGGATTAGAGATAACATCCTCTATTTTAACTGGCACTAAGTCTGAATATTCAAATTTACCATCAAAATCAGTTTGTTTTAATCGGTAGTAAGAAGTACCAACATAAGGATTTTTATCTAATGAATTGTAAGATCTAATTTCAGAAGAATTTCCAGCTCCATCAACAATACTTACTACCTCAAAGTTTTCTCCGTCAATAGATTTTTCTACGGTAAAGTAATCGTTATTGATTTCAGATTCTGTAATCCAATTAATAACTACATCCTTTGTATTGTCATTAAATAAAGCATCAAAATGGGTTAATTTAACTGGTAAAGGTACAGTATTAGTTGCACTGATGTCAAAAGTACAATTCGCACCAGCATTTCCATCTATCGCTACATAAATAGTTTGTCCAGCTGTTGCTCCTGTTATTGTTACAGTAACGGTTCCACCAGATCCAGAAGTACATCCAAAATTAGATAGGCTTCCACAAGAACCTGTAAAGTACCCAATTTGAAAACCAGCTCCACCACCAGAACATACGATATTGGCAATAGTCAAAACAACATCAGCGGTATTTTGAACAGTAAATGAATACCAAGCTGTATTTTCAAGTGAACCAGCACATAAATCACCTGGAGTAATTGTTGGTGTATTAGCAGTAGGACCAGGAGTTGTACAATAATTATCAGAGGGGCTAGGAGTTGCATCAATAGGAACTGCACCTGAACAAGCATCTTGAGGAGGTGTTTGAGTATATATACAAGTTGATGCTGAAGATGTAGGAGCATTTTTAGTCCAAACCCTTAAGTAGTAGCAAGTGTTAGCTGCTAATGTTACTCCGGATGTTGTGTATGTTGATGTTGAGGTGTTTCCATCACAAGATGCGCTACCACTAACATAACCACTTAAACTTCCTGAACCAGTACAGGTGGAGTATATTGAATAGGCAATTCCATCTGAAGCATTTAGTCCACTTGTGGTAAAAACTAAACATTCTGCAGTACTATTTGTGCAAAATCGAATTATTCTAACAGAACCAGAACCTCCATGCCCAGCTCCTGCACACGGAGAACTTCCTGAAATAGGTGTTACAGCATCAAAATCAGTACAAGATGCTGTAGAATTTGGAGTGCCAGCATTAATTCCTGTACACTGAGCTGAAATAAATTCAGCAGTTAAAAGGGATATAATTAATAGGGATAGTTGTAATACTTTTCTCATTTTTAAAAGTTTAAAAATTAATAGACATACTTATCTAATAAGTAAAAAAAATAAATGATATAATTATTTTGGTTCGTAAATAACAGAACTTTTAATTCCGTTAACTTCAGTTTCTTTTACATAAACTTCTTTACCATTAATAACTTTCTTTACAGAACCAGTTGTTGTTGGGTCGTTAGTTTTTTCGGTAGTTATTTGCTTAGAATCAACTTCTTGCGTAGAAGGATTGGTTTGCTTATTTGTACTTATGGAATCTGAAATGGGTTTATTTTCGTTTACTGAATTATTTTTAGTAGTATTTTGTGAAAATAATACACAGCTCGAAGACAGCACAAAACCTAAGGTTAGGATTGTTGTTTTCATTTTTTTAGTTAGTTTTAGTAAGTAGTAATACTTATAATATTTGACAAAAATACGTATAAAAAATGATTTTTTAAAAAAATAGGGTAATTATTATGTTAATTTTTAACACGTTATGAACATTTAAGGAGGGAGGAGGAAGACCGAAGGTAGAGATTAGGGATTCTTTACGCTTATGTCATTATAGAAGAAACTTGTTGAGTAGTAGTGGTAAAGCTTTAATTTATTTAAAGGGAAAGTGTAATAAAGCACAAACCTGCTTTTCACGTCATTCCTGAAATTTTTGAAGTATGAAAAAATTATCAGGAATCACTTTCGTTATCAATAATAAAGATTCCTGTTTTTGCTATAGCTTCACATGAAAGACGTTACAGAATAACCTTTGTGTTTTTGTGTCTCAGCGGTAAAAAAACAACTTACTCCTTAATAAACTTTAAGTTCGTTTTACTATTTCCATTTTTCAGACTTATGAAATACATGCCATTAGTTAACTCACTTGTTTCCAATTGAATTTTATTTATGCCTTTATTAGTCAAATGTTGATTACTCAAAACAATCCTTCCTGATACATCATAAACAGTAACAATAGTAACTTCTGTTGAGTTGGTACTAAACTCTAACACGCCATTATTGGTAACCGGGTTAGGATATACAGTTGGATTAGAAATAACATCTTCTATTTTAACTGGCACTAAGTCTGAATATTCAAATTTACCATCAAAATCAGTTTGTTTTAATCGGTAGTAAGAAGTACCAACATAAGGATTTTTATCTAATGAATTGTAAGATCTAATTTCAGAAGAATTTCCGGCTCCATCAATAATACTTACTACCTCAAAGTTTTCTCCGTCAATAGATTTTTCTACACTAAAGTAATCGTTATTGATTTCTGAGATGGTTTTCCAATCTAATATTACATTTCCAGATTTTTCTTCATATTTAGCATTAAAGTTTAATAGCTTAATTGGTAGTACAGTTGCTCCCACAAAATACGGACAATGTTGAGAGTGTGTACAAGTTGACGGTACTGTAAAGGTATAGCAGAAAACATAATCATTACCAACGGTTAAACCGGAAAATGTTAAACTTGATAAAGTTCCTGTTTGAATTGCACCACCACAAGTAGCATTATATAAAGACCATGAAAACCCTGTTACATTACCGCCTCCACAGTTGGAGGTAATGATTACATTAAAGTCAACGCTAGTAGCAGTTGCCTGAAAAGAATAACAAAAGGTATTTGCACTACTTGGCTGTAATTCAGGTGCAAAAGGTGAAGTTTGGCAATCAGCTACAACAGTTGCAGTAGTTGGGGTAGTTGGATATCCTGATGCAGTTCCGCAAGGTGTAGAACATTGATCACAAGGTGGATCCGGCTCTCCAACATTAATACAAAAATTAGCACCGTCACCACAAGGACCACCTCCTGCATAACATACTTGAATATAATAAGTATTCCCAATAGTAAGCCCAGAAAGTGAATGTAAATCGTCTAATGGAGCTCCTGTTTGACAAGAAATATCTGTTAATCCAGAACAAGCCCCAGATCTACTGAATACATTTGATCGAATATGGCATCCACCAGTTGCTGTAACATCAATATTTACAAACATATTGGCTGCTGTAGCAGTAAAAGAATACCAAGAGCAAGTAGACCCGGTAAAGCATGACGCAGCAGATCCAGATCCACCACCACATGTGGTACCATTAACACAGGCGGCACCGGGTGTTAGGGGAGTATTACTAGCACAAGTGGTGTTGGTAGCATTTCCTGTACAAGCACCACCTGCAAAAGCAAAAGTGGTAGTTAAGAAAGATGAAAGTATAAATAAATATAATTTTTTCATATGGATAAAGGTGTTTTTTAGGATTATTCAGTTATATAAGTAGCAACAGGAGTAAAGTCTTTTGCATAGATTATTGAGTAAGGCAGGATTTTAATTTTGGTGTTTTCATCTACAATAATGTATTCCACTTCTTCTGCTTTTCTTTTTTCGTTTACAGTAAATAATATTTCATTAGTTATAGTTGGGGTACTTTCTGTTGCTTTATAAATAATTTGGTAAGTACCTTCTTTTGGTAATTCTTTAGCAAAAGAAATACTACTTACTGTTTGAGTTTGTTCTTCTTCAACAATTTTAGATACTTCGGTTTGACCATACAAAAAGGAAGAAGTAACAGTTATAAGTATAGTAGTTATTAGGTTTCTCATTTAGTTAGTTTTATAAGTAGTTCTATTTAAATTTTTAACAAAAATACTTAATTTAAGTATGAAATTTAAAAAACAATATAATTATTTTGTTAATTTTAAGTGAGTTATCAAAGTTGTTAGGAATACAACAAAACGTATATTTGCAACAAAAATTAATATAATGAAAAAAAATCTTTCAATACTATTATTCTTTCTTGCTTTTGTAGAAGGTGGAGCGGTAATGTGCGTAGAGTTATGTAGTGCTAAAATTTTATCGCCTTATTTTGGAACTTCTATTTATGTGTGGGCAGCAGTGTTGGGAATAACCTTAACAGCATTAACTACCGGGTATTATTTTGGTGGGTATTTATCTTCAAAAAAGAGTGATACTAAAGTAGTAGCTTGGCTAATGTTAATTGGTGGTTTATTGCTTGCTGTAACTCCAATAATCAGTAACTTTATTTTACCAATTACTATTAATTTTTCATTAATAACCGGAACGATAGTATCTTTAATGTGCTTTTTATTTCTTCCGTTAATGTTATTTGGAGCCGTTTCGCCCATGCTAATTAATTTATTAACCTCTCAAGCAAAAGAATCGGGTAAAAACAGTGGGACAGTTTATGCGGTATCTACCTTAGGAGGTATATTTTCTACTTTTTTAGTGGGGTTTTATTTGTTGCCAACTTACGGTATTACCAACACTTTATATGCTTATGGTGTGTTGGTTATACTTACAGCTGTTATTTTATTTGTTTTTTCAAAAAATGTTGATGTTAAGGTAGTAGTAGTAACACTTTTTGCCTTAATTTCTTTTAATTTTTCAACACATAAAACTCCCGGAGTTATTGTTGAGTCTGAAGGAATATTAGGAAATATTAAAGTAATGGATAGACAATATCCCAATGGAAAAGTATATAGAGAATTAATGGTAAATAACATTTCTCAAACCATTATGGATAGAAATAATCCAAACGAAAGTTTGTGGAATTATGTAGATGTTTTAATGTATAACATTAACAATTACAGTAATGGAAAAAAAGCATTATTGTTGGGAATGGGAGGAGGAACCGTATATAAACAGTTAATTAGTAATGGTTATGATGTTGATATTGTAGAAATAGATGCTCGTATTGAAAAATTGGCAAAAGAATATTTTTATATTGATAAAGCTGTAGAAGTAATTATAGATGATGCCAGACATTATATCCGTACAACTGATAAAAAATACGATGTAATTATTTACGATTTATACCATAGCGAAACACCTCCGGTTCATTTAATGACTAAGGAAGCATTTGCCGACATTCAACATAAATTAACAGACGATGGATTGTTAGTGGTTAATTTTTATGGGTTTATAAATGGAAGTAAAGGAAGAGCAGCACGTTCTTTATATACAACGTTAAAACATACTGCTTTTGATGTTCATTTAATTGCAACAGACGGAGAAGAACATCAACGAAATTTGTTATTTATGTGTGGAAAAGATGAATTAAAGGCGAAGCAACAAATTATTCATAAAATGATATATGAAATGGATATGAATTTTGATGATGCATTACTCCTAACAGACGATAAACCTGTTTTAGAACACATTTATTTAGAAGCTGCCCTTCAGTGGCGAAAAGACTACAACGAATTAAATGCTAAGAATTTCTTGAGGTAGTTTGAAAATCAGGGGTAAAGTTTTCATTTTTTACTTGGTTTGAGGAATTTATTAAAGGTACTTTTGCACCTTTTTTCACAAAACCTAACTAAAAATGAAGAAGTATTTCAATTTATTTGATTTAAAGCAAAAAGTAGATTATAAAAATGAAGTATTATCCGGTTTAACAGTTGCTTTAGCACTTGTTCCCGAAGCTGTTGCATTCTCACTTTTAGCAGGTTTATCTCCATTAACAGGTTTGTATGCAGCATTTGTTATGGGATTAGTAACAGCCATTTTAGGTGGTCGTCCGGGAATGATATCAGGAGCTACCGGAGCTGTTGCAGTTGTCTTTGTTGGACTTATAGCTGTTTTAAAACAACAAAATCCAGACATTACAATAGATGAAATTACCCAATATGTTTTTGCTACAGCCATTCTTGCCGGAATTTTACAAATATTAGTAGGTGTATTAAGGTTAGGAAAATTAATGCGTTTAGTTCCGCATCCTGTCATATTTGGTTTTGTAAATGGTTTGGCAATAATTATTTTCATGTCTCAATTAAACCAATTTACCACAGATAGCACAGACCCAAATGCACCTTGGATGCAAGGTACGCAATTAGCTACCTTTTCAGGATTGGTATTGTTATCTATGTTCATTATTTGGGGCTTACCTAAACTTACCAAAGTTATTCCGGCTGCATTAACAGCTATTTTGGTAATTTTTGGGTTAGTTTATTTTTTTAATATAGATACAAGTACTGTTGGAGATATTGCTTCTGTACAAGGTGGTTTTCCTCCATTACACATGCCTACAATACCGTTAAATTTAGATACTTTTTTGTTGATTTTTCCTTATGCAGCAATTGTTGCAGGTGTTGGATTAATTGAAAGTTTACTTACTTTAAACATTGTAGATGAAATTACTGAAACTAGAGGAAGAGGAAATAAAGAAGCTGTAGCACAAGGTATTGCCAATGTTTTTTCAGGATTTTTATCAGGAATGGGTGGTTGTGCTATGATAGGTCAGAGCTTAATTAATATTTCTTCAGGAGCAAGAGCAAGGTTATCAGGAATTGTAGCTGCTATTATGTTATTAGTTTTTGTAATGTTTGGTTCTAATTTAATTGAAAAATTGCCCATGGCAGCACTTACCGGTTTAATGATTATGGTATCTATCGGAACATTTGAATGGGCAAGTTTAAAAACATTTAAACGGATGCCTAAATCTGATGTTTTTGTAATGATAATGGTTACTTTAATTACCGTTTTCCTGCATAACTTAGCATTAGCGGTAATTATAGGAGTAATAATAGCCGCACTTGTTTTTGCTTGGGATAATGCTAAAAGAATTAGAGCAAGAAAACATATTGATGAAAATGGAGTGAAACATTATGAAATTTATGGCCCCTTATTTTTTGCTTCTATAACTGCTTTTAATGAAAAATTTGATGTGCTAAATGACCCTGATGAAGTAATTATAGATTTTGAAGAAAGTAGAGTAGTGGACATGTCTGCTATTGAGGCCTTAAATAAATTGACAGAACGTTACCATAAAGTAGGTAAAAAAATTCACTTAAAACACTTAAGTGCAGATTGTAGAGCATTACTTCAAAATGCCGACAAAATAATTGATGTTAATGTAATGGAAGATCCAACCTATAAGGTGGTCGTAGATAAAATCTAACGATAAAAGGGCATTTTCAACTTTAAGTATTTATACGTAGTTGCTTTCAGTATTAACTACATTGTTAATTGTTTTAGGTACTTCTAAATTTGTCGTATTCTTTACAAGACTAATAATCAAAAACAATTACATGGAAACAATTAATATATTACTGGTTGACGATCATACATTAATTAGAGAAGGACTTAAATTAATTCTTAAAAGAAATAAGAATTTTAAAATAATTGGAGAAGCTTCTAATGGGGTAGAAGCGATAAAGTATATTGATAAAAATGCTGATAAAGTTCATGTAGTAATGTTAGATATTACCATGCCTGAATTAGATGGCTTTGAGGTAGCAAAGATTGTTAGACAGAACCATCCTGAAATTAAAATCTTAGCATTAACCATGCACAGTGAAGAATCTTACATCACAAAAATGATAGACGTTGGAGTTCACGGTTATGTATTAAAAGATTCCAACTTAGAGGATTTATCTACGGCAATTAATACCATTTTAGAAGGTAAACCTTATTATAGCAGCGATGTATCTGCAATTATGATTAACAGCTTAATGAATAAAGATAAAAAGAAAGAAAATAATGAAATAAATAACCTTACTGATAGAGAAGTTCAAATTATAGATTTAATTACAGAAGGATTTAAAAGTAGTGAGATTGCAGAAAAACTTAAGTTATCTACCAGAACCATTGAGGTGCACAGAAGAAATTTGATGAAAAAATTAGATGTTAAAAATACGGCAGAACTGGTAAGTTTTGTCTTAAAGAGTAAATTAATTTCATAGTTAATTTAGATAGAGTTAGTAAGCCTAAAGCCCTTGAAAAAAATTTCAAGGGCTTTATTTTTAAACTATTTTTTTGGTAATATATTCTGAATTGAAAAGCCTTAATGCTCCCATATATTTTAGTCGGAAAGAAATTAAATCACCAATATGGTAATCTTTATCCGATTTTTCAATATCCAATACCAACATATCGGAACTGGCACCAACAATAGTTATATTTTTATCTTCGGGGATAATTAAATCTGAGTTGGCAACATCTAATACACCTAAGTCTATAATAGCTCTGTGATGTGTTTTACCATAATCTTCCGGATTTATTTCAAATTCTTCACCACTGGGATTTTCTCCCATAGCACCTGTAGGGTTGATAGGTTTTTCGGTTATTTCTATAATCTCTGCATAGAGTTTAAAAACATCGGTTTCCATGCCTTCAAAAGTTTCTCCGGTAATTAAGTTGTTACCAAAAAACAAGGCTTCACCCACTCTAAAATGATTGATTCCGGCAGGTAATTGTTTCATTAATAACATTGGAATTACCACGCTTGTTCCACCTGTAACCCAAGGTATTTTTCTGTTAAATTTGGCTTCAATTAATTGTTTGTACAAACTTAATTGTACCATTTTATCTTCCGATGGATAAACTCCATGTAAGCAATTAAGGTTAGTTCCAATTCCTGTAACTTGTATGTTGGGTAATTTAAAAATAGAACCATAAAAATCCATTAAATGGTTTCCCATAACGCCTTCACGCAAATCTCCCAACTCTACCATAATAATAACTTTATGGGTTTTATTTTGTCTAACAGCTTCTTCCGAAAGCCATTTTATAGTTTCAAATTCGGTATTAAAACTAGCATCAGCATATTGAACTATTTTTTTGATGCTTCTTTTTGCCGGAGGCTTTATGTAAACAGTATCAATTTCAGGAGCAAGCTTTTTAATCTTTACCAAATTACTTACACGAGCATCACAAATTTCTTTAATGTTTAATTTAAGTAATTCTTTAAGATAAAGCTCGTTGCCACATAATAGTTTACTTACTACAGCCCATTCTATATTATTCGACTTAAAAAGCTTATCGAGGTAGTTGTAGTTCTTTTTTAGTTTATCTCTGTAAAGTTCTATAAAAGCCATAATTCTATTATTTTATAATTTTTCTGGGAATATCTTCGGGTAAACGGGTAAGTAGCTCGTAATTTAATTGGTGACTCATTTCTCCAAAAGAGTTAACAGAGATAGTAATTCCATTTTGTTGACCAATCAAAACTACTTCATCCCCTTTTTCAACTTCAGGTATATTAGTAATGTCAACAATCATCATGTTCATATTAACAAAACCAATTACATCTACACGATGTCCTCTTATAATTGCTTTTCCTTGATTACTTAATGAGCGACTAAAACCATGCGCATATCCAACAGGAATAGTAGCAATTTTCATATCTGTTTCGGCCAACACTGTTGTACCGTAACTGATGTATTCTCCAACCGCTACAGCTTTTGTTCCCATAACATAACTTTTCCAGGTAATTAAAGGTTCTAAAGGATTAGTGTTGATTTTATTTTTAGTGTAGTATTTCATTTGCGATTCTCTGCTAGGCCAAAAACCGTATTGCATTATTCCCACACGAACTAAATCGTTTATAGTTTGAGGGTAATTAATAATAGCAGCTGAACACGCTAAATGTTTTTGCCTGAAATCTATATTATTACTTTTAAAAAATTTGTAAACCCTATTGTAAACAACAATTTGTTTTTTTACTCTAAAGTAATTGGTAATACTTTCTGCTCCGGCAAAATGAGTGCACAACCCTTTTACATCTAAGTGTTGTTTGTTGTCTTCAATAAAATGAATAACATCTTTTAGTTCATCTACACAAAAACCTGTTCGGTTCATACCCGTTTCAATTTCTATGTGCACAATGGCTTTTTTCTTTAGTCGTTTGGCAATTTTAACAGCCTTTTGTAATCTTTCTAAATCGAATACAAAAAATTCAATGTTTAGATTGATTGTCCATTCCAGTTCCTGTGTAGAATCTGCAACACCCATAATCATTACAGTACTTTTTCCATTGCTTACTTTTTTAAAGCGATGTGCTTCGTAAGCACTAAAAACAGAAAAATGATTTACACCAACCTCTTCAGCCATTGGAGCAAAAGTTTCTATGCCATGTCCATAGGCATTTCCTTTAATTACAGATGAGAAAATACAAGATTCGCCAATGAGCGAACGTATAAATGTTAGGTTGTTTTGATATGCGCTTTTACTTATTTCTATTGTTGAGGTAACATCCATTTTAAGTTAATAATTTTTGGGCTATATTAATAAACATAGCAGTTCCTATTGGAGCAATTTCATCCGGAAAATCGTAATCAGGATTATGAAGTCGTGGAGTATCTTCACCCGATCCCAATCCAAACATTGCTCCTTTATATATAGTAGTGAAAAGTCCAAAATCTTCTCCCCAAGGGAAAGGAGATGGTTTTTCTAGCGTGTCAAAATTGTTATCTGTGGCAGTTTGTTTAATAATATCAACTATTTCAGGATTGTTTTCATTGGCTTCAAAAGCTTCTGTAAAAGAAATAGCAATGGTTAATTGTTCTTCTTTGGCAATGTTTTCAGCTAAAACACTTATTTTGTCAGTAAGTTCTTTTGTCCGTTCATTACTAAGTGTTCTTATGGTAAAATGCGTTTCGCCATATCCTGCTGAAGTACCGTAAGCTTTACTTCCTATGTGTGTATAAATGGGAGTAATAACCGTGTAATGTTCGTCATCTTCAATATTTCTGGCAAGGGCTAACGTTTGTTGTGTTATTTTACTTATTGCCAACGAAGGGTTAATGCCTTTGTGTGGTTCGGCAGCATGAGAAGTTTTTCCTGTAAGCTTAATAATAATACTGGTTACAGAAGGAGTGAAGTTGCCATATTTATATACTATTTGTCCTTTTTTGTACCCGGGTACATTGTGTAAAGCAATAGCATAATCAGGTTCAATTTGCTTAAAATTAGTATCTGCCAATACTTCTTTAGCACCTTCACCATTTTCTTCCGCAGGCTGATAAAGCAATACCACTCTTCCTTTTTCAGGTCGATTGTTACTATAATATTTACCTGCAGCAGCTAATATGCTCATGTGTCCGTCATGTCCACATAAATGAGCTTTTCCTTCAGTTTTAGAAATGTAATCAAAGGAATTAATTTCCTGAATAGGCAATGCATCCAGTTCGCAACGAAGCATTACTGTTTTTCCGGGAGCTTTTCCGTTAAAGACAAAAGCAACGCCCGTTTTACCTAAATGTACCATTTGGTCGGGTTGGAGCTGATCAAAAAAAGCAATAATTCTTTTTTTGGTTTCAAACTCTTCTCCTGAAATTTCAGGATGTTGATGCAGTTCTTTACGCAAAAGAACAATTTCGTTGTCGGTGATCATTTTTTTAAACGCATTTCTAAATACGGATTACTAAATCCCATTTTTTCATATAAAAATTTAGCAGGATTATCTTTTTCAACATGTAATGCAATATCGCCATCCGTGTTTTCTATGGCTTTTTGCATGATTTGTTTTCCAACGCCTTTTCCTCGTTGGTTTTTGTTTACAGCAATGTAAACTAAAATATTTTCGGGAATATAACCACTCATCCCTGTTTTGTTGATGATGGTAGCTCCCACAATTTCGTTATTTTCTATGGCTAACAAAATTAAGCCACCCTTATTAGGTGTAAATACATAGTCAATACATTTTTGGATAGCTTCTTTGGCATCTCCGTATTGATCTAAATGTTCGTATAAAAAGTTGACAATTTTATTGTCATTAAAAATTGAGTGTTTTCCTGTTTGTGGTGTTATAAGTAAAATTTCCATTGTTTGTCTTGATTATTAATTTTTAGAATTAATTTAAATAAAGTACATCAAGAAAAGTCAGCGATAGAAATATGATAAAAGAAAAGTGATAATTAAATTGAGAATCATCTTTTTTGTTTGGTTTCAGGCAAAGTTACTATTAATTAAGGCTAATTCCAAAAATGAGAATGGTGTTAGGTTTTTTTAAGAATAAAATGATTGCCTTTTAAAAGAAAGATATTTTAAACCATTAATTTAGCAGAAACCAAAACTTAAAAACAACATGGCAAAGATAAAATTTAAAGGAGACGAAATAAACACCAGTGGAACACTTCCATCTGTTGGTTCGCAAGCAAAAGACTTTCAGTTAGTAGCAACCGATTTAAGTACTAAAACATTAAACGATTTTAAAGGAAGTAAATTAATCTTAAACATTTTCCCTAGTATAGATACAGGTATTTG
>DATCTM010000029.1:0-11971 GCA_036567945.1 Vicingaceae bacterium
AATCCTGCCACCCCGACTAAAAAAGGCTTCAGTGCCTTTTTTAATTTATGGAAAGGTCGCGTAGCTCAGCTGGATAGAGCATCTGCCTTCTAAGCAGACGGTCAAAGGTTCGAATCCTTTCGCGATCACAAGCTAATAAAAACCTAATAACTTTCATGTTGTTAGGTTTTTTTGTTTTTAACAAACCGTATAAATTATAGCTGATTATTTATTATCTTTTATTTTCTCAGAGGTGTTTATGAATACTTTGCATTTACCCGACCTTTTTAAATCTAACTTTTCCTTAATAGAGTTAATTATCATTATTTGTTTATAAAGTGTTGATAAATATATCTTTATTTGTATGTATCTGTATGTATACAAAGTGTATATTTGCGTATGTTTAATGAGTTTACAAAAAAAGAATTAGAAACCATTCGTTCTATTAGAAATTTTTTAATAGAGTTAGGAAGAATGCCAAGCATTAGGGAGTTAATGATTGACTTAAATTATAAATCGCCAAGATCGGTATCGGTGATTTTAGAGTCCTTAATAAATAAAGGAGTCCTTAGTAAAAAAGACACAGGAAAATTGCAGTTAAATGAGTTTGAACTCAAAAAATCAATTAACGATAATGCACAAACAGTAAAAGTTCCACTACTTGGAAGTGTAGCTTGTGGTAGTCCGATGTTTGCACAAGAAAATATTGAAGCATACATTCCTGTATCTACACAGTTTATAAAATTTGCAAAAAGCTTGTTGTAATTTTCTGGGTGTAAAGCCTTAAATCTCTTAACATATATATTTGGTGTTATATGTAAATAAACAAACAAAAATCTTTTTGTAATTTTAAGGTTGTGAGTCATAAATCTCTTAACATAATATCTATCGATATAAGTCTAAAGACATTATATCTGATATTATGTGTAAATAGTCGCAATACGGCTATTACGAGATTTATTAGAAAGTCCTATAATTTATATTATGTTAAATAGAAATGATAGGATAATGACTAATTTAGTTAACTATACTCCTTTTTCTTTATTTGAAATGCATGGATTTAAATGTGTAATTTTGGAAATACACTACTCACCTAATATCGCATCCCATGAAATTAAGATTAACAACATTCAAATTTATGCTACTAACTACCCTAATGTTGGTTATGTTAGCTTGTAAACCGATAAAATACGTTGGAAAAGAATCAAAAAAAGCTGTTAACGATGTAAAAAAAGAACTTTAATATCCAAACGAACATCATTTAGTCTTATTTCCTATAATGAATACGTCTGTACAGCCCTTAGTTGATTCCATAGAAATTGTTTTTGAAGACGATTATATGGTTGCTGTAAACAAACCTAATAATTTTCTCATACATCAATCACATTACGCCAGAAACATTACGGAAACAACTTTGTTGGAAATATTACAACAACAATTAGGTTTTCCACTTTTCCCTGTACATCGTTTGGATAGAAAAACTTCGGGAATTTTGCTCTTAGTAAAAGATAAATCTTTTGTAGCTCCATTTCAGGCTTTATTTACCAATAATTGTATTACAAAGAAATATTTTGCCATTGTTAGAGGTTTTAGTCCGCCTGCCGGAAAAATTGATTCTCCTGTAAAAAATGATGATACCGGTGTTTATAAAACAGCCTTAACCCATTATACAACTGTATCTTCTGTTGAGTTGGATATTCCTGTTCATCCTTACGCTAAATCACGTTATAGTTTAATGGAGTTATTTCCTAAAACCGGACGTATGCACCAATTGCGTAAGCATTTGAATAAAATCAATCATCCCATAGTTGGCGATTATAAATATGGTGATCGATTTCATAACCGTATGTATGAAACGCAATTTAATTGTAATTATTTGTTTTTACATGCTCAACAGCTTGAATTGGAACACCCCCTCTCCCACCAAAAAATGATTTTTACCGCTGATTTTCCTGAAGATTGGCTTAAGTTGTTTAACGAATTTAACTGGCAGCTTCCATGAGAATAGATAAATATACTTGGGTGGTACGTTTGTTTAAAACCAGAACATTAGCCACAAAAGCTTGCGATGCCGAAAAAGTGAAGCTTAATGGTGATTTTGTAAAACCAAGTAAGCTTATTGCTGTTGGCGATGAAATTAGTATTAAAACAATTCCTATTTGGAGAAGTTTTAAGGTGTTGGATATTCCTAAATCACGTATTGGAGCTAAATTAGTGAATCAATACTTATTGGAAACCACTACCGCAGCAGATTTACAACTATTAGAGGAAATTCAGCAGCAGCAACATCAGAATAAAATATTAGGAATTAAAGGTCGCCCTACCAAGAAAGTGCGTAGAGATTTGGATAAACTTAATGATTAAGTAAAGAGTTTATTTATTTTAGATAAGATTATTAATGAATTAAACCCCACTAATTCTGGTAAGTAAGGCTTTTAGAAGTAGTTTGCCATCTCTAATGTCTTTAGTTTGTTCTATGGCTTGAAATTCACCATTTTCATCATAAAACAATTCAAAACTAAAAACGAAGTTGCTTTTTATGTTGTTAATATCATTCTGACCAAAACGCAAATCTTTAAAAATAAGCGTGTCGCCATTTTGCTCAACAGCATACCAACCTTCGGTAATCTTAATTAATTGCTGTACTTTCTTTTCGTGAAGCACCTCTTTTAACAAGTGCTGATTTTTAGGAATTTTCTCACTAAACTGAATATCGCTTTTGTCAAACAATGAGTAATAACCAATAATATAAGCATCTTTAAGCTGAACATTTGCTCCCCAAAGTATGGCGTTTAAAGGTGTAGGTCTGGTGGCTATTGCTTGGTAGTCTATTTCCTGTTTAGCTAAGGCTGTAGTAAATTGTTGATGTCCTATCCACTTAAATCCTAACGTTAACACCATATAGCTGCTGCTGATGATTAGTCCTAAATTGTTGTATTTGCTACGCTTTTTATTTTCTTTTTTATAACACATGGCTAAAATCACGAAAAACAAAAATGGTATGGTGTATAGCGGATCAATAACAAAAATATTTTTGTAAGCCAAGCGATAATCTAGCGGCCAAAAGAGTTGTGTCCCCCATGTAGTATGGGCATCTAACAAGCCATGAGTAAAAAAGCCTAAAAACATCAGTAAGGTCCAATCTTTCCAGGTAGCATTTAGCTTTCTATGAATTTTACTGATGATAAAACCAAAAATTGGTGCAAAAAGCACACTGAAAAATAGCGAATGGGTAAACCCTCTGTGGATTTCGAGAGCAGTAATGTTATCAGTAAAATGAAAGGCTAAAACATCTAAATCGGGAATAGTTCCGGCAACAGCTCCCCAAAGGATAGCCCAATTCCCCACTTTTTTACCTATAGCAGCTTCGCCTACAGCTGCTCCTAGTACAATTTGTGTTAAAGAATCCATTTTTTATAGCCAACAATTGGCTTTTAAATTAATCGTGTAAGATTAACAATGGAATTTCGGCATGAAAAGAAATTTGTTTGGTAAAGCTAATGTGAAATAAATCTTCAAAGAAGTTTCTTTTCTTGTTTACTAGTACCATTAAAGAGGTATTGTGTTGTTTAACATATTCTTTAGTACCGTAAATTACATCTTCATGTTTAAAATAAGAAGTTTTAATATCCGCTACATCAAGGATGTTAGCAATAGATTGAGCCATTTGTTTTTCATCAGCACCAATGGATTTCATTTCTTCTGTTACATTAAACACGGTAATTTCCGGTTTAAAATCCTTTACCAAAGGTTGTAATACAGCAAATATGTTTTTCTTTTTAATTTCTTTAAAGTCGGTAGCAATGCTAATGGTTGATGGAGAAGAAAAACTAACTTTATCAGGAATTACTAAAGCAGGACAATCTACTTCTTTTATTACTGCATAAGTGTTGCTTCCAAAAACAATTTTTTCTACCGCACTCATTCCTTTTGCTCCCATTACTATTAAATCTATAGGATGTTTATCAACAAAAGTGTCAATAATTTCTACTAAACTTCCATAAGCAGATTTAAAGCTAAACGAATGTTTTTTATTGTAAAGTTGTTTTTTTGATTTGATTTCAGCAATTAATTCTTGTAACTGTTTTTCAGAAGCTTGGCTTAACAAATCATTTAATGAACCACCGGTAATACTATTGGCCATATCATCGTGCGTAGGATGAAAGGCATTCATCAATATAAAATTGACTTCTTGATTTTTATATAATTCTAATGCATAAAAAATGGCATTTTTAGCATTGTTAGAGAAGTCTGTAGGTAAAAGTATGGTCATCATATAATTTTATTAAGAAGTGAATGATTAATCGTGTAGTACTAATAATGGCGTATCTGTATGAAGTGCTATTTGTTTGCTAAAGCTTCTGTGAAATAGACTTTCGAAGAACGATTTTTTACGGTTTATGGTTACTAAACAATCAATTTTATGTGAGTGAATAAATTTTTGAACTCCGTTTAGTGGGTCTTCTTCATTTATTTTAATAACTTCAATTCTTTGATTAAGTTTTGACTCTAAATCATCGGTTACTCTTTTTTGTTGGGCTTCTTCTATTTCACCATCTTCATCTTCCACATAAAAAACACGTAATGCAGCGTTTTTATTTACCAATAAATTTTTTAATGGCGCTAAAGAGTCACTATTCATATTATCTTGAAAATCTATTGCCAATGCAACTTTTTCAACTGCTTTATATACCACATTTTCCGGAATAACAAAAACAGGTGCATCAGCTTCTTTAACAATAGCAGAGGTATTACTACCTATAAAAATTTCTTCCATAGCACTCATTCCTTTTGCTCCAACAACTACTTCAGTATTTTCTGTTTCTTCAGAAATAGATTTTATAGCATACAATACATCACCATAAACCTCTTTAAAAAGAATTTCATTTTTATTATCAGGAAAAGCAGTTGCTAACTCTTTTTTATAGTTGGTTAAATCTTCTACCGCTTGTTTTCTTAATATTTCATTAATAGAAACTACAGCACTAGAGCCTGATTGAGGCGAAAAATAAGAGTGAATTAAAATGAACTTTACTTGCTCATTTTGATAAAATTGAAGTGCCCAATTGACTGCATTCTTAGAATTTGCAGAAAAATCTGTTGGAAGAAGAACTGTTTTCATAATATTTTTAATTAAATAGTTTTAATGGTTAATTGTACAACCAAAAGTACATTAATTATTGCATAATTAGAAATGATTTTAATCAGATTTTTAAAGCATTAAACAATTTTAACATAAATATAAGTTTATCTTAATATGAAGCTTATTCAATTAGACTTTACATTTTCTAATATACAAGATATCATACCTCCAACTACAACAAAAAAAAGAGGTTGTCTGCTAAGACAACCTCTTTTTTTAAAATTACTTAATTGAAAAAGCTTATTGGTATTTCGCTTTTAATTCTTTTGCTTTTTCGTACTCACCTACTTGAGTGTAAAGTTTAATTAGCATGGTAGCTGTATCGCCATCTTCCGGTTTTGCCTTGTTTGCCATTTCTACATAAGGAATAGCACTTTCAAAGTCTTTTTTAGCTTCGGCTTTCATTGCTTCAAACTTTTTAGATTGACTTAAAGGCAAATCATTTGCTTCATTAATTTTATCAACACCTTTGTTAAAGTAATAAGCACCTAAGTTATAAGCTGCATCATGTTGTTTAGGATCTAATTCTAACGATTTTTTATAATCTAACACAGCAGCATCTTTATTTTCTAGTTTCTCTTGAACAGTTCCTCTAACATAATAAAGAAAAGCATTGGTGGCATCTAATTCAATAGCTGTATTTAAGCTTGTTAATGCATCTTCAGCTTTATCCGCTTGCAAGTAATAATCAATTTCTTCAAATATCAATGCTTGGTTGGTTGGATAAGCTTTTCTTCCTGCTTGTAAAACTGATAACGATTTTTCGTTGTCTCCTTCTTTTTTGTGAATTCTAGAAAGCGATTGATACAAACTTGGTCCGTTACCGTCAACATTGTATTTCAACTGAATTAAAGCATTGTACAATTGTTTTGCTGCTTCATAATCTTCAGCATATTCAGAAGCTAATGCTGTATTAAACATCATTACCGTGTCCATTTTTCCGGCAAGTTGATTTAACATCATAGATTTTCCAAAGTTCTCTTGTGCTTTTTTGTAATCCTTAGCTTGGAAGTTTTCTATTCCTTTGTTAGCGTATTCTCCTGCTAAGCCCGGCATTCTCATTCCTAAAATTAAGCCTGTATAAGACTCATCATCAACTTTACTTTTATTTTGTAAAGCTGAGAAGAACTTCATTACATCACTTCCATCCTCTTTGTTTAAATCTAATTTTTTTAATTCAGGATCTTGAAAGTTTAGTACCAACGCTTTTAAGTAAGAATCTGTAGCTTCATCTAAAGCTTCTTTATAAAGGTCTTTACAGTTTTGATCGGTTGTTGGCAATAAAACACTGTAATATAAATGTCCTCTATACAACCATGTTTTTGCCCAAGTTTTGGTGGTTTCATGTTCAATAGAAGAATTAATAGCTTCTAACCCATTTTGTAATTCTGAGCATTTTCCGTTTCTGTCGAATGCTTTAATGAAACCAAAAGCACTTTGTACTTGGTTTTTTTGAGCAAATACTACTGTTGACCCGACAATTACAGCAGCTGTTATCAGTATTTTTTTCATTTGTTTATATTTTATTTTTCAATTTATTTATTCTTCATCGTTAGAAATATCAACATCCTTGCCATTATCAGTTTCAACATCACCTATTGGAGCGTCCGGATTTTCTATTTCATTAATCATCACTTCATCTTCATCCTCAGATTTTTCAACTTTTGCAACTGCAGCAATACTATCGTTTCCTTTTAGGTTAATCAATCTTACACCTTGAGTTGCTCTACCCATTACTCTTAATGTTTCAACAGCCAAACGAATCACTAATCCTGATTTATTGATAATCATTAAATCATCATTATCAGACACATCTTTCATAGCAATTAAACCACCTGTTTTATCAGTAATGTTAATGGTTTTAACACCTTTACCACCTCTATTGGTTACTCTGTAGTCTTCTAATTCAGAACGTTTTCCATATCCGTTTTCAGAAACTACCAAGATGTTTCTACTCTTATCATTTATAGCTATCATACCAATTACAGCATCTTTTTCGTTAGCTAATCTAATACCTCTAACTCCTGATGCATTTCTACCCATCGGTCTAGTAGTAGATTCATTAAAACGAATTGCTTTTCCTGATTTAAGTGCTAATAAAATTTCATCAGAACCACTTGTTAGTTTAGCTTCTAACAACCTATCCCCTTCTCTAACGGTAATAGCGTTAATTCCATTTACTCTTGGTCTTGAATAGGCTTCTAAGGTAGTTTTTTTAACCACCCCTTTTTCAGTACACATAATGATGAAGTTGTTATTAATGTATTCTTCATCTTTCAAATCTTTAACATTAATATAAGCCAACACTTTGTCGTCAGTTTCAATGTTTATTAAGTTTTGGATGGCTCTACCTTTAGATTGTTTTGTGCCTTCAGGAATTTCAAACACACGCATCCAGTAACATTTACCTTTTTCGGTGAATACTAATAGGTAATTATGCGTAGTAGCTACAAATAAGTTTTCTAAGAAATCTTCATCTCTGGTAGCAGAACCTTTAGCTCCTACTCCTCCTCTATTTTGTAATTTGTATTCAGATAAAGAAGTTCTTTTAATATATCCTAAGTGGGAAATAGTCACAACAACTGTTTCATCAGGAATCATATCTTCAATACTAAAATCTCCTCCGGCATATTCTATTACACTTCTTCTTTCATCACCATATTTAGCTTTTACTTCTAACAATTCATCTTTAATGATTTGCATTCTTCTGTCTTCGTTAGCTAAAATGTCTTTTAAATCTGTAATTAAAGCCATAATACTTTCGAATTCAGCTCTTAATTTATCTTGCTCTAGTCCGGTTAACTGACGCAATCTCATTTCAACAATTGCTCTGGATTGAATATCTGATAAATTAAATCTTTCCATTAAATTATCACGAGCTTCATCAGGACTAGAAGATGCTCTAATTATTTTAATAACTTCATCTATATTATCTGAAGCAATAATTAATCCTTCTAAAATATGTGCTCTTTCTTCTGCTTTTCTTAATTCGTAAGTTGTTCTTCTAACTACTACTTCATGTCTGAATTCAACAAATTCAACAATAATATCTTTTAAGTTTAACACAACCGGTCTGCCTTTTACCAATGCAATGTTGTTTACACTAAAGGATGTTTGTAAGCCTGTTTGCTTAAATAAATTATTCAATACAACATTTGGAATAGCCTCTCTTTTAAGCTCATACACTATTCTCATTCCGTTTCTATCCGACTCATCTCTAATATCAGAAATACCATCAATTTTCTTGTCGTTAACCAAATCAGCTGTTTTCTTAATCATTTCAGCTTTATTAACTTGGTAAGGAATTTCGTTTACAATAATTCTAAACCTTCCTGAATCTGTTTCTTCCAACTCCGTTTTTGCACGCATTACAATACGTCCTTTACCTGTATGGAAAGCATCTTTTACTCCTTGGTAACCATAAATAATTCCACCTGTAGGAAAGTCAGGGGCTTTTATGTGTTCCATTAAACCATCTATATCTATTTCTCTGTTGTCTACATAAGCAACAATTCCGTCAATAACTTCAGTTAAATTATGAGGAGCCATATTGGTTGCCATACCTACTGCGATACCCGAAGCTCCATTTAGTAATAAAGCAGGAATTCTTGTTGGTAATACGGTTGGCTCCTGAAGTGTATCATCAAAGTTTAAGCTAAAATCTACCGTTTCTTTGTCAATATCTGCCAACATTTCTTCAGCTATCTTTTGTAATCTAGCTTCGGTATAACGCATTGCAGCAGGACTATCACCATCAACAGAACCAAAGTTACCTTGTCCGTCAACTAATTTATAACGCAACGACCATTCTTGAGCCATACGCACCATAGAATCATAAACCGCAGTGTCACCATGTGGGTGATACTTACCAAGCACCTCTCCTACAATTCTAGCTGATTTTTTATGCGCACCGTTTGATCTAACTCCTAATTCCATCATCCCAAATAGAATTCTTCTGTGAACAGGCTTTAAACCATCTCTCACATCAGGAAGAGCTCTAGACACAATAACCGACATTGAATAATCAATGTAGGCAGATTTCATTTCTTTCTCTATATTAATCGGAATAATTTTTTCGCCTTCTATCATGTAATTTACATTTTAATTAGTACTGATTTTTTGAACTCCCGAAAGTACTAATAAGCCTTTTTTAAAGACAAATTTTTAACGCTTATTTACTAACAAAATTCTGTTGAAAAAGACATATTATATATTTTTAATAGATATTAGTATATAATTATTTTTGACTTACTTGAAATAATCCTAATTTTAGGGTGTAAAATATAATAGAAAGTATATGGATGCAAATTTCTCATCAAAAGTTAAAGATGTAATTTCTTATAGCAAAGAAGAAGCCCTGAGATTAGGGCACGACTATATCGGAGTAGAACATCTCTTATTAGGAATTATACGAGAAGGTAATGGATTGGCAGTAAAAATTCTTGAATCATTAGGCGTAAATCCGAAAGATTTGAGAGCACAAATTGAACTTTCTACTAAAACCGGTTCAGGAATTCCTAGTCAATTATTAAATATTCCATTGGTAAAACAAGCAGAAAAGGTATTAAAGATAACTTATTTAGAAGCCAAATTGTTTAAAAGTAATGTAATTGGTACAGAGCATTTATTGTTATCTATCTTAAAAGACCAAGATAATGTGGCTACACAAACATTACAACAATTTGATGTTAATTACGATAAAGTAAAAGAAGAAATTATGATATTAAACTCGTCAGAAGATTTTAACCCAAAATCAGAATTCCCGGGAGCTTCATCTGATGACGATGACGACAGCGGAAAAGGTTTTATGGGCGGAGGAGGAAGTCCTTCAAAAGGCTCAGAAAGCAAATCAAAAACTCCTGTATTGGATAATTTTGGTAGAGATTTAACCAAGTATGCCGAAGATGGTAAACTAGACCCTATTGTTGGTCGTGAAAAAGAAATAGAACGTGTTTCTCAAATTTTAAGTAGAAGAAAAAAGAATAACCCTATTTTAATTGGAGAGCCGGGTGTGGGTAAATCTGCTATTGCAGAAGGATTGGCGTTGCGTATTGTTCAAAAGAAAGTTTCTAGAGTATTGTTCAATAAAAGAATTGTAACCTTAGATTTAGCTTCTTTGGTGGCAGGAACAAAATATAGAGGACAATTTGAAGAACGTATGAAAGCGGTGATGAATGAATTGGAAAAATCTCCCGACATTATTTTGTTTATTGATGAAATTCATACCATTATTGGTGCCGGAGGTGCTACAGGCTCTTTAGATGCTTCTAACATGTTTAAACCTGCATTAGCAAGAGGCGAACTTCAATGTATTGGTGCTACCACTCTTGACGAGTATAGACAATACATAGAGAAAGATGGTGCGCTGGAAAGAAGATTTCAAAAAGTGGTAATAGACCCTGCTACAGTTGAAGAAACTATGCAGATACTTGAAAATATTAAAGAGAAATATGAAGACCATCATAATGTTGTTTATACAGAAGAAGCAATTAAGGCTTGCGTAACCTTAACAGATAGATATATTACTGACAGACATTTGCCGGATAAAGCGATTGATGCTTTAGATGAAGCCGGTTCTCGAGTACATATTACCAACATTAAAGTGCCTAAAAACATTATTGATATTGAGAAAAAAATTGATGAAATAAAGGCAAAGAAAAGTCATGTGGTAAAAAGCCAGAAATATGAAGAAGCTGCTCAGCTAAGAGATACTGAAAGAACACTTTTAAAAGAGTTGGAAGATGCTAAAACAGCATGGGAAGAAGAAACTAAAAACAATAAAGAAACAGTTTCTGAGGAAAGTGTTGCTGAAGTGGTTTCTATGATGTCAGGAGTTCCTGTTCAGCGTGTAGCTCAGGCAGAAGGCGATCGTTTATTTAAAATGTTTGATGAAATCCATGATAAAGTTATCGGACAAAATGATGCCATTAAAAAAGTAGTTAAAGCTATTCAGAGAAACAGAGCGGGACTTAAAGACCCAAACAAACCTATTGGAAGTTTTATCTTCTTAGGACCAACAGGTGTTGGTAAAACTCAATTAGCAAAAGTATTAGCTAGGTATTTATTCGATAGTGAAGATGCTCTTATTAGAATTGATATGAGTGAATACATGGAAAAATTTGCTGTTTCTCGTTTGGTTGGTGCCCCTCCGGGATATGTGGGTTATGAAGAAGGCGGACAACTTACTGAAAAAGTAAGAAGAAAGCCCTACTCTATTGTATTGCTTGATGAAATTGAAAAAGCTCATCCGGATGTATTCAATCTATTGTTACAAGCATTAGATGATGGTATTTTAACAGATAGCTTAGGTAGAAAAATCAATTTTAAAAATACCATTATTATTATGACATCCAATATTGGAGCTCGTCAGTTAAAAGATTTTGGTCAGGGAGTAGGTTTTGCTACTTCAGCTAAAAAGGAATCTGCTGATGAACACTCAGCAAGTGTTATTCAAAATGCATTGAAAAAAGCTTTTGCTCCTGAATTCCTTAATAGAATTGATGATGTTGTTATTTTCAACTCTTTATCAAAAGATGATATTTTCAAAATTATTGATATTGAATTAGAAAGCTTATACAAACGTATTCAAGGCTTAGGGTATAAAATTGATTTGGCTAACGATGCTAAAGATTTTATTGCCGATAAGGGGTATGATGCTGCTTACGGAGCAAGACCTTTAAAAAGAGCTATCCAAAAATACTTGGAAGATCCGTTAGCTGAAGAAATCATTCAATCAAAAATTAAAGAAGGAGATACCATTAAAATAGAATTAGATAAAGTTACTAAAGAATTGGTAATGAACGTTGTTAAGGAAAAGCCTAAAAAAGCAGATACCAGCTCAGAAAAAGA